>DAOMOP010000129.1:0-11915 GCA_035444405.1 Rhodocyclaceae bacterium
GGCGACCAGGTGCTGCCGCGCATCTCGTCGAACGTGTCGGTCTATCCGATCGAGCCCGAAGCCGACCCGATGGGCGACTGGTATCTGTCGCTTGCGAAGCTCAGGCGCGAGGTACCCGACGACGTGCTGGTGCTGCCCGCGCACAACGAATGCTTTCGCGGGCTGCACGCGCGGCTCGATCAGCTCGCGTCCAGCCTCGATCGCACGCTCGAGCGCCTGCGCGCCGAGCTCGTCACGCCGCGCCGCGTCATCGACGTGTTCGGTGCGCTGTTCGCGCGGCCGATCCGCGAAACGGGCGACACGATGCTGCTCGGTCTGGCGACCGGCGAGAGCATCGCGTGCCTGAACCATCTGATGCATCGCGGCGAGGTGGTGTGCAGCATCGACGACGCCGGCGTGGCCTGGTATCGCCTGGCCGGCTGACGCGGCCGCCGACGGCCTGGATCGGTGTGCGTGCGGGCGTCGCCATCGGACGGAAATGTTACGGTGCGATACGGTTTGCCGCGAACATATTGACATTTGCCCCGGTGGCCATAGAGTACGCGCGTCCAGGGAGCGTCGAGTCTCGTCTCGTCCGCCCGACGACAGCGCACCGGCGCCGCACCAGGCTTTATCGGCGTGCGCGGCGTCGTGCGTGCCGAGTGCTTGCGCTTGCCTCCACCTGTCTCCGTTACCGACCGGGATTCGACTGAAATGCCTTCGATGCGTAGTGTCTTCGCGCGCCTGATGATTGCCGCCGCCGTGCTGGTTCCGATCGATGCCGCGGCGGTATTCGATTTCGAGCAGGTCGTGGACAAGGCGCGCGAGCTCGCCGCGAAACCATACAAGGCGCCGCCGGCCATCCCGCGCTTCATGCGCGAGCTCGCCTACGACCAGTATCAGGACATCCGCTTCGACCCCGAGCACAGCCTGTGGCGCGAAAGCAATTCGCGCTTTCAGGTGATGTTCTTCTCGGCCGGGCTGTTCTACACCCACCCGGTGGCGATCAACGTGATCGATGCCGAGGGCGTGCACGCGGTGCCGTATCGCAAGAGCTGGTTCAGCTTCGCCGATGCCGAGCTCGAGCGGCGCGTGCCGGCCGATCTCGGCTTCGCAGGCTTCAAGCTCGCGTTTCCGCTCACCGATGGCAAGGAACACAACCAGTTCCTGGTGTTCGCCGGTGCGAGCTATTTCCGCGGCGTCGGCCGCGACAACGCATGGGGCATCTCGGGGCGTGGCATCGCGGTCGACACCGGCCTGCCTGGCGGCGAGGAGTTTCCGTCCTTCGTCGAGTTCTGGCTCGAGCGCCCGGCACCGGGCGCCGACGCGCCGCGCTTCTACGGCCTGCTCGACGGCGAGAGTCTGACCGGTGCCTATCGCTTCACTGCATATCCCGGCGCCGTGACGCGGCTCGAGGTCGAGGCGGTGCTGTTCGCGCGCGACGCGGTCGAGCTCCTCGGCATCGCACCGCTCACCAGCATGTTCTTCTACGGCGAGAACACGGCGCGGCCGAGCGGCGAGTGGCGCAGCGAGGTGCACGATTCGGACGGTCTGCTGATCCACGACGGCGCGACCGACGAGTGGCTGTGGCGGCCGCTGCTCAATCCCGTCGCGCTCGAGATGGACTTCTTTCGAACCGGCAACGTGCGCGGCTTCGGCCTGCTGCAGCGCGACACGCAGTTCACGAATTACCATGACCTCGGGGCGCGCTACGAGCGCCGCCCGAGCGCCTGGGTGGCGCCGAAAGGCGACTGGGGCGCCGGCGAGGTCGTGCTGGTGCAGATTCCGACCGCATCCGAGACCAACGACAACATCGTCGCCTTCTGGACCCCCGGCGAGAAGCTCGCCCCCGGCGCCGAGCCGCTGTCACTGAGCTACACGGTGAGTTTCGGCACTCCGGACGTGGTCAAGACGCCGATGGGCCGGGCGGTCAACAGCTTCGTCGGTGACGGCGCCATCATCGGCGGCGGCAACGTCGAGGGCGCCTATCGCTTCATCGTCGACTTCGCCGGCGGCCCGCTCGACAAGCTCAAGCCGCGCGCGGCCGTGGTCGGCGACGTAACCGCAGCCGGCGCGGCCGAAGTGATCGAGCACTTCGTCGAGTACAACGAGGCCTTGCGCACCTGGCGGCTGTCGGTGCTCGCGCGGCCCGAGGAGGGCAAGGCGCTCGACCTGCGCGCGTTCCTGCGCGAGGACGACACGACGCTGACCGAAACATGGACTTATCGCCTGCCCGCGGCCAACGACGTGCGCGTGCGGAGCCGCTGAGCATGAGCCGCACGCCTTGCGAGCATGCACTGGCACGCGTGCTCGGCTATCTGCGCCTCACCGGCGTGCCGCTCACGCGCGAGACGATGCGCGTCGCGCTGCGTCTGGTCGAGGAGACCCTCGCCGAGGCCGAACCCGGCGTCGATGAGGCGTCGGCGTTGATCGCACGCGTGATGACGCGCGTTCCCGAGCGCTTCGCGCTGCCCGAGCCGGCACTGCCCGAAGCCTTCCCGCCGCTGATGCGCGGCAGCATCGGCTACGACGTCTACCCGTGAACGAACACGAATCCGTGGTGCTGCCGGCCGAAGCCGTGCCCGCCGCGCGGCCGGTCGCCTGGCGCGGCGCCGCCTGGCTGCGACGCACGCTGCTCACCATCGTCGTGCTGGTGCAGACGGCAGCCGGCAGCCACTACATGATGTCCATCCTGCCCTACCGTGGCGGCAATGCCGTCGAGCTCGGGCTGATCGCGCTGTTCGCGATCCTGTTCCTGTGGATCTCGGTGGGCTTCTGGATCGGCGTGTCGGGCTTCGCGATCCGCCGTTTCGGCGGCGACCGGCTGTCGCTCATGCGCCGCTATGCGCCGGCCGAGCTCGCCGCGACGCCGCTCGCGCGCACTGCGCTGGTCTTGCCCGTTTATCACGAGCCGGTCGGGCGCACGCTCGCCGGGCTGCGCGCGATGTACCGCTCGCTCGAACGCACCGGTGCGCTCGCGCATTTCGAACTCTTCATCCTGTCGGACAGCCGCAATCCCGACTACTGGCTGTCCGAGAAGAGCGCCTGGTACGCACTGTGCCGCGAACTCGGCGGCTTCGGGCGTATCTTCTACCGGCGCCGCCCGATCAACATGAACTACAAGAGCGGCAACGTCGCCGACTTCCTGCGCCGCTGGGGAAGGCGCTACGAGTACATGATCGTGCTCGACGCCGACAGCCTGATGGGTGGCGACACGCTGGTGCGGATGGTGCAGCTGATGCAGCGCGAGCCGCAGGTCGGCATCCTGCAGACCAATCCGACGCTGGTCAATGCGCGCTCGCTCTTCGCTCGCGTGCAGCAGTTCTCGAACCAGGTGTACGGGCCGCTCTTCAGCGCCGGGCTGGCGGCCTACCAGCTCGGCGAGGCGGCTTTCTGGGGCCACAACGCGATCATCCGCGTGCGGCCCTTCATGGCCCACTGTGGCCTGCCCAAGCTGCGCGGCTTCGGCCTCTTTCGCGGGCCGATCTCGAGCCACGACTTCGTCGAGGCGGCCTTCATCGCGCGCGCCGGCCACGAAGTGTGGCTGGAGCCGGCGCTCGCGGCGAGCCACGAGGAGTCGCCGCCGACGCTGGTCGACGAGCTCACGCGCGACAAGCGCTGGGCCAAGGGCAACCTGCAGCACCTGTGGCTGATGCTGTTCGAACCGCGCCTGCGCACCGCGCACCGGCTCGCGTTCCTGAACGGCGTGATGTCGTATCTCGCCTCGCCGCTGTGGCTCGCCTTTCTCGCGCTCGCGACGGTTGCCACCGCAAGGCTGGTGCTGCAGCCGATCGACTACTTTCCGGCCGAGCACAGCCTGTTTCCGCTGTGGCCGCGCTGGAATCCGGAGTGGGCGCTGGGGCTGGCCGGGGCCACCTTGTTCCTGCTGTTCTTTCCGAAGCTGCTCGCGATCGTCGACGTGATGCTGAGCGGGCGGCGCCGCGCGCACGGCGGCGCATTGCGGCTCACCGCGAGCACCTTGCTCGAGATGCTGATCTCGACGCTGCTCGCGCCGATCCGCATGCTCGCGCACAGCCGCTACGTGATCGAGGCGCTCTTCAACGTGTCGCTGCGCTGGGCGGGGCAGAACCGCAGCGACGAGACCGGCTGGCTCGACGCGTTCGTCAACCAGGCGCCCGGCACCGTGCTCGCCGCCGCGTGGGCCGGCTTCGCGTGGTGGCTCGATCCGATGTTCTTCTACTGGTCGCTGCCGGTGGCGATCCCGCTGATCCTCGCGGCGCCGACCTCGGTGCTGCTGAGCCGTGTCGCGCTGGGGCAGTGGTTCCGCCGGCGCGGGCTGTTCTGTGTGCCGGAGGAGCGGCTCGGCAGCCCGTTGCTCGACGAGCTCGCGGCCGGCGAGGCGGCGATGGCGGTCGGCAGCGGGCGCAGCGCCTTCGTCGAGGCGGTGATCGATCCGGTCCTGAACCGCGTGCATGCCGCGTCGGCGCGCGCCCGCGCGCACGGCGCGAAACGGCAGACGCTCGAGGCGCTGCGCGCGCGCTGCCTGGCCGCGGGGCCGGTCGGGCTCACGGCCAGGGAGCTTTCGCTGCTCGCGCAGGACGGCGAGTCGCTCGCATGGCTGCACCGCCACGCGTGGCAGGCGGCGCCGGACTCGTGGTGGGGGCGGGCACTCGCCGCTCGCCTCGGGTAGGCACGCCCGGGCCTGCGGACGATGGCCGGCCTTCGTCGGTGTCGATCGCGGTCGATTCCCGCCGTCTGGAGCATCGATGCCGTGCGGCGCGGCGGACGGCGTGCCGCGCGCCAAGGGTTTGTCGAGTCGCCTACTTGCTCTGCTTGCGTGCGTCCACGATCCAGTCGGTCACCGCGAACAGCACGCCCGAGAGCACGAAGGTCAGGTGGATGGCGACCTTCCACGCCAGCTGCTCGTTGGTGTATTGCTCGCTGATCAGAAAGGCCTTCAGCAGCTCGACCGCCGAGATCGCGACGATGGCGCCGATCAGCTTGATCTTCAGGTCCGAGAAGCCGACCTTGCCCATCCACGCCGGCCGGTCTTCGTGCTGGCCGATGTTGATCTTGGAGACGAAGTTCTCGTAGCCGCTGAAGATCATGATCAACAGCAGGCTCGCGATCAGCGCGGTGTCGACGAGGGTCAGGATCGAGATCACGGTCTGGTATTCGGCCGTGCCGAACACGCCGGCGACCAGTGCGAAGAGCTCCTTCGCGAACTTCACCAGCAGCACCAGGATCGCGACGATCAGCCCGAGAAAGAACGGCGCGAGCAGCCAGCGGCTCGCGAAAATCATCGCTTCGAGTCGTTGTTCGACGGGTTTCATCGTTGGTCCAGCCATGGTTTGTCGGGGGGCTTGCGTGCTGCCGTGGTGCGCGACACGGCAGCGCTGGGTCCGTGCCGGCCACTTGCCGCTTGTCTCATCCGCCTGCCAGCTGCATCTCGGCGAAGGCGACCGCCAGCCACACCAGGCTGCCGAACTGGCTCACTCGCATCGGACTGACGCGGAAGGTCTTTTCGAAGTGCGCCACCGGCAGCAGCTGCGCGCCCAGCATCAGCGCCGCGACGATGCCGGCCATGTTCCAGCCGGCCAGCGAGACGACCAGATACTGCACCACGTGCAGGACGATGAAACCGGTTCGGACGAGCCACGGGGCGACTTTCATGCGCATCCAGTTCGAGTGTTGTCGGCGGGGCGGATTCTGACACGAAACGGATCCGTCGGTGCATGGCAGCCCTGCCAATCGGACGCGCATCGGTCCTTCTCATACGCGCAGGAGCGGACGCGCGCCGGAAGAACGAGCCGCTGCGCCCCGACGATGCCCCGGCCTCGTCGCGTGCGGCGACTCGTGCGAGCAGGCCGCCGTCGAGTCGTCGCCGCTATGCATGGCACTTCCTATTGTCGTGCACGAATCGGATAGGTCCTGCATCGAGCGGATAGTCGCTCAACCTCCGCAGCCTTAGCGTTACGCCCATCGATGGCCGGGCGTTCCGGTCGTCCCGCGAACACCTTGATGAGCGCTGCATGCCGATGGATCGACTGCCCGACGATGTCCGTATCGTACCGCCGCTGCCTGCCGTCGGTCCGGCAAACCGCCACCCGTCCCCGGAGGTGGGCACGTCCGGATTCTCGCCCGTGCGCGTGCTGGTCGCGCTGTTGCCGTGGCTGATCATCGGCGGCCTGCTGTGGGCCGCGTTCTTCATCCGGCCGCAGCCAGTCGGCGACACGGTCCAGCCACCTGTCATCGAGCGGCGCGACCACTACCACGGCCTCGCAGCGTTGCCGTCCGGCGCGCTATGGCTCGCGGGGAGTGGTGGCAAGATCGTCGCGGTCGGCGCGGACGGCACGGCCGAGCGCGTGGCCACACCGGTGCAGGCGACGCTGCAGGATCTCGCGGCGTGGGATGCGGACCGCGCCGTTGCCGTCGGCAATGACGGCATCGTGCTCGTGACTGCCGACGGCGGGAAGACCTGGACGCCCGCACCCGAGGTGCCGCGCTCAGAGGTCGCCAACAAGCTGATCCGGGTGCACGTACAGCAGGCGGGGCGCGCCTGGGCGGTCGGCGAGATGGGCGCGCTGCTCGAGACGATCGACTACGGCCGCAGCTGGCAGCGCCGCCACCCCGAGCAGGACACCGCCTGGAACGGCATCGCGGCGGCCGGCGGCGGACTGCTGTGGGTGGTCGGCGAGTTCGGCCAGATGCTGCGCAGCACTGACGACGGCCTGAGCTGGGAGGCATTCACCGCTCCGGTCGAAAGCTCGCTGATGGCGGTGGCTTTCCGCGATGCACGGCACGGCGTCGCCATCGGGCTCGAGGGCGTCGTGCTGGTGACCGACGATGCCGGCGAACACTGGACGCGCATCGACAGCGGTGTGCGCGAGCACCTGTACGACGTCGTCTGGGACGACAAGCGCCGGCGCTGGGTGGCCGCGGGCGATCAGGGCGTGTGGCTCGCCGGCGATGCGGCCGGCCGCCAGTGGCAGCACGGCCGCGTGGCCGAGCGCGAGTACGCCTGGCACACGCGGTTGCTGCCGACCGCGGCCGGCGTGTGGTTCGCCGGCGCGAGCGTGGGCTTGTGGGCCGACGGGCAGTGGCGGCCCCTCGGCAACCCGAACGGTCGGCCGCCAGGGTCGGACTGAAGCCGGCAAGTCACGAACCTCATCTCTCTTCCAACTGCCGGCAGACGGACGCTTCCATGATCGAGACATTCGCGCAGATGTGCATACGCCGGCGGGCCTGGGTGCTCGCGTGCATGGCCGTGGTGACGCTGGTGCTGGGCTTCTCCGCGACGCGCGTCGACGTGCGCACGGTTTTCGAGGACATGCTGCCGAGCGAGCACGCCTACGTGAAGACGCACGAGCGCTTCAAGGACACCTTCGGCGGCTCGAACATGGTCACCATCATGGTCGAGGCGCGCGACGGCGACATCTTCCAGCCGCACGTGCTCGAGACGGTGCGCGCGCTGACGCTGGGGCTGCGCGAGATCTCGGCGGTCAATCCGTTCCAGATCATTTCGCTGGCGAGCAAGAAGTTGAAGGAGGTGCGCGCCTCGACCGCAGGCATCGAGACGCGCTCGCTGATGTGGCCCGAGGTGCCGCGCACCGCCGAAGAGATCGCCGAGCTCCGGGCGTCGGTGCTGCGCAACCCGCTGGTGCACGGCGCCTACGTGTCGCGCGACCTGAAGGCGGCGCTGATCACGGTGGATTTCATCGATCGCGAGGTCGATTACGCAAAGGTATTCAACGAGATCTCGGCGCTGGTCGAGCGCTTCGAGGACGAGCGCATCGACATCGCCGTGGTCGGCGACCCGATGCTGTTCGGCTGGGTCAACCACTACCTGCCCGAGACGCTGCAGATCATCGCGATGGCGGTCGGACTGACGCTGGCGCTGCTGTTCGTGATCCTGCGCACCTGGCGCAGCGTGCTGCTGCCGCTGGTGGCCGGCGCGGTCAGCGCGACGTGGGCGCTGGGGCTGTGCGCGCTGATCGGCATCAGCTTCGAGCCGCTGGTGATCGTCGTCGCGATGCTGATCACCTCGCGCGCGGTGTCGCACGCGGTACAGATCATCAACCGCTTCGACGACGAGATCGCCAACATCGAGGCGGGCCGCGAGAGTGCGCGCGAGGCGGCACTGATCGCGCTGCGCGACCTGCTGCGGCCGGGCCTGCTCGGCGTCGTCTCCGATGCGGCGTGCATCGCCGTGGTGATGCTGAGCCCGATCCCGATGCTGCAAAAGCTCGCCATCCTCGCGGTGGTGTGGGTGTCGACGCTGGTGGTGAGCGCGCTGGTGCTCACGCCGGTGCTGCTGTCCTTCATCCGCCACCCGCACGGCGCCGTGCATGGGCTGGACGTGACGCCGCTCTTGCGCCGGCTGCTCGACCTCGGCGTGTGGCTGGGCACGTCGAAGATGCGCTACGCGGTGGTCGCGTGCAGCGCCGCGGTGATGCTCGGCTCCGGGCTGTATGCGTTCAATCTCAAGATCGGCGACCCGCAGCCCGGCTCGCCGATCCTGTGGCCCGACTCGCGCTACAACCTCGACGCGGCGGCGATCAACGCGCGCTTCGAAGGTGTCGATCGCATGTTCGTCGTGCTCGGCCAGGACGACGACGCGGGCTTCGTGAAACGCAACGAGGCGCTGCTGGCGATGAACGCGCTGCAGCGCTTCATCGAGGTGCAGCCCGAGGTCGGCGGCTCGGTGTCGATCGCCGACGTGCTGCCGATCGTCAATCGCACGCTGCGCGAGGGCAACCCGCGCTACCTCGAGCTCGGTGACAGCGACGCGATCAACGGCAGCCTGATGGCGATCCTCGACTCGATCTCCGAACCGGGCGACATGGACCGCTTCGTCGATTCGGATTACGCCAACGGCGCGGTGACGCTGATGTTCCGCGACCGCCAGGGCGAGACCATCCGCACCGCGGTCGCGCGCGTGAAGGAGTTCATCGCCGCCAACCCGCTCGCCGAAGGGCAGTGGCAACTCGCTGGCGGTGTGATCGGCGTGATCGCGGCGGTCAATGAAATCATCCTGTCGAGCCAGATCGAGTCGATTGCGCTCGCGCTGGTCGTGCTCGTCGTGCTGTGCATGGTGACCTACCGCTCGTCGGTGGCGGGAATGCTGTTCATGCTGCCGGTGATCATTTCGAACACGCTGACCTTCAGCTTCATGGCGTGGAAGGGCATCGGCATGAACATCAATACCGTGCCGGTGGCCGCGCTCGGCATCGGGCTGGGCGTCGACTATGCCGTCTACATCGCCGACCGCATCAAGAGCGAGTACGCACGGGGCCGCTCGGTCGACGCGGCCATCGGCAGCGCGCTCCATTCGTCGGGCATGGGCGTGGTGGTCACCGCCGGCGTGCTGATCGTCAGCACGCTGATCTGGTGGTCGTCGTCGCTCAAGTTCCAGGCCGAGATGGGCCTGCTGATGGCGATCTGGCTCGCCATCTCGGCGATGTCCGCGCTGTTCGTGATGCCGGCGGTGATCAAGGTGTTCGAGCCCGAGTTCATTTTCGGCAAGCGTGGCGGTCCCGCCGACGAGCCCGCGTGCGCTGCCATACAGGGTGCCTGAGGCCGCGGTCCCGCGATGCGATGTTCTTGCGAGCAGCGGCATTTCGACAACAACAAGGGGAGATACATGAAAATCGAGCACAGAAGGCACGGCGGACCACCCCCGTCGCCGGTACGGTTGGGTCTCGCGCTTGCGCTCGCCGCGCTCGCGGTGCCGCTGCAGGCCGCCGATGGGCGGCTCCATGTGGACGGCTATCTGCGCCAGGAACTGTCGTGGAACATGGCGAATCGCGTCGACACCCCCGGTTTCGACGACCGCGGCAAGCTGTCGATGGTGCGCACCACGGCACGCCTGAACCTCGACTGGAAGGCGACCGACGACGTGTCGGTGATCGCGAAGCTGCGCGCCTCGCAGGAGTTCAAGACGAGCTTTCTGCGTCACCTCGAGAAGATCGGCGCGAACAATTTCCGCTCCGGTGCGCGCGGTGACATCATGGATTTGTACAACCGCCACGACATCGGTGACGTCGTGCGCGAGCTGTATGTGGATTTCCCGGTCGGTGCGCGCAGCCGCGTGCGCTTCGGCAAGCAGCAGATCGCCTGGGGCGAGACCGACTTCTTCGCCGCCAACGACCTCGTGCACGGCTTCGACTACACCTGGCGCTCCTTTCTCGAGCCCGCCAACGAGGAACTGCGCAAGCCCAACATCATGGTCAAGCTCAACGTCGACATGCCCGAGTACGACGGCGGGCTGGAGATGTTCCTGCGTCCCGGCTGGGACCGCAAGGAAGACATCGGCACCGAGCTCGACATCTACGGCGGGCGCTGGGCCGGCCAGCCCTATGCCGGCGTCGACTTCCGCAACATCGATCCGTACGACTACGGCAACCGCAAGGGCGACTATCGCAAGCCGACCGGCGGCGTGCGCTGGAGCGCGATGGCGGGCGACGTGAACTACTCGGTGTCGTATCTGAAGACCTTCTGGCCGACGCCGATCATGAACGCGTCGAGCACCTTGAAGCTCCTCGGCATGCCGGAGGTGCCGTCGGGCGCGAAGACGCTCGGCCGCCGCGACACGCGCGGGCTCGCCGGCGACGTCATCTACCCGTTCGTCGACGTGTTCGGCGTCACCGCCAGCGGCTATGCGGAATGGGCCGACGCGGTGTTCAGCACCGAGATCGCCTACATCAAGGATGCCCCGTACCAGATCCTGCTGCCGACACCGACGCTGATCTCGCAGGCGGTCGCACCGGGTTTCGACGGCGTCAAGCGCAAGGACGTGCTCGCGTGGATGCTGCGCATGGACAAGAACCTCGCCTTCACGCAGCGGCTGCTCGGCAGCGAGAAGCCGATGTTCTTCTCGGTGCAGCTGTTCGACAAGTGGGTGCAGAACTATCGCTCGAGCGACCGCCTGCTCAACGCCGTCGGCTGGGGTGCGCGTACCAAGGAGCACTCCTTCCTGCTCACCGGCATTTTCAGCCTCAGCTACAAGCACGGCCGTGTGAAGCCCGAGCTGGTGGTCGGCAGCGACCTGAGCTATGGCGGCGGTTTTGCCGTGCCATCGGTGACGATGGAGTTGAGCAAGAACCTGCGCTGGAAGATCGAGTACGACAAGTTCTGGGACGACGACTGGCGCGACGCGAGAAAGTGCGGCTTCCCGAACGCCGCCAGTTGCGACCGTGCGAGCCTGTTCGGCTACTTCCACAAGCGCGACCAGCTCTACACCAGCCTGACCTATTTGTTCTGAACCGGCACGGAGACGCATGCAATGCTGACACTGCACAAACCCCTGCTCGGCGCGGTCGCGGCCGCGCTGCTGATGGGTCCGCTCGCCACCGCGGCGGCCGAGCTCGCCGAAGGCACGATCGTCTCGGCCGAGAACATCGATCGCGTCCTCAACGACACCTTCGAGGGCCATACGATCGCGAGCCTGCTCACCGAGCGCATGGAGTGGCGCATCCGCAACAACGGCTGGAAGCTGCCGCTCGCGAAAGCGAAGGAGATCCCGCTCGACCCGAAATGGCTGCAAGCCTCGCAGGCCAATGCCGGCAGGACTGCGATCAACGCCGAGACCTGCCAGGTCGACGGCTGGGGCGCCGGCCAGCCTTTCCCGGACATCGACATGGCCGACCCGCAGGCCGCCGAAAAGGTGATCTGGAACTGGCACCTCGGCCAGCTCACCGGCGACGTCGCCTACGTGCCGTTCTTCACGCAGGTGCTGATCGACGGCAATCGCGGCGTGCACGCCGAGCCGGTCGCCGAGTTCACGCGCTACGCGATGAAGGGGCGGCTCGCCGGTGAGCCGGTCGAGGGCGACGGCAACGAGCGCGGCCGGCAGCTCTTGTACTTCAAGTCGCCCGCCGACATGAAGGGGCTGGGCACTTTCACGGTCATGCACGACTCGGCCAAGGTCAATGACGTGTGGGCCTACATCCCGGCGGTACGCCGCGTGCGGCGCC
>DAOMOP010000130.1:0-4245 GCA_035444405.1 Rhodocyclaceae bacterium
TGAACACCGCGACCTGGCGGCCGTCGTCGAGCTCGACGACGCGCACGCTGTCGGGTGGAAAATCGGCGACCGCGGCCACATCGAGCCATTGCGCCATCTCACAGCATCCCCAGCTGCAGCCGTGCCGCCTCGCTCATGCGCTCGCGCGACCACGGCGGGTCCCAGACCAGTTCGACGCGCGCCTTGCTCACGCCGGGAACGGCGCGCACGGCGCGCTCGACGGTGGCCGGAAAGCTGGCCGCGACCGGACAGCCGGGCGCCGTCAGTGTCATGCTGATGTCGACGCTGCCGTCGCTCGCATCGATCGACAGCGCGTAGATCAGCCCGAGGTCGTAGATGTTCACTGGAATCTCGGGGTCGTAGACCGTGCGCAGCGCTTCGATCACGGCCTCTCGCAGCGTGTCGTCGGTGCCGCCGGGCGTGGCAGGTTCGCGATCGCCGCGCCCGCCTTCGTCGTGCTTCTTCAGCCAGTCGATGATGCTCATGCCATGATCCTCGCGGTGAATGTCCTCCGCATGATTTCCGCAGCGGCGCGGTCCGGCCCGCCGTCGTCGTCCTAGTCCTCCGTCGACACCGGTTGCGCCCGCCCTGTCAGTGCCGCCTCGAGCGTATGCCACGCAAGCGTCGCGCACTTGACGCGCGTCGGGAACTCGGTCACCCCGGCAAGCACGGCCAGCTTGCCCAGCGGTACGTCGCCCTGCTCCGCATGCCCGCCCGTGACCAGCGTGCGAAAGCCGGCGAACAAGGCCATCGCGTCGGCCTCGCTGCGCCCCTTCAGGGCCTCGGTCATCAACGATGCCGAGGCGGTCGAGATCGCGCAGCCCGCGCCTTCGAAACGCGCGTCCTCGATCACGCCGTCGCGCGTCTTCAGGTGCAGCCGGATCTCGTCGCCACACAGCGGATTGAAGCCTTCGGCGTGACGATTCGCGTCGGGCAGCGGTCCGAAATTGCGCGGCCGCCGTCCGTGGTCGATGATCACCTCCTGATAGAGCTCGCGCAGATCAGCCATCGCCGAACACCTCACGCACGTGCGCGAGCGCCTCGAACAGCGCATCGATGTCGGCCCGCGTGTTGTACAGCGCGAACGAAGCACGCACCGTCGCCGGCACCCCGAAGCGTTCCATCAGCGGCATCGTGCAGTGGTGCCCGGTACGCACGGCGACGCCGTGCAGATCGAGGATCGTGCCGACGTCGTGCGCGTGCACGTCGTCGAGCACGAACGACAGGATCGCCGCCTTGTCGCGCGCCGTGCCGATCAGGCGCAGGCCCGGTGTGGCGCGGGCACGTTCGGTCGCATGGTCGAGCAGCGCATGCTCGTGCGCCGCGATCGCGTCGAATCCGATGCGCGACACGTAGTCGATCGCCGCAGCGAGGCCGATCGCGCCGGCCATGTTCGGCGTGCCGGCCTCGAACTTGTACGGCAGGTCGTTGAATGTCGTGCCGTCGAAGCTGACGCGGCGGATCATGTCGCCACCGCCCTGCCACGGCGGCATCGACTCGAGCAGCGCGGCCTTGCCGTAGAGCACGCCGATGCCGGTCGGCCCGTACAGCTTGTGGCCGGAAAAGGCATAGAAGTCGCAGTCGAGCGCCTGCACGTCGGGGCGCAGGTGCGGCACCGCCTGGGCGCCGTCGAGCAGCACGGCGGCGCCGTGCGCATGTGCGCGCGCAACCAGCTCGCGGACCGGGTTGATCGTGCCCAGCGCGTTCGACACATGGGTCAGCGCGACCAGCCGCGTACGCGGGCCGAGCAGGCGCTCGAAGGCGTCGAGCTCGAGCTCGCCGTGGTCGTCGACCGGTGCGACGCGCAGCACCGCGCCGCTGCGCTCACAGGCGAGCTGCCACGGCACGATGTTCGAGTGGTGCTCCATGTGCGTGATGACGATCTCGTCGCCGGCGACGAAGCGACTGCCGTAGCTGTTCGCGACCAGATTGATCGCTTCGGTGGTGCCGCGCACGAACACGATTTCCTCGCGGCAGGCGGCGTTGACGAAGCGCTGGACGGTGTCGCGCGCGCCTTCGTACGCGTCGGTGGCCTCCTGGCTCAGCCGGTGCACGCCGCGGTGCACGTTGGCGTTGAGCATGCGGTAGTAGTGGGCCTCGCAGTCGATAACGGACTGCGGCTTCTGGCTCGTCGCCGCGTTGTCGAGATAGACGAGCGGCCTGTCATGGACGCTGCGGGCGAGGATCGGGAAATCCTCGCGCAACCGCGCGAAATCCGGCGCTTGCGTACGGACCGCCTCGTCGACCCGCTTCAGCTCGTCTCCAGCTCCTTGCATGTCCTCTCCTTGTCGTGAGTCGCCAGGTGCGTGCCGAGCCACGCCTCGAGCCGCGTGCGCAGCGGCGCCGGCTCGGCCTGTGCGACGATCTCGTCGGCAAAGGCCCGGATCAGCATCGCCCGCGCGGTCGCGTCGTCGATGCCGCGGGTGCGCAGATAGTAGCGTTGTTCGGCATCGATCTGGCCGACCGTCGCGCCGTGGCTGCACTTGACGTCGTCGGCGTAGATCTCGAGCTGCGGCTTGGTGTCGACCTCGGCGTCGTCGGACAGCAGCAGATTGTGGTTGGCCTGCTCCGCGTCGCTGTGCTGCGCGTCGCGATGCACGAGCACCCGCCCGTTGAACACCGCGCGCGCGGCGTCGTCGAGCACGCCCTTGTAATGCTCGCGGCTCGTGCACCGTGGCTGCAGGTGGTCGATGCGCGTGTGGTGGTCGATGTGCCGGCGCCGGTCGCCGACGTACAGCCCCAGCAGGGTGGCCTCGCAGTCCTCTCCGTCTAGCCGCGTCGCGATGTCGTTGCGCGAGAGCTGCGCGCCGAGCGCGAACGACTGCGACACGACTCGGCTCGCACGCGACTGCGCGAACTGCAGCGTGGCAATGTGGAAGGCCCGCGCAGCCTCCTCCTGCAGCTTGCAGTGGTTCAGCACGGCACCCTCTTCGGCGACGACGCGCGTGTGCGCATCGGTCAGATAGGCCGGCCCTTGCACGCCGACATAGTGCTCGATGACGTTCGCGCGGGCGCCGCGGCCGACGCGGATCAGGTTGCGCACGAAGGTGGCTGCCGTCGTACCCTGCCCGGCCTCATCGGCCATGGTGACGAAGAGCAGGTGGATCGGCGCATCGATGACGACGGCGGGCGCGATTGCGATGAAGGCGCCGTCGCTCCAGTACGCGTCGTTGAGCAGTGTGAAGCCGTTCGACACCGATGCATCGTCGCCGTCCTGCGGCCCATACAGCAATGTCTCGAGCTCGGCGGATTCGCGTGCGAGCCGCGCCGCAAGGCTGTCGATGACGGTGCCGGCCGGCAGCTCGTGCAGCCGCGACAACGCCGGGACATGATGGCCGTTGACGAACACGAGCAGACTGCCGCCGACGAAGTCGAACGCCGAGACGGCGCGCTGCACACGAGCGGGCGGCACCGCCGCTGCCGGGGCGAAGGCCCGCCGCGCGATCGCGGCGACACTGGTGTATTTCCAGTCCTCGTCACGCGTGGTCGGAAAACCGGTTTCGGCAAAGCGCGCCGATGCCGCGTCGCGCCGGCGGCGCAGCCACGGCAGCGCGCTGCCCGGCAGCTGCGTCTGGCACGCAGCCAGGGCGGCGAGCGGGTCGGCGCTGAGCGGGTTAGTCGTGAAGGCGCTCACGTTGCAGCCCTCCCCTCCTCTGCTCCAGCGTCGGCCGCCTCGCCGGACTCGACCCAGCCGTAGCCGCGTTCCTCGAGCGCGAGCGCGAGCTCCGGACCGCCCGAGCGCGCGATGCGCCCCTGCGCGAGCACGTGCACCCGATCCGGCCGGATATGATCGAGCAGACGCTGGTAGTGCGTGACGAGAATGATCGCGCGGTCCTCACGGCGCAGGCTGTTCACGCCGTTGGCGACGACCTGCAGCGCGTCGATGTCGAGACCGGAGTCGGTCTCGTCGAGGATCGCGAGCCGTGGCTCGAGCACCGCCATCTGCAGGATCTCGTTGCGCTTCTTCTCGCCGCCCGAAAAGCCCTGGTTGACCGCGCGGTACAGCAGCGACTCGTCCATGTCCATCAGACGCAGCTTGTCGCGCACCAGCGCGAGGAAATCCATCGCATCGAGCTCGGACTCGCCGCGGTGCTTGCGCTGCGCGTTCAGCGCCGCCTTGAGCAGGTAGATGTTCGCCACGCCGGGGATTTCGACCGGATACTGGAAGGCGAGGAACAGTCCTTCGCGGGCGCGCTCCTCGGCGGGCAGCGCGAGCAGGTCCGCGCCGCAATAGCGGACCGTGCC
>DAOMOP010000130.1:4255-11872 GCA_035444405.1 Rhodocyclaceae bacterium
GACGGTGTAGCCGTCGCGGCCGGCCAGCACGTGCGCGAGCGTGCTCTTGCCCGAGCCGTTCGGGCCCATGATCGCGTGGACTTCGCCCGCTCCGACGTCGAGATCGAGGCCGCGCAGAATGGGCTTGTCGTCGACCGATACGTGCAGGTTGCGAATCTCGAGCATGGGGAACATCTCCGTCATCCGATACTGCCTTCCAGACTCACGCCGAGCAGCTTCTGGGCCTCGACGGCGAACTCCATCGGCAGCTCCTTGAACACTTCCTTGCAGAATCCGTTCACGATCAGCGACACCGCATCCTCGGCCGAGATGCCGCGGCTCTGGCAGTAGAACAGCTGGTCCTCGCCGATGCGTGAGGTCGACGCCTCGTGCTCGACGCGGGCGCTCGCGTTCCTGACCTCGATGTACGGAAAAGTGTGGGCGGCGCAGCGATCGCCGAGCAGCAGCGAGTCGCACTGGGTGTAGTTGCGCGCGTGTTGCGCACTCTTGGCGACCTTGACGAGCCCGCGGTAGGCATTGCTGCCCCGACCGGCCGAGATGCCCTTCGACAGGATGGTGCTGCGCGTGTTGCGGCCGAGATGGATCATCTTCGTGCCGGTGTCGGCCTGCTGGTGATGATTGGTCAGCGCGACCGAATAGAATTCGCCGACCGCGTTGTCGCCGCGCAGGATCACGCTCGGATACTTCCACGTGATCGCCGAGCCGGTCTCGACCTGGGTCCACGAGATCTTCGAGTCGGCGCCGCGGCAGTCGCCGCGCTTGGTCACGAAGTTGTAGATGCCGCCGCGCCCTTCCCTGTCGCCGGGATACCAGTTCTGCACCGTGGCGTAACGGATCTGCGCGCCTTCGAGCGCGACGAGCTCGACGACTGCGGCGTGCAGCTGGTTCTCGTCGCGCATTGGCGCCGTGCAGCCTTCGAGATAGCTGACGTAGCTCCCCTCGTCGGCGATGATCAGCGTGCGCTCGAACTGGCCGGTGTTGAGCGCGTTGATGCGAAAGTAGGTCGACAGCTCCATCGGGCAGCGCACGCCGGGCGGGATGTAGCAGAACGAGCCGTCCGAGAACACCGCCGAGTTCAGCGTCGCGAAGAAGTTGTCGGTATACGGGACCACCGAGCCGAGGTACTGGCGCACCAGTTCCGGATGCTCGCGTACCGCCTCGGAGAACGAGCAGAAGATGATGCCGAGCTCGGCGAGCCGGTTCTTGAACGTCGTCGCGACCGACACGCTATCGAACACCGCATCGACCGCGACGCCGGCGAGCAGCTCGCGCTCCTCGAGCGGCACACCGAGCTTTTCGTACGTGCGCAGCAACTCCGGGTCGACCTCGTCGAGGCTGCGCGGCCCGTCGCGTTTCGTCTTCGGCGCGGAGTAATAGACGATGTCCTGGTAGTCGATCGGCGCGTGATGCACCGTCGCCCACTGCGGCTCATGCATCGTCAGCCAGTGCCGGTAGGCGGCCAGGCGCCACTCGAGCATGAACTCGGGCTCGCCCTTCTTGGCCGAGATCAGCCGGATCACGTCCTCGCTGAGGCCGCGCGGCACGCTGTCCACGTCGATCGACGTGTAGAAGCCGTGCGGATACTCGCGGCTGATCAATTCGTCGAGATTCACGGTTTGAGCTGACATTGCGCTGCCTCCCGGAAGGTTGCGGATCGGCTGGTCTCATCGGCGAGGACTTCAACGGGGACTGCGCGCGCACGCATCGGCACGCCCGCATCACTTGCTGCACCGCGTCCGGCGAAGGCGTCGAGCGTTACCGCCGAGAGCGCGTCGCGGATCACGCGATTGATGCGCAGCCAGCTGCCGCGGGACATGCAGGTGGCCTCCTGCGCGCACAGGCCGGCTTCGACGCTGCACTCGGTCACCCCGATGCGTCCCTCGACCGCATCGACGATTTGCGCGATCGAAATTTCGGCCGGTGTGCGGGCGAGCGTATAGCCGCCTTTCGCGCCGCGCTGCGACACCACCAGCTTCTCGTGTGCAAGCAGCTTCAACAGCTTGGTCACCGTCGGACGTCCCAGCGACACGGCCGCAGCAAGCTCGCTGGCGCTGTAGGTTCGCTCGGGTGCCCGGGCCATGTGCGCCATGACTACCGTGCCGTAGTCGCCAAGTTTGCTCAGTCTCAGCATCGTTTCGCCTCGTGTCTGCATTTAGTACCATTTCAGTGCTGTTTTGTTCCGGGGGCGTCATTCGGCCGGCGCGCCGCCGGATCGATGCCCGCACGGCGATGCCCGTCGGATCTGTTTCGACTGGCAACGGCGCGGAACTCGGTCTGCGCTCCTTCGGTCGGAGCTGCGATGAAACGGTCGCCGGACTTCTGGCCGCTCGCCGTTGGAGTGCAGCGAGACGGCCCGAAGCCCGACTTGTGCGAGCCAAGGAGGTGCGAGCAATGGCAAGAACTCTGCAGACCGGACTGATCGTCCTTGCGTGCGCAATCGGGATCGGTTCGGCGACGGCGCAGGACGCGACGGGCACGCTCGCGTTGCAGGACTACCAGGGCGTGCCCTATCTGACGGGCGGCATCGGAGAAAACGAGCGAGCATCGATTCTCGCCGCTGCCGACCGCTTCAATCTCAAGCTGACGCTCGCTGAAAAAGGCGGGGCGTATCTCGCCGGTGTACGCGTGATCGTCGTTGATGCGGGCGGGGCGACGGTGCTCGACGTCCGCTCGGAGGGGCCGTTGGTGCTGGCCCTGCTGCCGCGCGGCAACTATCGCGTGTCGGCCGAAATGGACGGCCAACGGCAGACCCGCAGCATCGACATCCCGGCTCGTGGGCAGCGCTCGCTGGTCTTCTACTGGTAGCAGGGGCAGCGCGTTTCAGCCCGCGCGCCAGCCCATGACCTGAAACACCTCGCCGTCTTCGAGGCGCACCGCGGTGAGCTTGCCGCCCCACACGCAACCCGAATCGAGTGCGATCAGGCCTTCGCTGCGATGAAAGCCCAGTGCCGACCAGTGGCCGAACACGATGGTGTGGTCCCGGCTGGCGCGCGCGGGCACTCGAAACCACGGAAGGGTTCCCGGCGGTGCCTTGTCGGGAGGGCCCTTGGCCTCGAGCGCGAGGCGTCCGTCGGGGGTACAGAAGCGCATGCGCGTGAGCGCGTTGACGATCACGCGCAGGCGCGCCCAGCCCTTGAGCGAGTCGGACCAGCGATCCGGCTGGTCGCCGTGCAGGTTGCGCAGAAACTTGTCCGATTGCCTGCCGGTCAGCGCGCTTTCCACCTCGCGCGCAAGTGCGGCGGCACGAGCGACCGACCACGCGGGCAGCAGGCCGCCATGGACCATCGCGAAAGCGCCCTCGACGTGCATGAGCGGACGGTTCGCCAGCCAGTCGAGCAGCTCGTCGCGGTCCGGCGCCTCGAAGATGCGCGCGAGCGTGTCGTCCTTGTTGCGCCGTGAATGTCCGGCGGCCAGCATCAACAGGTAAAGATCGTGATTGCCGAGCACGACGGTCGCCGCCGCACCGAGCCCGTGCACGAGGCGCAGCACCTCCAGCGATGCAGGACCGCGGTTGACGAGATCCCCCACCAGCCAGATGCGATCCATGCCCGGATTGAAACGACACTTGTCGAGCAGCCGCGCCAGCTCGGTATGGCAGCCCTGCACATCGCCGATTGCGTAGGTCGCCACCTGGTCACCTCCGTCGCGTTGCGGGGCATCGCGTGCCCTCGCGCAGATGCTGCGCAGGAGGCGCCGCGTGCCCGGATGGGATGTCGGAAGTTTTTACACTTACCCGAAACGGGCGCCTGAACGTCACCTCCATGATCTCACAATGAATTGATATATATACGCTTTTTGAGATTGGCACAGGATTCGCTAACACTGTGGACACAAGAGCGGACGTATCTCGCCGGACTGACGGGAGGGATTCGACGTGCCGGGATCGGGCAGGCGGAAAGGTGACCGGGCCCGAGCACCGGAATGGGCCCGCAATCCGTGGCACACAGCGCGATCGTCGCGCCGCTGCCACGGTGCGCGAGCCTCGCGTCGATCGGAGGCAGCGACCCTGCACCGGACTTTTTTGCCAAGGAGAGGGTTCGTGGCGCGGGCGGAGGGGGAGAGGCGGATCGATCTGGCCATGCGGCAGTACGTTGCCGAGATTCTTCGCTATCTCGCGCAGGGCGGCGACCACGCCAACGCCCGCATGAACATGACCGAACGTGGCGTGCCTGCCGAGGTCCAGCAGCGCGTCATCGACGGCGACGCGGCACCCGAATAGTCGCCCGCTGCGCATTACGGGATCCGGGGAGGTGCAATCATGACTTGCAGATTCAGGCCGGGCTCGCGCAGATCCGTTCAAGGACCAGGCGCACGCGGCCCATGGCCGCGTGCAGTACCTGCTCGATGCTGTCGAATGCGATGCCTTCTGCGCTCGCGGCGCGCCCGGCCGCATAGTTGGCAACGACGTTGATCGCGGCATACGGGAGTCCCAGCTCGCGCGCCAGTGCCGCCTCGGGCATGCCGGTCATGCCGACCACGTCCGCGCCGTCGCGCTCGAGGCGATTGATTTCGGCAGCCGTCTCGAGGCGAGGCCCCTGCGTGGCCGCGTACACGCCACCGTCGAAGACTTTCTCGCCGGCCGCTTCGGCGGCATCGAGGATACGCTGACGGACCGTCTGGTCGTAGGGATTGGTGAAGTCGATGTGATGAACCGGCTTGTCGTCACCTTCGAAAAAAGTGCTCGTGCGTCCCCAAGTGTAGTCGATGATCTGGTGCGGAACCACGAGTGTGCCGGGGCCGAAGTCGGGGCGGATGCCGCCGACCGACGCAACCGAGACGATCGCCGTCACCTTGGCGTCGCGCAGCGCCCAGATATTGGCGCGATAATTGACCTGGTGCGGCGGGATCGTATGACCGTGACCGTGGCGTGCGAGAAAGACCACCGGCTCGCCGCCGAGTCGGCCGAAGACCAGTGCGCCGGAGGGCTCGCCGTAAGGCGTGCGTGCGACTTCGCGGCGGATCACGTCGAGGTTCGATAGGCGCGTCAGGCCGCTGCCGCCGATGATCGCGAGCATGGATGCTGTCTCCGTTGAAACCCGCGCGGATTCTAGCATGCAGGCAGTGGCTCCGACGCCGCGCAGCCGCGGCTGGGGGCGTGTTCGGCGGCCGGACGACCCGCTCGCCAACCGGCGCCCATGATATAATTTTCGGCTTTTCAAATACTTCCGGACCTCCCATGTCCCGCGCCATTCGCAATATCGCCATCATCGCCCACGTCGACCACGGCAAGACCACCCTCGTCGACCAGCTGCTGCGCCAGTCCGGCACCTTTGCGGCGCATCAGGCCGTCTCCGAGCGCGTCATGGACAGCAACGACCTCGAGAAGGAGCGCGGGATCACGATTCTCGCGAAGAACTGCGCGATCCAGTACGGCGACACGCACATCAACATCGTCGACACCCCGGGTCACGCCGACTTCGGCGGCGAAGTCGAGCGCGTGCTGTCGATGGTCGACGGCGTGCTGCTGCTCGTCGATGCGGTCGAGGGGCCGATGCCGCAGACGCGCTTCGTCACGCGCAAGGCGCTCGCGCTCGGGCTCAAGCCGATCGTCGTCATCAACAAGATCGACCGGCCGGGCAGCCGCCCCGACTGGGTCATCAACCACACCTTCGACCTCTTCGACAAGCTCGGCGCCACCGAGGAACAGCTCGACTTTCCGGTCGTCTACGCGTCGGCACTGAACGGCTACGCGATGCTCGACGCGAGCGCGCCGGGCAAGGACATGCAGCCGCTCTACGAAGCCATCCTCGCGCACGTGCCGCCGCCCGAGGTCGACAGCGAAGGGCCGCTGCAGCTGCAGGTGTGCTCGCTCGACTACTCGACCTACATCGGCCAGCTCGGCATCGGCCGCATCAAGCGCGGCCGCATCCGGCCGAACCAGGAGGTCGTCGTGCTGTATGGCGACGAAAATCGCGGCAAGGCCAAGGTCGGCCAGGTGCTGACCTTCAAGGGGCTGGAGCGCAGCCCGGCCGAATCGGCCGAAGCCGGCGACATCGTGCTGGTGTCGGGCATCGAGCAGGTCAATATCGGCGTGACCATCTGCGACCCCGACCACCCGCAGGGCTTGCGACCGATCACCGTCGATGAGCCGACGCTGACGATGAACTTCATGGTCAATTCCTCCCCGCTCGCCGGCCGCGAAGGCAAGTTCGTGACCAGCCGCCAGATCCGCGAGCGGCTCGAGAAGGAGCTGCTGAAGAACGTCGCGCTGCGCGTCGAGTACACCAACGACTCCGACGTCTTCCTGGTGTCCGGCCGTGGCGAGCTGCACCTGACCATCCTGCTCGAGAACATGCGCCGCGAAGGCTTCGAGCTTGCGGTGGGGCGCCCGCGCGTGGTCTATCGCGACATCGACGGCGTGCGTTGCGAGCCCTACGAGCTGCTCACCGTCGATGTCGACGAGGAGCACCAGGGCGGCGTGATGGAGGAGCTGGGCCGCCGCCGCGGCGAGCTCATCGACATGCTCTCCGACGGCAAGGGCCGCGTGCGCCTCGAGTACCGCATCCCGGCGCGCGGGCTGATCGGCTTCCAGGGCGAGTTCATGACGCTCACGCGCGGCACGGGGCTCGCCAGCCACGTCTTCGACGACTACGGACCGGTGTCCGGCGTGATGGCCGAGCGGCGCAACGGCGTGCTGATCTCGCAGGAGAACGGCCACGCCGTCGCCTACGCGCTGTGGAAGCTGCAGGATCGCGGCCGCATGTTCGTGAGCCACAACGATCCGGTCTACGAGGGCATGATCATCGGCATCCACACGCGCGACAACGACCTCGTCGTCAATCCGATCAAGGGCAAGCAGCTCACCAACGTGCGCGCCTCCGGTTTGGACGAGGCGGTGCGCCTGGTGCCGCCGATCCAGCTCACGCTCGAGTCGGCGATCGAGTTCATCGCCGACGACGAGCTGGTCGAGATCACGCCGAAGTCGATCCGCCTGCGCAAGCGCTACCTGACCGAGAACGAGCGCAAGCGCGCGGCCAAGGCCGAGGGCTGAGGCGGCGGCGCCGACGCGCCGGCGGCGCTGCGCTGCCCGCGCTCAGCCTTCGCGGCTGCCGAGCCAGGCCGAGAATTCTTCGGCCACCTCGGGGTGGCGCAGCGCGAACTCGACCGTCGCCTTCAGGTAGCCGAGCTTCGAGCCGCAGTCGTAGCGCGTGCCCTCGAACTGGTAGGCGAGCACCGCTTCCTCGCGCAGCAGTGACGCGATCGCGTCGGTGAGTTGCAGTTCGCTGCCGGCGCCCGGCTCGATGGCCCGCAGGTGCCCGAAAACGCGCGGCGTCAGGATGTAGCGGCCGACGACCGCCTGGGTCGTCGGCGCCTCCTCGGGGCGGGGCTTCTCGACGATGCCGGTCACGCGCTGCAGCGTGCCGTGGTGGTTCTCGGTGCTGACGATGCCGTACTGGCGCGTGTGTTCGCGCGGCACGTCCATGGTGCCGAGCACCGAGCAGCGGTTGTAGTTGTAGACGTCGACCATCTGCTTCATGATCGGCGCGCCGCCGTGGTTGTCGAGCAGGTCGTCGGCGAGCAGCACCGCGAAGGCCTCGTCGTCGCTGACCACGTGCGACGCGCATAGCACCGCATGCCCGAGGCCGAGCGCCTCGGACTGGCGGATGTAGATGCAGT
>DAOMOP010000131.1:0-11810 GCA_035444405.1 Rhodocyclaceae bacterium
ACTGGATCACCTCCTCGCGCCGGTCGTGCTCGAAATCGACATCGATGTCGGGCGGCTCGTTGCGCTCGCGCGAGATGAAGCGCTCGACCAGCATGATGCCCAGTTCGGGGTTGACCTCGGTGATGCCCAGCGCCCAGCACACCACCGAGTTGGCGGCCGAGCCGCGTCCCTGGCACAGGATGGCGCGGCTGCGCGCGAAGCGCACGATGTCGTGCACGGTCAGGAAGTAGGCCTCGTAGCCGAGCCCGGCGATCAGCGCGAGCTCGTGCTCGATGCGCGCGCGCACCGGCGGCGGGGCGGGATCGCCGGCGTCGGCCGGCGCACGATAACGCCAGCGCAGGCCGTCCTCGACGAGGGTGCGCAGCCAGCTCGTCGCGCTGTGGCCGGCGGGCACGAGCTCGGCGGGGTATTCGTAGCGCAGCTCGTCGAGCGAGAAACGGCAGCGCGCCGCCACGCGCAGCGTCTCGGCGAGCAGCGCGGGCGGATAGCGGGTGGCCAGTGTCGCGCGCGCGTGCAGGCGGCGCTCGGCGTTGGCGGCCAGGCGCAGCCCGGCTTCGGCGACCGTGGTGTGCAGGCGCGTGGCGGCGAGCACGTCGGCGAGCCGCCGGCGTGCGGCGTCGTGCATCAGCGCGCCAGTCGCAGCGAGCGCCGGCAGCCCGCTGCGCTGCGCCACCGCGAGCAGCACGGCAAGTCGTGCGGCGTCGTCGGCGCCGCACACGAGCTCGACGGCGAGCCAGGCCGCCTGCGGAAACATGTCGGCCAGCCAGCGCGCATCGGCGAGCAGCGCCGTGGGCGCCGGCACGGCCTCGTCGGGCGGGATCAGCAGGGCCACGCAGCCGGGCACGCCCGCCTCGAGATCGGCGCGGGTGAGCCGGTAGCGCCCCTTGGTGGCAGCGCGCCGTGCGCGGCTGATCAGCCGCGCCAGATTGCCATAGCCGGTGCGATCGGTGGCGAGCAGCACGAGCGTCGGTCCGTCGGCCAGATGCAGCTCGGTGCCGACGATCAGCTGCAGTGCGAGGGCGTGGCGGCGAATGTGCTGGTGGGCACGCACGACGCCGGCGACCGAACACTCGTCGGTGAGCGCCAGCGCCGTCATGCCCAGCGCGGCGGCCCGCTCGACGAGCTCTTCGGGGTGGGAGGCGCCGCGCTGGAAGCTGAAGTTGCTCAGGCAGTGGAGCTCGGCATAGGCGGGCAGATCGGCAGGGCGGGGGGCGGCTCGTGTGCCGTCTAAGCTATACATAAATACAGTATAACTTCACGCATCGATTGGGCAATCGGGCGCGTGGGCATAGAATCCCGGCCATCCGGGCGCGCGCACGGGCACTCCTGTGGCCGCCCGCGTGCCGCGTACAGCCCGTCTCCGACGGCTGTCGCACGCCGCCCGACATCCGTCCCGCCACTGCCGCCCTCGCACCGAACCGATGACGACACCCGTCCGCTACACGATCACGCCGCACCGCCCGCAGGCGCACCTCTTCCGTGTCACCTGCACCGTCGATGACCCCGATCCGGCGGGGCAGGTGTTTCGCCTGCCGGCATGGATTCCGGGCAGCTACATGATCCGCGAGTTCTCGCGCAACATCGTGGCGCTGGAAGCCGAATGCGACGGCGCGCCGGTCGCCGTCGACAAGCTCGACAAGCACACCTGGCGCGCGACCGTGCCATCGGGTGCGCGCCGCCTGACGGTGAGCTGCGAAGTCTATGCGTGGGATCTGTCGGTGCGCAGCGCACACCTCGATCAGACGCACGGCTTCTTCAACGGTACCAGCGTGTTTCTCGCCGTCGCCGGACGCGAGCATCTGCCCTGCATCGTCGACATCCGTCCGCCCGAGGGCATCGCGTTCCGCGACTGGCAGGTCGCCACCACGCTCGCGCCGGCCCACGGCGAATTCGGTGCCGCGCGTGCGCTGGGCTTCGGCAGCTATCGCGCCGAAGACTACGACGAGCTCGTCGATCATCCGGTCGAGATGGGCCGCTTCACCCACGCCGCGTTCGATGCCGGCAGCGTGCGCCACGAGATCGCGATCACCGGCCGCCACGACTGCGATGTCGAGCGGCTGTGCGCCGATCTCGCGAAGATCTGCGCGTGGCAGCTCGAGCTCTTCGGTGCGCCGGCCCCGGTCGAGCGCTACCTGTTCCTGGCCACGATCGTCGGCGACGGCTATGGCGGCCTCGAGCACCGGGCCTCGACGGCGCTGCTCGCGAGCCGCAACGACCTGCCCCACGCCGGCATGAGCACGCTGTCCGACGGCTACAAGACCTTTCTCGGCCTGTGCAGCCACGAGTACTTCCACACCTGGAACGTCAAGCGCATCACGCCGGCGGCGTTCATCCCGTACGACCTCGGCCGCGAGAACTACACGCGCCTGCTGTGGGCGTTCGAGGGCTTCACGTCCTACTACGACGACCTCGCACTGGTGCGCAGCGGCGTGATCAGCCTCGAGGACTACCTCGACCTGCTCGGCAAGACGATCGGCAACGTGCTGCGCGGCAGCGGGCGGCTGCGCCAGAGCGTCGCCGAATCCTCCTTCGACGCATGGACCAAGTACTACCGCCAGGACGAGAACGCGCCGAACGCGATCGTCAGCTACTACGCCAAGGGAGCGCTGATCGCACTGGCGCTCGACCTGCAGCTGCGCGCCGGCACGCAGGGCCGCGTCAGCCTCGACGACGTGATGCGGGCGCTGTGGCAGCGCCATGGCCAGACCGGCCGGGGTGTCGGCGAGGACGACATCTTCGCGCTGGTCGGCGAGATCGCCGAGGCGGCCGGGCGCGTTCGCGCACGCCGGCTCGCCGGCTGGCTGCGCGAAGCGGTGTCGGGCACCGGGGATCTGCCGCTCGCGCGGCTGCTCGAGCCGTTCGGCGTCGATTTCCGCCTCGATACGGCCGGAGCCGCGCCGACGCTCGGCGTCAAGCTCGCCGCGGGCAACGGCGAGGCGAAGCTCGCCAACGTCTTCGACGGCGGAGCGGCGCAGACGGCAGGGCTGTCGGCCGGTGATGTGCTGGTCGCCGTCGACGGGCTCAGGGTGACGGCGGGCAATCTGGACGCGATGCTCGCCCGCCGCCGCGTCGGCGAGCGCGTCGAAGTACACGCGTTCCGGCGCGACGAGCTGATGTGTTTTGCGGTCGAGCTCGATCCGCCGCGTGCCGAGGTCGCAAAGCTTTCACTGCGGCCCAGGCTCTCCGCCAAGGCGCGTGCGTTGCGCAAGGGCTGGCTGGGGGCATGAGGCGGAGCGCCTCGGGTGTGGTGCGAGGTATCCGTTCATTGGCAGCCCGTGCCGGACCTGGAACCGTGCAGTCATTTATTTATTGCATATAATTTGAACGAGCATTGATGAGAAAGGATGCGCATGCGACCGTCCGTTGCGCTCGCCATGAAGCGAAGTGCAGTGCGTGAAGCGGTAGGCCGCTTCCGTACAGCGAACCCGCGCGTCTTCGGCTCGGTGCTGCATGGCACCGATCAAGACGGCAGCGACCTCGACCTGCTGGTCGATCCGTTGCCTGGCGCCACGCTGCTGGACCTGGGCGATCTGGAAGACGAACTGAAATCGCTGCTCGGCGTTGACGTCGACCTGCTGACCCCTGGCGATCTGCCGCCGAAATTCCGGGCCAGGGTACTCGCAGAAGCGCAGCCAGTATGAGCGAGAACCGGCTACCTGATTACCTCGATCACATCCAGCAAGCCGCCGCCGATGCCCGCAGCTTCGTGGAAGGATTGGCCAAGGATGAGTTCCTGGCCGACAAGCGCACCCAGCGAGCCGTCATCATGAGCCTCATCATCATCGGCGAAGCCGCCACAAAGGTGATGGACGGCTATGCCGGGTTCACTGAGGCGCACCCGGAAGTGGCGTGGCGCAGCATGCGCAACATGCGTAACCGCATGGCCCATGGCTATTTCGACATCAACCTCGATGTGGTGTGGGATACGGTGCAGGACTGGTTGCCAGCCCTGCTCAGGCAATTGCCCGCCGTACGCCGGGATGCCGACGACGACAAAGCTGGCGATGGCTTCAATCCTGGCGCAAAGCCATAATTCCGGGATGACGCCATCAGGCGTGCCGTGCGAGCTTGCCGCGCCAATAGTGCCAGGCCGGATAGGCGAGCGCGGCCGCGACGATGAGCAGAAAGCCCACGCTCTGCCAGAACGCGATCGGATCGGTGGCGAGCAGGTATTCGCGCGGCGGTCGCGAGAAGCGGATCGAGCCGGTGAGCACGGCGCGCAGCGCCGCGCCGGCCAGCGCGATGGCCGGTGAGAACCACACCAGCACGCCCGCCGCGACGAGGCAGCGGTCGAGCAGCGGGGTGGAGCGGGTGCGCGGACGATAAACGCTCTCGACGCCATGCCACACGGCCATCAGCAGGGCGAGCACGGTCGCCAGCGGCAGGATCGCCAGCAGGCCGCCGAGCAGGGTCGCGGCGGTCATGAACGCGGCGCCGTCGAGCGGCACGACGAGCGACCAGATGCGGTCGAGCCGAGCGAACAGCCAGAGCGATAGGGGCAGCAGGGTGAGGCCGGCGAGAAGGAGGAAACGGGCGCGGCGGCGTGCGAAGTCACCGTCGATCTCGCCGGCGCGGCGTCGGGGCAGCAGGGGCATCGGACGTCCTGGCGGGTCGGTTGGGCGGCCGTGGCGATGCGGCCTGAGGGTCGGGCGGGCATTTTAACGCGGGCCCGGGACGGTTCGTCACCCGAAATAGCCATGCACATACCAGCTCCCCGGCGCGTCGAGGCACTCGAACAGCCACCACAGTCCGCCGCCGGGCGCGCGCGCGACGTAGTAATCGCGGCGCACGTCGCCGCCGTCCCACCACCCGGACTCGACCCGTTCGGGCCCGCGCAACAGCGTGAACGGGCGGACCGACGGCAACGCGTGCGGGGTCGGCAACAGCCAGGCCGGACGCATCGGCACGATCTCATCGATACCATTGCCGGAAACCGCCGTGGCCGGCTGCGGCCCGGGGGAAGGCATTGCGCCGGGAGGCGCCGCTGCGGGCGCATCTGCCGGCACCGCCACGCCCGCTCCGTGCCCGGAATGCGCCGCAGGCGTAGGTGCCCGGCGCCGGCGCTGCGGTGTTTCGGCGGGGCTCGCCGGCTCGGTGGTGCGCCATGCCCGCTCCGGACGATGATCCGGCCACGGCCGCAGAGCGCGCACCGCCTCGCGTCCGAGCCGCGCGCGCAGGCGATCGAGCAGCAGTGACGCATCCTCGGCCGCCCGTGCGGGATCGCCGAACAGGTCGATGCTGCGCGGGGGGTGCGACACCGGGCTGTCCGTGCTGAGCCGCAGCGCCTCGACCGGCGCATCCAGCGTCAGCACCGCCAGATGCTCGCGCACCAGCATCGCGAGCCGCTCCTCGTCGCGACTGGGCTGGCCGGTGATGACGGTCAGGACGGTGTCGGGGTGGTCGTCATGCTCGAGGTGCAGACAGCAGCGGTCGATCGCCGCGTGCAGGCTGTCCAGCCACGCAACCAGCCCTGCGATCAGCCGTCGTGCGGCGAACAGCAGCGGCTCGATGCCCGCCACCGGGGCAGGCAGCACCAGCCTGGATGCGAAGCACTCGGGCGGCTGATGCCAGCGGCGCGGATCGGGTGCTTCGCCGCGTGCGCGTGCGAGCGCCTGCAGCACACCGGCGGCCTGGCGGCGCGCCAGGCCGTCGCGTGGCAGGCGCGCCGCATCGCCGAGCGTGCGGGCGCCGATGCCGTGCAGCAGCTCCAGCGTCGCCGGCGAGACCGTGGCGCCGACCGCGAGCACGTGCACCGGCAGCGTGTCGAGCTCGCGCCACCAGCCGGGCGTGTGCCGCACCAGCGTGCCGGAGCGCGCTTCGGCGAGCCAGCGGGCGGCCAGCGGCGTCGGGGCGGCAGCCAGATGCACGTCGAGACCGAGCGTGCGTACACCTTGCCGCAGTCTGTCGACGAGGGCTGCGAGCCCGCCAAACAGGCGCAGACAGGTGCCGACCTCGAGCACGATCGCGTCGGGCGGGTCGATGCTGACATGCGGCGTGATGCTGCCGGCCCAGGTCGCGAGCGCTTCGATGGCGGCCTCTTCGAGCGCCGTGTCGCGTTCGCGCAGCTCCAGATCCGGCGCTACTGCCAGTGCGCCGGCCACGCCGATGCCGGGCTCGACGCCACGCGCGCGCGCCGCCGCAGTTGCCGCCACCAGCCGCTGACGCGGGCGATGCTCGACCACGGCCAGCACGCCCGGCTCATCGCTGCCCCGCGTGTACGCCTGCAGCGGCAGATCGGGCAGGGTCAGTGCTATCCACAACATGTCGGTATCCGCTTGCATGGGCGCGGCGGATCGGCAGGTGCAGCACCGCCGCCGCTGCCGGGCCGCGGCGCTTCAGGATCAGGATGCCGAGACAATCGTCCGCGGGCATGAGCTGCAGCCGCAGGCTGGCAGGCGAGGGCTGGCGGGCGGCGCTGGCCGGGCGAAACAGGAACAAGGGGGTTTTCGACTGCTCGGCGGCGAGCTGCAGGCGCCGCAGTGCCGCGCCGTCGATGCGCTCGGTCCAGGCGAGCACGGCATGGCAGGCGCCGGATGCGACGGCCTGGCGGGTCGCCCACAACATGCGGGCACGGTCTCCGGCATCGATCAAGAGCTGCTGCGACAGCACGAGCCCGCCGGCCGCGAGCGCCGGTGCATAGGGCAGCCAGGGCGGCGACACCCATGCGATCCAGCGTTGCGCCGGAGCCCGGCACAGCAGCGGCATCAGCAGGGCGAGCTCGCCGATGCCCGGCCGCGCACCGAGCAGCTCGATGATCGCGCCGCGCGGCCAGCCGCCGCCCGGCAGCTCGGCATCGAGTGCCGCAAAGCCGGTGGGCCAGCCGCGTTCGGCCGGTGCGGCCAGCGAGCCGGCCTTCCATACCAGGTCGGTCGGCAGCGCGGCGAGAGCAGGCGAGATGGCGGCGTTCATTTGTCGGGAGGCGTATGGCGGGCGCTTGGCGGCACATTCGGGCCGGACCGGTGGTCGCCCCGGCGCTCAGTTCGACAGGCCGCTGCGGATCAGGCCGACCGCGATACCTTCGATGATCAGCGGATCGCGGCGGGTATCGATCACGATCGGCTCGAAATCCGGGTTCGCCGGCAGCAGGCTGACCAGCGGGCCCTTGCGCGTGAAGGTCTTGACCGTGACCTCGTCGTGCACGCGGGCGACGACGATCTGACCCGTGCGTGCCTCCGGGCTGCGGTGCACGGCGAGCAGGTCGCCTTCGAGGATGCCCGCGTCGCGCATGCTCATTCCGCGCACCCGCAGCAGGTAGTCGGCGCGTGGCGAAAACAGGGCCGCATCGACCTGATGCCGCGCTTCGATGTGCTCGACCGCGAGCATCGGGCTGCCGGCCGCCACCCGACCGATCAGCGGCAGACCGAGCCCTTCGGGCAGACGGATGCCGCGTGCGCGGCCTTCCTCGAGCAGAATCGCCCCCTTCGCCGCGAGCGCGCGCAGGTGGCTTTCGGCCGCGTTCGGCGAGCGGAAGCCGAACGCGGTACAGACTTCGGCGCGCGTGGGCGGGCGCCCCTCGGATTCGACGGTGTCGCGAATGAATTCGAGAATCTCGCGCTGACGCGCGGTCAGGCTGGTGTCGCGGGGGGGCATCGGGATCTCCTTGGATACTGTATTTTTGATCAGTTCAAGAGTGTGTGCAAGCCCCGGCAATGCCCTCGCCGCTGCAACAGCCGACCGACGGCATGTGCCCGCCGTGCTGCAACGCGCCTTGAGTTCCCACCGCCGCTGGTCTATTCGTTCAGTTACACCAACAGGACCGACGAGGAGAAAAATCATGGCGCTGCAAGCACCCCTGAGCACCGGTAGTGTTCGCCCCGGCTCTCGGCTAGAATCGATCCCGAGTCAGGGAGGGGACATGCTGGAAGTTGGAGACCTTGCGCCGGATTTTTCACTGCCGGACGCGGACATGGAGCTTTTCGAGCTTGCCGGCGAAATCGGCAGGCATCATGTCGTGCTGTACTTCTATCCGCGGGACAATACGCCAGGCTGCACGCTTCAGGCTGCCGACTTCAGCGACCACGAGGACGAGTTCGTGCAGCTCGGCTGCGTCGTGGTGGGGGTCAGCCCGGACGACTGCATCACCCACGCCGAGTTTCGCGATCAGCACGGCCTTTCGGTGCGGCTGCTCTCCGACGAGGATACCGAGGTCTGCAAGCTCTATGATGTCTGGCAGCCACGGGTGGTCGATGGGATTCCGAAGATGGGCGTAATGCGCACGACCTTCGTCATCGACAAGGAAGGCGTCATTCGCCACATATTGCGCAATGTCGCGCCGCGCGGCCACGCCGCCGAAGTCTACAAAATGGTCAGGGACCTGGAAACTGAGTATGCAAACGGAAATCGTTAAGAACACGGTCGTCACCCTCAACTACACCGTCCGCGACAGCGACGGCAACATGATCGACGAGGGCGAGCAGCCGCTCGTGTATCTGCACGGCGGCTACGACGGCATCTTCCCGGCGCTCGAGGAAGCGCTGCACGGCAAGAGCGTCGGCGACACCTTCCGCGTCAAGCTGCAGCCCGAGGATGCGTTCGGGGATTACGACGAGGAGCTGGTGCTGGTCGAGGATCTGAGCCAGTTTCCGGAGAACGTCGAGGTCGGCATGTCGTTCGAGCGCGTGGGCGACGACGGCGACGAGGACATGATTTATCGCATCACCGACATTGCCGAGGGCAAGGTCGTCGTCGATGGCAACCACCCGCTGGCCGGTGTCGCCCTGGTCTTCGACGGCACCGTGGCGTCCGTTCGCGAGGCCAGCGCCGAAGAGATCTCGCACGGCCACGTCCACGGCGCCGGCGGCCATCATCACTGATCGCCGCCCCGGGGCCGACAGCATCCGGCGGTCGGGCCCGGGGCCTGTCCACGACACCGCCCGCGTGCCTTCGTCGCGTCTTCTTTGAGGCTTCAGTCACTGCCGCGCGTACGGCCGCTCAGCTCGTCGCCACCAGTCCATCGCCACTGGCCGCCGGGTTCTGCCCGGCGCCGCAGTCGTCATCGCCTCGCGGGGACTGCAACGCGTCGGCGCCCTGCAGGCCGCGGCCCGAACGCAACAGCTCGGCCAGTGCGCCCGCCGGCAGCGGCCGGCTGAACAGATAGCCCTGCATCTCGTCACAGCCGTGTCGGCGCAGGAAGTCGAGCTGTGCCTCGCTTTCGACCCCTTCGGCGACCACCTTCAATCCCAGCTCGTGCGCCAGCGCGATGATCGAGGTCGAGATCACGGCCGCGGCCGGATCACTGACGACGCCCTCGACGAAGCTCCGATCGATCTTGAGCTCGTCGACCGGAAAGCGGCTGAGATAGGCGAGACTGGAATAACCGGTACCGAAATCGTCGATCGCGAGCCGCAGTCCGACGTCTTTGAGGCGCCGTAGCGCGGCCGTGGCCATCAGTGGATTCTCGATCAGTGCGCTTTCGGTCAGCTCGAGCTCGAGGAGGCGCGCCTCGAGACCGGTCTCGTCGAGTAGCTCGGCGATCAGGCTCGCCAGCTCGGGCTGGCGCAGCTGTGCGGCCGACAGGTTCACGGCCACCGCGATGGGAGGCAGGCCGGCGCGCTGCCAGGCGCGGTTCTGTCGGCAGGCGGTGCGCAAGGCCCACGCGCCGAGCGACTCGATCAGGCCGGTCTCTTCGGCGATCGGTACGAAGCGCTCCGGCGAGACATATTCGCCGGTGCCGCGATGTCGCCAGCGCGCGAGCGCCTCGACGCCGACGATGCGGCCGCTGGCCAGCGCGAGCTTGGGCTGGTAGTGCAACTCGAGCTCGTCGTTGTCCAGCGCACTGCGCAAGGCATTCTCGATCGCAAGCTTTTCCTGTGCCGCGGCATTGAGCTCGCTGGTGTAGAAGGAGAAGAGGTCGTGCCCGGCTCGCTCGGAGTGATGCAGGGCGATGTTGGCCGCGAGCAGCAGACTGTCGAGCCGATCGCCATCGCCGGGCATCAAGCTGATGCCCGCGTTGAGCGAAGGCTGCAGGTGTTCACCGCGAATGTGCAGCGGCAACAGCGCGACATCCATCATCTGCGCGACGATCTCGCGCACCTCGGCGCAGTCATCTACGTTGGTCAGCATGACGACGAATTCGCTGCCGACGTGGCGGGCGACGGTGTCGTGCGCGCGTGCGCAATGCGTGAGCCGGCGCGCGATCTCGCGCAGCAACTCGTCGCCGACCTCGCGGCCGAGACTGTCGTTGATGAGCTTGAAGCGGTTGATGCCCAGCGCGATCAGCGCGACCTGCGTGCCGCTGCGGCGCGCCTGGGCGGCTGCCTCGTCGAAACGGCGCGCGAGCAGGGTCTGGTTGGGCAGGCGGGTGAGCGGATCGTAGCAGGTCAGGAAGTCGAGCTGCGACTCGATGCGCCGGCGTTCGCTGATGTCCGACTCGATGGCGATGAAGTGGGTGATCTCGCCGTGCTCGTCGAAGACGGGGCTGATCGATACGGCCGCGAGATAGAGCTCGCCGTTCTTGCGCGCATTGACGAGCTCGCCCTCCCAGGCCCGTCCCGAGCGGATCGTCGCCCACAGCGTGCGGTGCTGCTCGGCCGGCGTGCGGGGGGATTTCCAGATGCCCGGCTTGCGGCCCTTGACCTCGGACTGCCGGTAGCCGGTGGTGAGCGTGAACTGCGGATTGGTGTACTCGATCACGCCGTTGGCGTCGGTGATGATGACGGCGTTGGCGCTTTGCTCGAGCGCCTTGCTGAGCTTGCGCAGCTCGCCTGCGTCCTGCTCGCGCTGGCGGATGTCGGCCAGCAGCGTGCGCCGCATGTGCTCGAACGCGTGGCCGAGATGGCCGAACTCATCGTCGCGCAGCGCCGGCACGGGGCGTGACAGGTCGCCGTCGGAGATCGTCTGCGCGGCCCGTTCGAGGATGCGCAGCGGCCGCAGGATGCGCCGCCGGATGAGCTGCATCGCGAGCACGAGCGCCGCCAGCACCGTCACGAACACGACGACCAGCAGGATCATCGAAGCGTCGGCCTGGCGGCGCAGCTGACCGATGTCGCGTTCGAAGCTCGCCCCGACCACATCCGACAGGTGCAGCACCGCGTCGATGCCGATCGTCGCCTCGCGGTACCACTGTTCGGCGGTCACCGGATACGGCGATCCGCCCTGGCTGCTCGCGTACACGGCCGCGCGCAGGTTCTCGTGGCGCACCAGCAGATCCGCGGACAAGCGCGCGAGGGCGGCTTCGAGGGCGGGCGTCATCGGCAGCTGGTGCAGGATCGCGTCGGCGCGCTGGCGGGCCACCGTGACGATGTTGCGATACTGGTCGAGATCACGCAGCTCGGCCTCGTGCAACGGCCGCGCGCGTGCGATGGCGACCCCGACGATAGCGCGCTCGCGTCCGAGATACTCGCTCAGCATGAAGAGGACGTCCTTGATCACCGGGTACGACGAATGCGTGTAGATGTTGTCGGGCAAGGCCACCATGCTCGCACTGCGCAGATCGGCGAGCACTTCGATCGTGCGCGTGGCGAGGTCGATCCAGCGCTCCGAATCGACGCTTCCGGAATAGCTGTCGAGCCCGGCGTCGATCTGCCGGCGGATCGCGTCGAGCTCGCCGCGTTGCCGGGCGAGCCGGTTCAGCCCGGCGATGAGCGGATGCCGCGGCGGCAGCGGTGCCAGGGTTTCGACCACCTGCTGCAAGGCCCGATACGCGTCGTCGACCTGCTTCCGCACGCGCAGCACCTCGTCGCGCATCGACGCGGAGGCGTCGGCCGGATTCGCAAGCGTCGCGGCGGTGATGCCGCGTTCCATCGCCAGCCATGCGCTGAGCAACTGTCTTTCGAGTCAAGCGAAATGAATCGATTCATCCCAGGACCTGC
>DAOMOP010000132.1:0-11778 GCA_035444405.1 Rhodocyclaceae bacterium
GGGCGGATGCGGCGCCTGTCCGGCGCATCCGGCCGCGGGCCGAGCGAGTGCATCCGCTTGTGCGTCGCGCCGTGCCGCGCAAAGATAACAACATCGAGTTCGCCGCGGAGGAGGCAAACCATGGCCAGCGTGTCCGTTCGTCACACGCGCGAGAGCGACGTCCCGGCGCTGATCGCGCTGCAGAAGCGCTCCTACCCCCCCGACATGCCACCCTGGTCGCGCACCAAGTTCTGCCAGCAGCTCGCCACCTTTCCACAGGGGCAGCTCGTCGCCGAGTACGATGGGCGCGTGGTCGGTTGCGCCAGCTCGCTGATCGTGCTGTGGGACGACTGGTGCGAGTCGCACACCTGGAAGGACATCACCGCGGCAGGCAGCTTCGACAACCACAATCCGCAGGGGCGCACGCTCTACGGCGCGGAAGTGTTCGTCGACCCGGACCTGCGCGGCAAGCGCATCGGCCACGCCCTGTACGAGGGGCGCCGCAACCTGTGCCGCGCGATGAATCTCAAGCGCATCATCGCGTGCGGGCGCCTGCCGGGCTATCACAAATACGCCGCCGAGATGAGCGCCGAGGACTACGCGAAACGGGTGGTGTGGGGCGACCTGCGCGATCCGGTGCTCGGTTTCCAGCTGCACGAAGGTTTCCATTACTGCGGCGTGATCGAGGACTACCTGCCCGAGGACCGCGAATCCTGCGGCAATGCGTCGCTGATCGTGTGGCTGAATCCCGACTACGACCCGACCCGACCGACCCACGTCCCGGAGGAGATCAGACTATGATTGTCCGCATCGCTGCCGTTCAGTACTTGCTGCGCCGCATCCACGACTGGTCCGGCTTCGAGAACCAGGTGCGCTTCGTGGTGCAGGCGGCGGGCGACTACCGCCCGCATTTCGTGCTGCTGCCGGAGATTTTCACGACGCAGCTGCTGTCCTTCATGGACACGCGCGAGCTGCCCGTGGCGGTGCGCAACATGCACGACTACACTGCCCGCTACGTCGAGCTGATGCGCGAGCTGGCGCAGTACTGGCGGGTGTTCCTGGTCGGCGGCAGCCACCCGACGCTGCGCGACGGCCAGCTCTACAACGTCGCCTATCTGTTCACGCCCGACGGCGAGGTGCATGAACAGGACAAGATCCACCGCACCCGCTGGGAGCGCGAGATGTGGGACACCGCAGCGGGCGACCGGCTCAACCTGTTCGAGACGCCGTACGGCAAGATCGCGATCCTCGTGTGCTACGACATCGAGTTTCCGGAGCTCGCGCGCAAAATGTGCGAGGCGGGCGCCGACATCCTCTTCGTGCCCTCGTGCACCGATGACCGCCAGGGTTTCTTGCGCGTGCGCTACTGCTGCCACGCGCGCGCGATCGAGAACCAGGTCTATGTCGCGATGACCAGCACGGTCGGCAGCCTGCCGGTCGAGGGCCTCGGCGTGCACTACGGCCAGGCGAGCATCATCACGCCGTCGGACTTTCCGTTCTCGCGCGACGGCATCGCCGCCGAAGGCACGCCCAACGTCGAGCAGATCATCATCGCCGACGTGAACATCGACAACCTCGCGCAGAACCGCGTCAACGGCACCACCATCCCGCTCTACGACAAGCGCCACGACGTCTATGACAATCCAGTCGACATCACGACGATCAAGTAGCGACGCCGCAGGCCGCAAACGCCGATGTCGATGAAATCCTTCCACAGCCGCAGCCAGCGAACGGCGCCGCCGCGCACGCGCGAGCGGGCGGCGCCGGCGCGGCCGGCCGGCATGCAGCGCGCCGACGCACTGCTGGTCGCGCAGCGGCTGGTCGGATCGCGTGCGCGCGCGCGCGAGCTGATCGCCGCCGGCCTCGTCGACAGCGAGGCCGGGCCGGTCACCAAGCCGGGCCAGATGCTGCCCGAGTCGCTGCGGCTTCGCGTGCTCGACGACTCGGCGCTGCGCTACGTCTCGCGCGGCGGACTGAAGCTCGCCGCGGCGCTGGCGCACAGCGGCGTCGACGTGCGCGGGCGCATCTGCCTCGACGTCGGCCAGAGCACCGGCGGCTTCACCGACTGCCTGCTGCAGGCCGGCGCGGCGAAGGTGGTCGGCGTCGAGGTCGGCCACGGCCAGCTCCATCCGCGCCTTGCCGCCGACCCGCGCTGCATCACGCTGGAAGGCATCAATGCGCGCCATCTCGACGCCGCCGACCTCGGCGCCCAGCTGCCGTCCGAGGGCTTCGGACTCATCGTCTGCGATGCGAGCTTCATCTCGCTGAGCTTGCTGATGCCGCAGTGGCCGGCGCTGCTCGCCGCCGACGGCGACGTGCTGGCGCTGGTGAAGCCGCAGTTCGAGCTCGGCCCGGCGCAGCTCGCCAGAGGCGGGGTCGTGCGCGATGCAGCCCTGCATGCCGCGGTCGAGGAGCGCATCCGCGCGGCCGTCGATCGCGCGGGTCTGGCCGTATGCGGATGGTTCGACTCGCCGATCACCGGCGGCGGCGTCGGCAACATCGAAGGCAACCGCGAATTCCTCGTGTGGATGCGCCATGCAGGTACCCACGCGCGCGGATGAGCACGCGCGGCGACTCCCGATTCATCTCCACCCCACCCATCCGAGCCACCGAAACGCCTGCCCGCGCGGCCGGCCATGCAACGAGACGCATCCACGATCATGACCACCACTGAGCTTTCGATCGAGTTCTTCCCGCCGCAGACACCCGAAGGCGCCGACAAGCTGCGCGCCGCGCAGGCACGGCTGGCGGCCCTCAAGCCCGCCTTCTTCTCGGTGACCTACGGCGCCGGCGGCTCGACGCGCGAGCGCACCTTCGCGACCGTCAAGGAGATCGCCGCCTCCGGCAGCGAGGCCGCGCCGCATCTGTCGTGCATCGGCTCGACGCGCGACAACATCCGCGCAATCCTGCAGGACTACGCCGACGCCGGCATCCACCGCATCGTCGCGCTGCGCGGCGACCTGCCTTCGGGCGCGGGCGAGCGCGGCGAATTCCGCTACGCCAACGAGCTGGTCGCATTCATCCGTGCCGAGACCGGTCACCGCTTCCGCATCGAGGTCGCCGCCTACCCGGAGTGGCATCCCCAGGCGAAGAGCCCGCGCGACGATCTGCTCGCCTTCAAGCGCAAGGTCGAGGCCGGCGCCGACTCGGCGATCACGCAGTACTTCTACAATCTCGACGCCTATCTGCATTTCGTCGACGAGGCGCGCGCGCTCGGTGTGACCGTACCGATCGTCCCCGGCATCATGCCGATCACGAGCTTCAGCAAGCTCGCGCGCTTTTCCGACGCCTGCGGCGCCGAGATTCCGCGCTGGATGCGGCGCAAGTTCGAGAGCTTCGGCGACGACAGCGATTCGATCCGCGCCTTCGGCCTCGACGTCGTCACCAGCCTGTGCGCGCGCCTGCTCGCCGCCGGCGCGCCGGGCCTGCACTTCTACAGCATGAACCAGGCCGGTCCGACGCTGGAGATCTGCCGGCGGCTGGGCCTGGGCTGAACGCCCGGCGGCGCTTTCAGCCGAGGCCGTGGCGCTTCATCCATGCCCGGAACTCGCCACGCTCGGCGCTGCGGTGCAGCGCGCCGACCTGCAGCACCATGTTCTCGACCATCGTGTGGGCCGCGATGGCCGCCATGATCTCCAGACGCGCGCCGACGTCGAGCCCGTGCTCGGCGAGGCGGCGATCGATCTCGCAGAAGTGATTGGCCATCAGGCGGCGCGCATCCTGTTCGTCGATGGCGAGATCGCCGACGTCGAGCGGGTCTTCCGCCTCGATGTCGGCCATCAGCGATTCGATGGACTGGGGTGTCATGGCATGCCCTCCGCAACTCGGCTCGAAAATGGCGCGACGCGGACACCCCTGGAGCGGGTTGCCGCGCCTCGTGCCGGTTGGACCGTCTGTCGGTCCGCCGAGTGCCCGGCGCGGCCTGCCCCGGCTCAGCGCCGGCTCGCGCCGCCCAGCAGCGATCCGAGGATGCCGCGCACGATCTGGCGGCCGATGGCGCTGCCTATTGTGCGCGTCATGGTCTTGGCGGCCACCTGCACGAGGCCGTCGCGGCGCCCGCCGCGCGGTCCGGTCGAGCCGAACAGGATATCGGACAGCCCGCCACCCGAGGCGGCCCCGCCGGCCGACGCGCTCTCGTGCGCGCGGGCTTCGGCACACGTGGCCGCCGCTTCGGCCTGCGCGCGCAGCATCTCGTAGGCCGATTCGCGATCGACGCTGCGTTCGTAGTGCCCGTACAGCACCGAGGCGCGGATGGTCTGCTCGCGCTCGGCCGCGGTGAGCGGCCCGAGCCGCGACACCGGGGCGACGACGAAGCTGCGCTCGACGACCTCCGGGCGCCCCTGCGCGTCGAGAAACGACACCAGCGCCTCGCCGACGCCGAGCTCGGTGATCGCGTCGACAGCACTGAAAGCCGGGTTGGCACGCATCGTCTCGGCCGCGCTGCGGACGGCGCGCTGGTCGCGCGGCGTGAAGGCGCGCAGCGCATGCTGGACGCGATTGCCGAGCTGGCCGAGCACGCTGTCCGGCACATCGAGCGGGCTTTGCGTGACGAAATACACGCCGACGCCCTTGGAGCGGATCAGCCGCACGACCTGCTCGACCTTCTCGACCAGCGCCTTCGGCGCGTCCTTGAAGAGCAGGTGCGCCTCGTCGAAAAAGAACACCAGCTTCGGCTGGTCGACATCGCCGACTTCGGGCAGCTGCTCGAACAGCTCGGCGAGCATCCACAGCAGGAAAGTCGAGTACAGCTGCGGTGCGTGGTACAGCCGTTCGGCCGCCAGCACGTTGATCACGCCACGCCCATCGGCATCGGTCTGCAGCAGGTCGGCCAGGTCGAGCATCGGTTCGCCGAAGAAGCGCTCGCCGCCCTGCTCCTCGAGCGCAACGAGCCCGCGCTGGATCGCGCCGACCGACGCGGCCGAGATGTTGCCGTACTCGGTCCGGTAGCTGCGCGCGTTGTCACCGGCGTACTGCACCATCGCGCGCAGATCCTTCAGGTCGAGCAACAGCAGGCCGTTGTCGTCGGCGATGCGGAACACCAGCTGCAGCACGCCGGCCTGTGTGTCGTTGAGCCCGAGCAGGCGTGCGAGCAGCAGCGGCCCCATGTCGGAGACCGTCGCGCGCACCGGATGGCCGTTGTCGCCGAACACGTCCCAGAACACCACCGTGTTCGCGCGCGGCGCGAAGGCGTCGATGCCGATCGCGGCCAGCCGCTGCATCAGCCGCTCGGAGGCGGCACCAGCGGCGCCGATGCCCGACAAGTCGCCCTTGACGTCGGCGACGAACACCGGCACGCCGATGGCGGCGAACGATTCGGCCATCTTCTGCAGCGTCACGGTCTTGCCGGTGCCGGTCGCCCCGGTGATCAGACCGTGGCGGTTGGCGAGTCGCGGCAACAGGTGCAAGGCCTTGTCGCGAGTCCTGGCGATCAATAGCGGTTCGGTCATCGTAGCCCCCAAATCGTCGTTCGCGGAAAGTCGCGCCCGGCTGCCGCCCGACGCCGCCGCCAGGCGTCGTGCAGACGCCCGCGTCCGGACGACGGTCCCGCGCAGGCGCTCACCGGCCGGGCATGGTGCGGCGCGTGCCGCAGTGCGCGTTCAGCGCGCGAGGCCTGCTTCGCAGCCGCTCACGCACGCCTCGTAGCGCCCCAGGCACGGCTCGCAGGCCGCGCCGCGGCAGCCGCGCTGGCATGCGAGCAGGGTATCGGCGCACGCGCGCGTGCACGCATTCGCATCCTCCTGCGGCACCGCCGGCCGCGACAGCTGCAGCCGCCCGGCCGCCTCGCGCTCGCACGCGGGCAGGTCGAAGCCGCGCACCGGCCCCGGAATCCAGCGCCACTTTTCGGCGGAAAGCTGCAGGTCGGCCTGGATCACCGCGATGTCGCTGATGCCGAGCAGGCGCGAGCGCAGCAGCGTGACGAGCCCCCAGCAGTCGGCGCGGCGCGCATCGTCGACGCTGCGCGGCCCGTCCGGCGCCATGCCGAGGTTCAGCCGCGCACATTCGTGGCCGAACAGGAACAGGCGCGTGGCCGGCTGCAGCCGCGGCAACACGTGCTGGTTGTAGCGGATCACGGTGCGGCCGTCCTCGACGCGCGTCGCGACGACCGCCTGCAGGGTGGGGTCGGCAATCGCCTCGACCGTGCGACCGGCAGCATCGACGCAGCCATGGTAGGTGAGCTCTTCCCGGGCCGACGCGTTACCGGCAGCGAGCAAGGCACAAAGGAGCAGCAACGGTACGAGACGCGTGATCATCGACATGTCGGCACGACGAGAGGCACAGAAGCCATCCATACTACATAGAATCGGTGGCGGCGGCACGTGCCGTCATCGCGACACGGGATCACGCGGCGACGCGAAGCCCTCGGCCTGGCGCGCCCGGCGCCGCGATCGCTCGCGAGGACGGCGCCTGTATAATCGGCCTTCGTTCATTCACCGGCACGTACAGAGGATTTTATGGCGGGGCATTCCAAGTGGGCCAACATCCAGCACCGCAAAGGGCGCCAGGATGCGAAACGCGGAAAGATTTTCACGAAGCTGATCAAGGAGATCACGGTGGCCGCGCGCATGGGCGGCGGCGACCCGAACTTCAACCCGCGCCTGCGCCTCGCGGTCGACAACGCCAAGGGCGAGAACATGCCGGGCGAGAACATCGAGCGCGCGATCAAGCGCGGCACCGGCGAGCTCGAAGGCGTCAGCTACGAGGAGGCGCGCTACGAGGGCTACGGCATCGGCGGCGCGGCGGTGATGGTCGATTGCCTGACCGACAACAAGACCCGCACGGTGGCCGACGTGCGCCACGCGTTCTCCAAGCACGGCGGCAACATGGGCACCGACGGCTGCGTCGCGTTCCAGTTCAAGCACTGCGGCCAGCTGATGTTCGCACCCGGCACCGACGAGGACGCGCTGATGGAAGCCGCGCTGGAGGCCGGCGCCGAGGATGTCGTCGGCAACGACGACGGCTCGATCGAGGTCATCACCGCTCCCAACGACTACTCCGCGGTCAAGGAAGCACTCGCGCAGGCCGGCTTCAAGGCGGAGTTCGGCGAGGTCACGATGAAGCCGCTGAACGAGACCGAGCTCGCGGGCGAGGACGCGGCGAAGATGCAGAAGCTGCTCGACGCGCTCGAAAACCTCGACGACGTGCAGCAGGTCTATACGTCGGCCGTGTTCACCGACTGAACCATGTCGCGGCCGGTCCTCCAGGCGGCGATGCCGCTGCTGTTCGTGCTGCTGTGGAGCACCGGCTTTCTCGGTGCGAAGTTCGGCCTGCCCTACGCCGAGCCGCTCACCTTCCTGTCCATCCGCTATGCGCTGGTGATCACGCTGATGGCGCTGGTGGCGCTGGCGATGCGCGCGCCATGGCCGGCCGACTGGCGCCAGGCCGCGCACATCGGCGTGACCGGCGTGCTGGTGCACGGCTTTTATCTCGGCGGCGTGTTCACGGCCATCCACCACGGCCTGCCGGCCGGCATCGCGGCGCTGGTGGTCGGCATGCAGCCGCTGCTGACTGCGCTCGGCGCCGGCTGGCTGCTCGGCGAGGCGGTCACGCGCAGCCAGTGGCTGGGTCTGGTGCTCGGCTTCACCGGCGTCGCGCTGGTGGTCGGCAGCAAGGGCGGGCTGGACGCGGGTGCGGTGAGCGGGCTCGGCGCGATGGTGACGCCGGCCGTCGTCGCGCTCGTCGCGATCACCGCCGGCACGCTGTACCAGAAGCGCCACTGCCCGAGCTTCGACCTGCGCACCGGCTCGGTGATCCAGTTCATCCCGACACTGGCGATCACCTTCGTCATCACACTATTCACCGAGACCCGCCAGGTCACCTGGAGCGGCGAGTTCGTGTTCGCGCTGCTGTGGCTCGTCGTCGTGCTCTCGCTCGGGGCGATCAGCCTGCTCAACCTGCTGATCCGCAGCGGCACCGCAGTCAATGTCGCGAGCCTCTTCTACCTGACCCCACCGACCACCGCCGCGCTGGCGTGGCTGATGTTCGGCGAGACGCTGAGCGGCGCGGCGCTCGCCGGCATGGCGATCGCCGTCATCGGCGTGTGGCTGGCGCGCCGCTGACGGCGGGCCCCGTGAGCACCGCCAGCCGCAACGTCGCGACGCGCATCCTCGGCCTCGACCCGGGCCTGCGCATCACCGGCTTCGGCGTCATCGACCAGCTCGGCGGCCGCCTGCGCTACGTCGCCAGCGGCTGCATCCGCAGCGGCGACGGTGCACTGCCGGCGCGGCTCAAGACCCTGCTCGACGGCGTGCGCGAAGTCATCGCGACCTATGGTCCCGACCAGGTCGCGGTCGAGAAGGTGTTCGTCAACGTCAATCCGCAGTCGACGCTGCTGCTCGGGCAGGCGCGCGGCGCGGTGATCTGCGGCGCCGTCTCGCACGCGCTGCCGGTGCATGAATACACCGCGCTGCAGGTCAAGCAGGCGGTGGTCGGCTACGGCAAGGCCGGCAAGGAGCAGGTCCAGCACATGGTGCAGCGCCTGCTCGCGCTCGACGGCGAGCCGGGCGCCGATGCCGCCGACGCGCTCGCCTGCGCGATCTGCCATGCCCACGACGGGCACGGCGCACTCGGCGCGCTCGGGGCGCGCCGCCGTGGCGGGCGCATCCTGACGCGCGACTGACGCGCCGGCACCACCCCACGCCCGGCGATGTCAGACGCAGGGGCCGTTCAGGCGATGCGACGCGGGCCCGCCGCCGTCACTTCGGAATGCGGCCGAGGAGGTAGAACTCGTCGTTCGGACGCATGCTGGCAAGATTGGCCAGGCGATTGCTCATCGCGAAGAAGGCGGCAATCGCGCCGATGTCCCAGATGTCCTCGTCGCCGAAGCCGTGCTCGCGCAGCGCGGCGAAATCGGCCTCGTCGACCTCGCCCGAGCGCAGCGCGACCTTCATCGCGAAGTCGAGCATCGCGCGCTGGCGTGGCGTGATCTCGGCCTTGCGGTAATTGGTCGCGACCTGATCGGCCACGCGCGGATTCTTCGCACGCACGCGCAGGATCGCGCCGTGCGCGACGACGCAGTACAGGCAGCTGTTGGCGCCCGAGGTCGCGACGACGATCATCTCGCGCTCGGCCTTGGTGAGCCCCTCGTTCTTCTCCATCAGCGCGTCGTGATACGCGAAGAACGCGCGGAACTCGTCGGGCCGGTGGGCGAGCGTCAGGAACACGTTCGGCACGAAGCCGGCCTTTTCCTGCACGGCGAGAATCTTGTCGCGGATGTCGTCGGGCAGCTCGCCGAGCTCGGGAACGGGGAAGCGGCTGATCGGGCGGTCGGTCATGGTCGTCTCCAGGGCATGATGTCGACCTCGACTGTATCGCATGGCGGCCATCCCGTTAAGCTATGCTCGGCGCTGTCGGCCCGCGCCGACGCCGTGTTTCCGTCCCGCCGCCCGCTCGAAATCGCCGATGACCCGACACCTGCCCGTTGCGACCATCCTCGTGCTGCTCGGCTATGCGCTGTGGGCGAGCCCGGACTTCATGGAGATCAGCGCCGGCGTCGCGATCTTCCTGTTCGGCATGATGTCGCTCGAGGAGGGCTTCAAGGCCTTCACCGGCGGCACGCTCGAGCGGCTGCTGCAGCGCACCACCGACCGCCTGTGGAAGAGCTTTCTGTTCGGCGTCGTCACGACCACCGCGATGCAGTCGAGCTCGCTGGTGTCGGTGATCACGATCTCGTTCCTGAGCGCCGGCCTGCTCGGCCTCGCCCAGGGCATCGGCATCATCTTCGGCGCCAACCTCGGCACGACCACGGGCGCCTGGCTGATCGCCGGCTTCGGCCTCAAGGTCGACATCGCCGCCTATGCGATGCCGATGCTGACCTTCGGCGTCATCCTGGTCTTCAACCGCTCGAAGGCGCTCAAGGGCGCGGGCTACCTGCTCGCCGGCCTGGGCTTCCTGTTCCTCGGCATCCACTTCATGAAGGACGGCTTCGAGGCCTTCCGCAACACCATCGACCTGGCCGAGTACGCCGTGCCGGGCGTGGCCGGGCTGCTGCTGTTCACGCTGATCGGCGTCGTCGCGACGGTCGTGATGCAGTCGAGCCACGCCACACTGGTGCTCGTCATCACCGCGCTGGCGGCGCAGCAGATCACCTACGAGAACGCGCTGGCGCTGTCGATCGGCGCCAACGTCGGCACGACCGTCACGGCGATGCTCGGCGCGATCGGCGCAAACGTCGAGGGGCGCCGGCTGGCCGCCGCGCACCTGCTCTTCAACGTCGTCACCGGCACGCTGGCGCTGCTGCTCATCGGACAGTTCGTCGCCGCCGTCGAGGTCGGCAGCCAGTGGCTCGGCATCGCGCCCGACGACCACACGCTCAAGCTCGCGCTGTTCCACTCGCTGTTCAACCTGACCGGCATCGTCGTGATGCTGCCGGCCACCGGCCGGCTCGTCGCGCTGCTCGAAACCCACCTGCAGCCGCGGCCGCGCAAGGTCAGCATGCCGCGCTACATCAACGAGACGATGATCGCGATGCCCGATGCGGCGCTCGAGGCGGTGCGGCGCGAGCTGCTGCACCTGTTCACCAACGTGTTCGACGTCATGGCGCTGGTGCTGCACGTCGATCCGGCGCGCCTGCGCAAGGGCGACGCGCTCGAGCAGCTCGCCGCGCCGCCCGAGCGCGTGCGCGCGATCGACGTCGACGACTACTACCAGCGCCGCGTCAAGCCGCTGCACGGGCGCATTCTCGACTTCCTCGCCCGCATCCCCGCGCACGCGGCGCAGTCGCGGCGAGTCTTCGCGCTGCGTGCGGCGAGCCAGCACCTCATCGAGGCCTTGAAGGATTTCAAGCACCTGCAGAAGAACCTCGCGCGCTGCCTGGTCTCGCCCAACCCGTACCTGCGCAAGGAATACGTCGCGATCCGCCAGCATCTCGCACTGCTGCTGCACGCGCTCCACCGCCTCGGCGCCGAACCGGATGCCGATCCCGCGCGCACGCTCGACGCGCTGCGCGCCGGCATCGACGAGCACGACGTCGTCGCCAACGGCACGCTCGACCGCCTGATCCGCGAAAAACGCATCGGCGCCGACAACGCGACCTCGCTGATGAACGACAGCGCCTACGCGCATGACATAAGCAGCAACCTGATCGCGATGGCAACAGCGGTGCTCGTGCCGTCCGCGGCGGCAGCCGGGCCGGGCACGGAGGCGCCGCAGCTCGGCAACCACTGACGCGGGTACGGCGAGCGCTGCGGCAGCCACGTCAGCGGGTCGGCGCGCCCTCGCCGTCCGCGGGCAGCTCGTCCAGCAGGCGCGCGGCGACCAGCCCGTTGACGAGGCCGAACACCGTCGCCGCGAGCGCGAACACCGGCACCAGGTAGAACACCCCGTCGTGCGGCACCAGCCACGCACGCGCGAGGGCGAGCTGACCGCCGATGTGCGCGAACGCCGCCAGCACGCTCAGCGTCACCGGTCCGAACCAGCGCCGTGGCAGATGCATCGCGAGCCCGAGCGTCGCGAGACTGGTCACCGAGCCGGCGAACGCGAGGAAGAAACCCGGGGCGAGGAATTGTCCGAGCAGCAGGCTGCCGGCGAATACGCGCAGCAGGGCGACCCACACCGCATCGCGCCAGCCCCAGCGCAGCAGCACGATCAGGATCACGATGTTGGCGAGGCCCGGCTTGACGCCCCCGCGGGGCACGCCTAACCTTCCAATATCTTTGAATCCGGATGAAAGGATAAAGCATGGACCTGGACGCCTGGTCGGCCTGTTTGAAGGTCCTTTCCGATCCCACCCGGGTCCGGCTGCTGGCCCTGCTCGAGCGCGAGGAGCTCACCGTGGCCGAACTCTCGGCCATCACGCGCCTG
>DAOMOP010000133.1:0-11731 GCA_035444405.1 Rhodocyclaceae bacterium
ACTGGCTGTTGCCCTTGTCGGCGCCGAGCTTCTTGCCGATCGCCTTGGTCAGCACGCGCACGGCCGGGGCGATCTGGTATTCCTCGTAGTACTCGCGCAGGAAGTTCACGACCTCCCAGTGCTGCTCGGTCATGTCGATGTCCTCGCTCACGGCGATGTGGTTGGCGACCTCTTCGCTCCAGTCGGCGAGGTTGGTCAGGTAGCCTTCCTCGTCGGTGTCGAAGCTCTTGCCGTTGACTTCGATGTTCATGTCGTCTCCTCGGATGAATCCTTGTCGGGTGATTGGGGGCTTGCGCTCGGGCCGGCCCTGCCTTCAAAGCCAGGACTGGCAGTTCGGGTGCGATGCGACGAGGTCGGCGAAGCCGGCATAGTCGACGGTCGTGACGCCGTCGATGAGCCGGTCGGCCACCCCGCGCGCCTCGAGATCGGGCCGCAACGCGAAGATGCGGAATCGGCGAGTCGCCTCGGCGATCTTCGACGCGCTCGCATGGCCGCGCATGGCGGCATACACCGCGTCCTCGATCAGCAGGATGCTGCCGTCACGGGCAACCCTGAGGCAGGCGTCGAGCGCGTTGCGTTCGAGCGGCGACTTGTTGATGATGTGCAGCATGATTCGGCGCCCCTCCTCGATCAGAAGCTCAACAGCACGTCCTGCGTTTCCATCAGCGCGCCCATTTCCTCGCGCGACAGCACCGTGACCGGCACCAGCAGGTCGTCCTCGGTCAGTGCGCGGGCCTCGAGCGATTCGCGTTCGACATAGAGCTTCTCGATGTCGTAGCCCTCGAGGGCGCGGTAGGTCGGCGAGAAGTTCTTGTTGTCGATGCCCTGTGTCTGTTGCCCGCGCTTGAGCTGATAGACGCCGTCGTCGAGAAACGCGACCGAGACGTCCTGCTCGAACGCGGCGGTAATCAGCACCACCTCCAGCGACTCGAGGGCGTAGATCGTCCCGTACGGCGCCCTGCGATTCACGAACATGAACTTCTTCGTGTTGCCGCTCGTGCTCATCGCGCCCCCTCCTCAGTCACCGAACACGACCAGGCGATCGGACTGGATCGCCGACTCGACCAGTTGCCCGAGCCCCGAGATGCGAAAGCCCGGCGCGAGGTGCTCGTCCTTGATGCCGCGACGCAGCGCCGCCGCGACACACACGACGAGATCGACGCCGTGCTCGTCGGCAAGCCGGCTCCAGCGCTGCACGATGTTGCGATCGTCCTGGGGCGGCTCGGTGAACTTGGTCGCGTTGTTCACGCCGTCGTGGTAGAAGAACACCCGGTCCACCTCGTAGCCGCGCTCGAGCGCCGCCTTGCAGAACTGGTACGCGGTATCGCTCGCCTGGTGCTGGTACGGCCCTTCGTTGATCAGCACGCCGAACTTCATGCGTCGTCTCCTTGCTCGCTCGCGCGCCTGCACGCGCAACCCATCCGGCGCCTCACCGCGCCCGTCCGGCCATCAGAAGCGTATGTGCGTCGACGCATTGAGGTTCGCGCGCGCGCCGCGCCAGTCGTCGATCAGGTACTTGGTGAAGGGCAGCCCGGTCTTCTCGAAGAAGCGCGGCCAGCCGATGCGCTCGACCCAGTCGGCGAGCCGCTCCCACGGCTGCGCGTCGTCCTTGTAGGTGTAGAGGATCTTCTTGACGATCTCGGACACTTCCGGCCAGCGCGGCGGGTTGTTCGGGATGCCGGCCGCGACCATTTTCATGAAGGTCGGCTTGCCGCGCGCGTTGGCGTTCTTGCCGCCGACCCAGATCGCGAACTTCGAATGCTCCGGGTCGTTGATCTGCATCGGCGGGCACGGCGGGTAGCACGCGCCGCAGCAGATGCACTTGGTCTCGTCGACCTCGAGCGAGGGCTTGCCGTTGACCAGCGCCGGGCGGATCGCCGCGACCGGGCAGCGCGCGACCACCGCCGGCCGCTCGCACATGTTCGCGACCAGGTCGTGGTTGATCTTGGGCGGCTTGGTGTGCTGCATCACGATCGCGATGTCGGCCTGGCCGCCGCAGTTGATCTCGCAGCACGAGGTCGACAGATGCACGCGATTGGGCATTTCCTCGCGCCTGAACTCGTCGTAGAGCTCGTCCATCAGCGCCTTGACCGCGCCCGACGCGTCGGTGCCGGGGATGTCGCAGTGCAGCCACCCCTGCGTGTGCGCGATCATCGACACCGAGTTGCCGGTGCCGCCGACCGGAAAACCCTCGGCTTCGAGCCTTTCGATCAGCGGCCCGACCTTGTCGAACGACGACACCATGAACTCGATGTTCGAGCGGATCGTGAAGCGCACGTGGCCTTCGGCGAACTGGTCGGCGATGTCGCAGAGCTTGCGGATCGTCCACACGTCCATCTGGCGCTGCGTGCCGGCGCGCACCGACCAGACCTCGTCGCCGCTGTGCGACACATGGTGCAGCACGCCGGGGCGCGGACGGTCGTGGTAGCGCCAGTTGCCGTAGTTCTTCGCGAGCAGCGGATGCAGATAGGGCTGGTTGTCCGGTATGCCGCACTCGACCGGGCGTCGCATTTGCGCTTGAGCCATCGTCGTCGCCCTCCTCAGGCAGTGTGTTTCTTCGCGTTGATCTTCGCGACCTCGTCGTCCCAGCCGTCGGTGCGCACATAGGGGTTGGTGCGCGGCGTCGCGACCATGTTCGGGTCGACGTCGACGCCGATGCCCTCGAGGAAATTGACCAGGCCGATGCGCTCGATCATCTCGCCGGTGCGCTCGTGCTCGAGCGCGTTCTCGGCGAAGAAGTCGATGATCTTCTGCGCGAGCTCGACGAGCCTGACGAGGTCCTCGTCGGTGTCGAGCTTCATGAACGGCACGACCACGGTGCCCATCAGATCGCCGATCTTCAGCGTCCGCTTGCCGCCCACGAGGATGGTCGCACCCTTGTCCTTGCCCGGGGCCAGGCCGCCAGTGATCACGTTGATGCAGTGCATGCAGCGCACGCAGTCGCGGTTGTCGATCTCGAGCGCCTGCGTGTCGTCGAGCTTGACCGACGAGATATGCGCGTCGGCGCGCACCGCGTCGGCCTTGCTGATCCGGATCGCGCGCGTCGGGCAGCGCGTGACGACGTCATTGACCAGATCGTTCAGGCCGTGCTTTGCGAAGTACCTGCGCACCAGCGTCTCGTCGGTGCGGATGTTGTCACGCCAGGTGCCGATGATCGCCATGTCCGAGCGCTGGATCGAGTTCATGCAGTCGTTCGGACAGCCCGAGAACTTGAACTTGAACTTGTACGGCAGCGACGGGCGATGGATGTCGTCGAGGAAGCTGTTGATGACGGCGCGATGCGCCCGCGCCTCGTCGTAACAGGACTGCTCGCAGCGCGCCGCGCCGACGCACGACATCGCGGTGCGCACCGCCGGTCCGGCGCCGCCGAGATCGAAGCCCATCTCGTTGATCTCGTCGAACGCCTTTTGCACGTTCTCGGTCGTGCAGCCCTGCAACATGATGTCGCCCGACTGGCCGTGCAACGCGATCAGGCCGGTGCCGTGGCGCTCCCAGACGTCGCAGAACTTGCGCAGCAGCTCGGTCGTGTAGTGCATGCCGGCCGGCGGCATGATGCGCAGCGTATGGAACTCGGCCGCGTCCTTGAACACCGGCTGGCCGTTCTCGTCCTTGAGCTCGGTAAAGCGCGGGATCACGCCGCCGCCGTAGCCGACCACGCCGACCGTGCCGCCCTTCCAGTAACCCTTGCGGGTGCGGTAGGAGGTCTCGAGCTGGCCGAGCAGATCGACGACGTAGTCCTTGTCCTGCGCGAGCCGCTTCAGGCCGGTCACGAAACTCGGCCACGGGCCGCTTTCGAGCTCGTCGAGCATCGGCGTCGGGTGTGCTTTCTTTGCCATGTACGCGTCTCCTGGTCGTCGGGCCGCCGGCACGGGCGCCGCACCATCGGGGCGGCCGCTCGTGGGCCGATGCTCCGATCGGCACGCTGCCGTTCCTGATGAATGCTACGGTTCGCCGCGCCCGACAACTATCCCTCCGGTCGGTAACGGCGAGCACGCCATCCGGGGGGGGTGGCGGGGCTACCCGAACGGGGTAGCGGCCGATCGCTCTCCGCGGCTATAGACCATCCGCGCGTGCCGCGCGCCTAATGAGGTCTGCCGACAGGCCCCTGACCGCCCGGCGCGCCGGTCGAGGCGCGCGGGCAGCGCAAGTGCAAGGAGGATAGACATGGCGCATGCCGTCATCACCGCAGCCGCCGCCCGGGGCGGGTGCCCGCGCCCCATCGTGCGGCAAGCGCGCCTGCCGATCGCCGGAGCGACGCCGTGACGCGCTTCATCGCGGCAACGGACGACGACGCGCCCGCGCGCGGCACCAGCGAGCCGCTGCTGCACCTGAAGGTGCCCTGGTCGCCCCGCACCATCGAGCTGTTCGAGACCGCGTTCGAGGGCACCGCGGTCAGGCTGTTGCGCGTGCGCATACGCGAAGGCCGGCGCTTCACGGTGTTCGATCTGGACGCGGCCAGCGCACGAAGCTGGGCCGAGGCGATGAGCCGCTGGGCGGCCGGCCAGCTCGCGCGCTCCGAATCCCCGCCACCGGAGGACGATTTATGAACCCGGGCGCCGGCGTCGATCCGCATGGGCCACGCGTCGCGCCCGCGCACGATACGGCGCGCGACACCGCCGCCCTGCCGCGCTCGGACCCCGCCACGGCCGACGCCGGCATGGCCGATCTCGTCTTCGCCGTGCGTGGCGTCGAGTTGCCGGCCGACTATCGCCATGCGCTGTGGACCGCGTTGTGCGGAGCCGCGCCGTGGCTGCGCGACGCGCCGCACGTCGGCGTACAGGGCGTGCACAGCGTGCCGACCGGTGCTGCAACCGTGCTGCTCGGGCATCGCGCGCGGCTCACGCTGCGCCTGCCCGCCGCGCGCCTGGCGCAGGCCGCCTCGGCGCTCGAAGGGCGGCGCATCGACATTGCCGGCGCACCGCTCGAGATCGGTGCGAGCCACGTCCGGGCGCTCGCGGCGGCGGCCACGCTGTATGCGGAGTTCGTCAGCACCGGCAGCGCGCACGAGCTCGCGTTTCGCGACGAGGTCGCGACCGCGCTGCAGCAACTCGGGGTTGCCGCCGGGCTGGTCTGTGGGGGCGCCCGCGCACTCGCCGCCGACGGGTGCATGGTGCGCGGCTTCGCGCTCGCGCTGTACGGCCTCCATCCGGACAGTGCTCTGAAGCTGCAGTGCGAAGGACTGGGCCGCCACCGCGAGCTGGGCTGCGGTTTCTTCGTCCCGCACAAGACGATTGCAGGCGTCGACTGAAGCGCGGCTCGCGCACGCTGGCGCCGAACCAAGACGAACGGGAGGACTGCAAATGAGATGCATCGACCACGGCATCGTGCTCGAACGAGTGCTCCGCTGCACCCGGCGCACATCCGGCACGGACAAGGACACCGAACGATGAGTACGAGAAGCTTTCCGACCCCCGACGCCATCGTCGACCTGAAGGGCATCACCTGCCCCGGCCCCATCCTCAGCGCCAAGCGCATGGTCGGCGAGCTCGCCGAAGGCCAGGTGCTGCTGCTGATCTCGGATTGCCCCGGCACCGAGGCCGATCTGTTCGCGTGGACACGCATCACCGGCAACCAGATCGTCACGAGCGAGCGGCGCAGCGACGGCAGCCACGGCTACTACATCCGCAAGGGCCGTTCGAGCCGCCCGCACGCGCACGCCGAGCTCGACATGCGCGGCACGGTCTGTCCGGGCCCCATCATCGAGGCCCGCAAGCTCCTGCACGGCATGCGGCCACAGGAAGTGCTGCGGCTGGTCAGCGACTGCCCCGGGGCCGAGCGCGACGTCGCGTCCTGGACCGCGAGCACCGGCGTGCGCCTGCTGTATTGGGCCGAGATTGCCCCCGGCGAGTTCGAGTTCTTCGTGTGCCGCGACGGCTGAGCAAAGTCGCCGCGCCGCCAGGAGGCCAAAGGGATGCGAATCAAAAGCCAGTGGTTCAGGAACGAGCGCCCCAAGACGCCGCGCGAGATCGCCGGCGCTGCGGCGTTCATCGCCTGGCGCATCGCGCAGCACGCCCTGGGCAACATGCGCAAGGCCGATTTCGAGATCTCCCCGGGGCCGCGCTACTTCGACTTTCTGGCGGAGTGGCTGATCTTCATCGTGCAGTTGGCCGACCGCATCGCGTTCGAGAAGATGCCCGCCGCGGCGCGCGAGGAATTCACCGCCGTGATGGCCAATCGTGTCGGCGACATCCTCGCCGACAATCGCAGCGAGTTGCTCGGCACGGCCGACGCGGCCGACGGCGGCGACCGCCACAAGCGCCGCTTCATCGATCTGCTCAACCTGCGCTCCTTCGATTACGCCGATTACGACTACACCGAGGCGCGCATCGACTACGGCTTCCTGCGCTGCCTGGCCGATCACCTCGCCGTGCTGGTGGCCGAAGACGAGGCCGTGTGGGTGCGCGACCAGGTCATGGAGATCGAGGCCCCGGAGGCGGTCGAATCGATTCGCAAGGGCATGCGCGGGCTGCTCGGCGAAGCGCCGCAGCGCGGCTCACGCGCGGCGCAGGCGGGGGATTAGGCGACCGATTGCGAAGCATCCCGGCGCCGTCACTCGGGGTCAGACGAACTTCTCGAGCTTGTCGGCGCGAATCACCAGCCCGTCGAGCCCCGCCTGCTTCACGGTGCCGCCGTAGGCCACCGTCAGCAGCTGCGAGTAATACACCACGGGCAGCGCGAACGTCGTGCCCTGCTTGCGATTGATCTCGCTCTGATAGACCTCGACGTTCGCCTGGCACAGCTGGCACGGCGTGGCGATCAGGTCGGCACCGTGATCGAGCGCCGACTCGACGATGTCGCGGATCTGCTTCTGCGCCTTGTCGGGCTCGGAGAACGCCAGCGCGCCGCCGCAGCAGGTGATTTTCTGGTCGAAGGCGACCGCATCGGCGCCGACCGCCTCGATCATGCGGTCGAGGTATTGCGGGTTCTCGAACGACTCGCCGGCGATGCCGAACGGGCGGTTGGTCTGGCAGCCGACGTAGCCGGCGACCCTGAGCCCTTCGAGCGGGCGCACCACCGGCGCCTTCATCGCGTCGAAGCCGACATCCTCGACCAGCACCTCGACGATGTGGCGCGCCTTGACGTCGTTGCGCAGCTCGAGTCCGGCCTCGCGCAGCGCCTCGTTGGTTTCGGCGAGCAGGCTCGTCGACGCGTGCAGGCGCTCGACCGTCTCGCGCGTCGACAGCCAGCACGCCGGGCAGCCCGATACCAGATCCTGGCCCGGCAGGTGCTGCTCGGCGAGCGACAGGTTGCGTGCGTTCAGTGCAAGCCGCGGCAGCTCGCCGCCTTCGGCGTAGCCGATCGACGCGCTGCAGCAGTTCCAGTCGGGGATCTCGTTGAGCTGGATGCCGAGCTTGTCGCACATCAGGCCGATCGAGGTCAGGAAGTTCGATGCCGACGCGCCCTTCTGCGAGGAACACCCGGGATAGAATGCGTATTGCCGTTTCGCCATCTCGTTGCGCTCCGCTCAGCCCAATCCCTTGCGCCGGTCCTCGATCTCGCGGGCCTTCGCGACGATCCTGCCGATGCCGGCAGCATCCTTGCAGCGGTGTCCGCGCACGAGCTCGAGCGGGTTGAGCCGCTTCGCCCGCACCAGCCCCAACCCCACCTTCCGCATCGCCAGCGCATTCTTGATGCCCTGCACGAATCCGTCCTTGAAATACACGGCGAGCGAGAACCTGAGCTCATTGACGCGGCCGGTGCGCACGAGGTTGTTCCAGAAGCGTGTCGCGACCTCGCGCGTGGGCTGACCCCGCGGCGCAAGCCCGAGCCGGCCCGAGTAATTGGCCAGTCCGTGCATGATGTGCGTGATCGGCAGCTTGCGCGGGCAGCGCACGATGCACGCATAGCACGAGGTGCACATCCACATCGCGTCGGACTTCAGCACCTCGTCGCGCTTGCCGGCCATGATCATCATGAAGAGCTTCTGCGGCGAGTGCGCCCAGTGCGGTCCGAGCGGGCACGAACCGGCGCACACACCGCATTGCATGCACATCCTGACCCACTGCCCCTCCTCGACCCGCTCCTCGACTTCCCTGAGGAAGTTGCCCTGGTAGCGGGCCAGCGCCTCGCTGTTTGCGTCACTCATCGTGCAGACTCTCCTCGATGGCCGGCATGCCGTGGCGCCGGTGACCGGTCATCAGAACTTCATCGGCGACAACCCGATCTCGCGGATCTGCGCCACGTAGTCGTTGATCAACTGCGCGATGCGCGCGTGATCGGTGATCGCCACTTCGTGGCTGACCACGCGCTCCTTCTCGAGCGACATCTGCTCGAGCGTGTCGTCCACCTTGCTCATGCGGTACCACGCCATCTCCGAGCCGCGGACGAAGTGGCACTGATAGTCGTCGCCCTTCCTGCATCCCATCAGCATCACGCCGTCGTAGCCCTGGTTGAGCGCGTCGGTGATCCAGATGGTGTTGACCGAGCCCAGGCAGCGCACCGGGATCGCGCGCACGAAGGCCGAATAGGTGTGGCGCTGCCGGCCGGCCATGTCGAGTGCCGGATAGGCATCGTTCTCGCACGCGAGGATCAGGATGCGCGGCTTGTCCTCGTACTCGTCGGGGACCTCGACGGCCTTGATCTGGCTGCCGACGGTATCGGCCGAGTAGTTCTCGAAGGAGATCACGCGCACCGGACAAGCGCCCATGCAGGTGCCGCAGCGCCGGCAGCGCGACTCGTTGAACACCGGGTAGCGCTTGTCGTCCTCGTCGATCGCGCCGAACGGGCATTCGACGGTGCAGCGCTTGCACTGCGTGCAGCCTTCGAGGCGCACGATCGGATACGACAGGTCGCCCACGCGCGGATGCGCGGCGCGCCCGCGCGCGGCGTTCTCGACCGCCTGGATGGCCTTCAGCGCCGCGCCGGTGGCGTCCTCGGTGGCCTGGAAGAGGTCCATCGGCCGGCGTACCGGCCCGGCCGCGTAGATGCCGGTGCGGCGCGTCTCGTACGGAAAGCAGATGAAATGGCTGTCGCCGAAGCCGTGGCGCAGCTGCGGCATGTCCGGCCCCTGCCGGTAGGTGAGCTTGAGCACCGACTGCGTGCGCAGCCGCTCGCGCGCTTGGGCCGCGTCGGCATCACCGCTCTCGGCACGGGTCACGACGCTGTCCCATTCGGCGAGATCGACGCCGGCGTTCGCGACCTGTCCGGTCGCGAGCACGACGAGATCGGCGGCGAGCGTCGTGTCCTCGTCGAGGATCAGGTCGCGTGCGGCGACCCGGCAGCGGTCGCCGCCGGCCACCGACTTCGCCTTCGCCTTGCGGAACACGACCCCCTTGTTCTGCGCGCTGCGATAGAAGTCCTCGCCCATGCCGGGCACGCGCAGGTCGTCATACAGGATCACCGTGTCGACCTGCGGGTCGGCGTCCTTGAAGTAGATCGCCTGCTTGATGCTGGTCGCGCAGCAATGGCCCGAGCAGTACGGCAGGTGCACGCCGCTCGCGTCGCGCTGGCCGGCGCATTGCACGAACACCACTGATTTGATCGGCTTGCCGTCGGCACGCAGGATCGGGCCTCCATCGGCCGCGCGGGCGAGCGCCTCGAGCCCGGCCTGGTCGACGACGTTCGGCTGCCCGCCGCCGAGCTCGGGCAAGCGCGCCGGGTCATAAGGGGTGAAACCGGTCGCCTGCACGATCGCGCCGACGAGCACCTCGCTCGCCGTGCCGCCCTCGTGCGCGAGCGTGACCTTGAAGCGGCCCGGCGCGCCGGCCGTCTCGGCGAGCGTCGTGTTCAGATGCACGGTGATGCGTGGATGCTCGCCGACCCGCGCTGCGAGCGCTTCGACCCCGGTCGGCTGCGGCTCGGCGTACGGCGAGCGATACGGCATGCGCTTCCACAGCTGCGCGCCGAATCCGCCGAGCGCCCCGGTCTTCTCGACCAGCACGACCTCGTAGCCGGCCTCGGCGGCCTCGAGCGCGGCGGTCATGCCCGACACACCGCCGCCCACGACGAGAATGCGCCGGCTCCCGGCCGGGTTCGGGTTGCCGGCCGGCACCGACATCTTCCGGACCTCGGCACAGCCCATGCGCACGTAGTCCTCGGCCATCTCCCGGCGCACCTCGTCGTGCTCGGCGCCGTCCGCGACGGCCCACAGCACACCCTCGCGCAGGTTCGCACGCGCGAGCGCCACGCCCGCAAAGCGGAACGCGTCGGTCTTCGCCCGGCGCGAACAGGCCGCGATGCACACATGCGTCACGCCTTCGCTGTCGATGTCGTCGCGTATCGTCTGCACGCCAGCATCCGAGCACAGGAACGGATGGCTGCGCACCAGCGCCATCTTGCCCTCCTTCTGCGCGATGCGCTCGAGTGTCGCGACGTCGAGCGCGTCGCCGATGCCGCACCCGGAGCAGATGTACGCGGCAAAGCGGTTCTCGGCCATGCTCAGGCAGCCTCCGTCGAAGCGGTCTTGTGGATCACCTGCATCGCGCGCAGCGAGGCCGCCGTCGCGCTCTGCACCGCCCGATTCACGTCGAGCGGCGCGCTCGCGCTGCCGGCCGCGAACATGCCCTCGTCGCGCGAGCCCTCGATGAACGCCGACGAGTCGAGGATCACCGCGTCGGGCAGGCGCACGTCCTTGATCGCGGGCTCCATGCCGATCGCAAGCACGACCAGGTCGTGCTCGGCGGCATAGCGGTGATAGCCCTCGGTATCGACGCCGTGCAGGATCAGATCGCCGTTGGCCTCGTTCTCGACGATGCGCGCGACCTTGGACTTGACGAAGCGCACCGTCTCGTCGGCGCGCACCTTGCGGTAGAAGTCCTCGAAACGATCGATCACGCGCAGGTCGATGTAGTAGATCGTCGAGCGTCCGTCCGCACCGCATGCGTCGCGCACGTACTGCGTGTGCTTGAGCGAGGCCATGCAGCATACGCGCGAGCAATGGCGCAGGTGGTTCTCGTCACGAGAGCCGGCGCACTGGATGAACGCGACGTTCACCGCCAGTTTGCCGTCGGACGGGCGCAGCAGCCGGCCGCCGGTCGGGCCGCCGGGATGGGCGAGGCGCTCGAACTCGACGCTGGTGATCACGTTCCTGAAGCGGCCATAGCCGTAGGGCTGTATCTTCGCCGCGTCATACGGGCGCCAGCCGGTCGCCCACACGATCGCGCCGACCTCGAGCTCGAGCGTCTGCTCGCGCATGTCCAGCTCGATCGCGCCGACCCGGCACGCGGCGCGCGCCTTCTCGGCCTGCTCGGTGCCGATCAGCGACGGGTCGATCACATAGCGCTGCGGATGCGCGATGCCGCCCGGCAGGTACGCGCCCTTGACCTTGTCGAGCCCGTAGTTGAACGGATTCGGCACCTCGACATCGACCGCGCGGCCGCAGTCGCCGCACGCGGTGCAGCGCTCGTTCACGTAGCGCGGCGCGACGCGCAACGTGACGTGGTAACGGCCCGGCCTGCCGTCGACCGCGACGACCTCCGTCATCGTCATCACGCGCACGTTGGGGTTGCCGCGCACACGCTGCAGGTTGATCTCCAGCCCGCAGGTCGGGTGGCACATCTTCGGAAAGTAGCGGTACAGTTGCGCCGTGCGCCCGCCGAGCGCCGGCGTCTTCTCGACGAGTACCACCTCCTTGCCGCACTCGGCCGCCTCGAGCGCGGCGGTCAGCCCGGCAATGCCGCCGCCGACGACGAGCAAAGTGCGATTGGTTGCGATTGAAGCCGTCATCGAGCCTCCATGAACGGGGCATCCGGAGGCAGCAGGCGACGATGCCTGCGGCGGGCGGGGCGATCGG
>DAOMOP010000134.1:0-11444 GCA_035444405.1 Rhodocyclaceae bacterium
GCCGGGTGTCCTCGTTGTCCTGGAAGAAGGTCAGCTCGAACTCGAACGGGCGCCCGTCCGCGCCCTCGATGATGCCGTCGCCGTCGCGGTCCGCGAAACCGGCTTCGGCGAGCAGCGCGCGGGCGCGCTCGAGGTTGTATTCGATCGGCGCGAGCGAGGCGTCGTGCTGCGGCGATCGCGGGCTGAACGGGCTCACCGCCGGTTCGGCGTAGCCGAGCAGCACCTCGTCGATGATGCGGCCGACGTCGGTCATGTGCGACATCGCGCGGCGCACGCGCGCGTCGGCAAAACGCGTCGGCGCGTCGCCGCGCTGCTGGTTCCACGCGATGTAGTTGTAGCCCGCCGTCGGGCTCATGTACTCGAAGTGCTGCGTGCGTGCGCGCAGGTCTGCGTCGTCGAGCAACTGCTGGTACTCGCGCGGACGTGCGCCATAGACGTCGATGTCCTGGTTGCGGAAGGTGGTCAGGCGGGCGCTGTCGTTTTCGATCACGCGCCACACGATGCGGTCGAAGGAGCCGTCGACCGGCCCCCAGTAACGCGGATTGCGTTCGAGCTCGACGCGCCCCTGGTCGGGCGTCCAGCGTTCCGGATCGGCGAGCCGGTACGGTCCCGAGCCGAGCAGCAGGCCGCGGCTCTCGTTGAAGGTGCGCGGGTCGTCGAGATAGCGCCGGTAGAAGTGCTCGGCCAGGATCTCCATCGTGCCGGCGAGCTGCAGGCTGTTGAAGTACGGCTCGGCGAACACGAACTCGACGGTGTAGTCGTCGCGTGCCGTCACGCGCTCGATCTTGGACAGATAGGCGCGGCTGCGCGGCGCGGCGATCGCCTCGTTCATGATGAACTCGAACGTGAACGCGACGTCGCGCGCGGTCAGCGGCCGGCCGTCGGAGAAGCTGACGTCGCGGCGCAGCCGGAACGTGATCTTCATGCCGTCGTCGGAGATCGTCCAGTCCTCGGCGACGAGCCCGCGCCATTCGAGGCTTTCGGGATCGCGCACGAGCAGCGACTCGATCACGTACGACTGCACCTCGGCGGCGTAGGCATCGGACGAGACCAGCGGCGTGATCGTGCGCAGACCCGTGCCGAAGGCGAGCATCAGCCAGTCGCCGGGCGCGTAGTCCGGCTGCGCCGCAGCGCGGCGGGCGCGCTCGAACGCATCGGGCGGTCCGTCCGCAGCCGCCGCCGCGGGCGCTGGCGCTGGCGCGCGACCGGCCACGGCCACCTGCCCGCTTCGCAGCACCTGCTCGATCTCGCGCAGCACGCCACGCGTGCGGCGGATGTCCTCGGCCTGCTCCTGCATGATGCGCGTCATCTCGGCCATGCGCTGCCACTGCCGGTCGACCTGGATCATCACCAGCACCAGCAGCACCACCACCAGTCCGAAGCCGACCCACAGCCCCCAGCGGCTGCCTGCACCCGTTGCCGATTTCATACGATCTGCACCTGACCCTCGAGCATCGCGGGCCTCGCCCGCATCCGGCCTACTTTAACCCAAATCCGCCCCGCATCGCCTCCCGAGAGCCTTCGTCGCGTGCGCGCGGCAAAGGTTCAGTGCCCGCCATCGATTGACGTACCATCGGAGTCCCGTCCCCCGACCGACGCCGACTCCGATGAAGACTTTTTCGCTGCGACAGCTCGCCCTTCTTGCCACCGTGTCCGCCGCCGTGCTCGCGCCACCGGCCCACGCCGCGCCGGGCTTCGAGCGCTGTCTCGCCGACCTGCGCGACGCCGCCGCTGCGCGCGGCCTCGCCCGTGCGAGCTTCGACCGCCTCACCGGGGGGCTCGAGGCCGACATGGACGTCGTCGCACTGCTCGACCACCAGCCCGAGTTCCGCACGCCGATCTGGGACTACATGGCCGGCCTCGTCGATGACGAACGCGTCGCCGACGGTCGCGCGATGCTCGAGCAGTGGCGCGACACCCTCGCGCGCATCGAGACGGCCTACGGCGTCGATGCCGAGACCATCGTCGCGATCTGGGGGGTCGAGAGCAATTACGGACGCAGCTTCGGCAAGCGGCCGGTGGTGCGCTCGCTCGCCACGCTGTCGTGCTTCGGGCGACGCCAGCCGTTCTTTCGCGGCGAATTCCTGACCACGCTGCAAATCCTCGAAGAGGGCCACGTCGAGCCCACGGCGCTGGTCGGCTCGTGGGCCGGCGCGTTCGGCCACACGCAATTCATGCCATCGACCTTCATGCGCATCGCGGTCGACTTCGACGGCGACGGACGTGCCGACCTGATGGGCAGCGTGCCCGACGCGCTCGCCTCGACCGCGAACTACCTCAAACGCTCGGGCTGGCGCACGAACGAGCCATGGGGTTTCGAGGTCCGGCTGCCGCGCGGATTCGACGCCAGCGGCGCCGGGCGCCGCAACAAGGCGGCGCTGTCCGACTGGGCGGCGCGCGGTGTGCGCCGCGTCGATGGCGCGCCGCTCGCCGCGTCGGGCACGCCGGCCGGACTGCTGCTGCCGGCCGGCACCGACGGGCCGGCGTTTCTCGTGCTGCGCAATTTCGACGCGCTGTTCTCGTACAACGCCGCCGAAAGCTATGCGCTCGCGATCGCGCACCTGTCGGACCGCCTGCGCGGCGCGGGCCCCTTCGTGACGCCCTGGCCGACCGACGATCCAGGCCTGTCACGCGCCGAGCGCCGCGAGCTGCAGGCGCTGCTGATCGGTCGCGGCTTCGACATCGGCGAGGTCGACGGCATCATCGGCACGAACACGCGCCGCGCCATCCAGGACCTTCAGCGCATGCTCGGGATGGAGCCGGACGGGCGCGCCGGCAGGCGCATTCTCGACGCCTTGCGCGGCGGCTGAGCGACGCTAGCCGATCTCGATAATTTGACCACACGCAAATTCTTGACGCAGGTTAAAGACACACTGGCCATAGGGGAACAAATTACGGTCTGGCTAAGACAGGCCACATTTGGCGACTTCTGAAGGGAGATTTGAAATGCCAGTGACACTGAAGCTTCGCAAGAGCTACACCGCCGTCATCGCGGCGATGTTGATGGGCGGGCTGACTTCCGTCGGCGGCTCGGCGATCGCGTCCGAGCCCACCCTGGACAAGGAGCAGTTCGACCGCGCCACGCTGCTGTACTTCCAGCAGTGCGCGGGCTGCCACGGGGTGCTGCGCAAGGGCGCGACCGGCAAGAATCTGGAGCCGGAAAACACCCGCAAGCTCGGCCAGCAGCGCCTCGAGCGCATCATCGCGCTGGGCACCGAAGGCGGCATGAACAACTTCGACAAGATCTACTCGCCCGAAGACATCGCGCTGCTCGCCACCTACATCCAGATGGAACCGCCGGTGCCGCCGGAGCTGTCGCTCGAGCAGATGAAGGAGCGTGTCAAGCGTCACGTCGAGCTGGCCGACTATCCGACCAAGCCGCTGCACGGCCGCAACTGGAAGAACTTCTTCCTCGCCATCGAGCGTGACAACGGTTCGGTCGCGGTCATCGACGGCGACAAGAAGGAGCTCGTCGCCCGCATCCCGACCGGTTACGCCGTGCACGTCATGAAGGCGGTCGAGCACAACAAGGTCGCCAAGCATCCGAAGCCCGAAGAGATCGGCCGCTTCTGGTACACGATGGGCCGTGACGGCAAGATGACCAAGATCGACCTGTGGCAAGAGCCCGAGAAGATGCTGGTCGCCGAAGTCCAGATCGCCTACGACGCCCGCGACGTCGCGGTGTCCGGCGACGGCAAGTACGTGATCGGCGGCGGATACTGGCCGCCGCACTTCGTGATCCTCGACGCCTCGACGATGGAGCCGCTGAAGGTCGTGTCCGCGCGCGGCGTCAACGTCGACGGTCAGTATGTCAACGAAGCGCGCGTCGCCGCCATCTACGACACCCCGCATGCGCCGACGTGGCTGGTCAACATCAAGGAGCTGGGCCAGACCTGGCAGGTCGATTACTCCGACATCGACAACCTGCGCATCGACATGATCGACAACTCGAAGTTCCTGCACGACGGCTTCTTCGATCCGACCGGCCGCTACTTCCAGATCGCCGCGAACGCGTCGAACCAGATGGTCGTCATCGACGCCGAGGAGCGCAAGCTGGAGGCCATCATCGACACCGACCTGCGCCCGCACCCGGGCCCGGGCGCCAACTGGATCGATCCGCAGTGCGGTCCGGTGGGCGGCACGCCGCACCTGGGCGTCGGCAAGATGACCGCGTGGGGTAACGATCCGGCCAATCGTGCGAACGAAGCATGGAAGATCTGTTACGAAGTCGAGACCGACGGTCCGGGCCTGTTCATCCGCACCCATCCGAAGAGCGACTACGTGTGGATCGACCAGACCCTGCATCCGGAACCGGAAGTCCAGCAGTCGATCAAGGTCATCGACAAGAAGACCCGCGAGATCGTCAAGACCATCCGTCTGACCGAGACCGAGGGCTACGTCGCGGTGCACTTCGAGTTCAACAACGACGGCACCGAAGTCTGGGCCTCGGTGTGGAACCGCGCCGACAGCACCAAGCCGAACGGCGAGATCATCGTGTTCGACGCCAAGACGCTGGAAGAGAAGGGTCGCGTCAAGAACCTGTACGCGCCGACCGGCAAGTTCAACGTCTACAACCGTTCGAACCACGTGACCTGATGGTCTGAGTCGTAGCAGCAGCAGTGGGGTGCCTTGGCACCCCACTGTCGTATTTGTCGCAGCTGTTCAGATGTCGCATCCGACGCTCGTCCGGACGCTCCACGCGTATCGAATCGCCCACTCCCCAACGCGCCTCCGTGCAGAACATTCGGCTCACAAGAACTGGGAATGATCATGGATTTGACGCGCGTTAAGGAGCCCGCACTTGAAGTAGGGGATAGTGCTTCCCGGACGGCCCGCTTGGCCCGGGCCCCCAGCGTCCCGAAAACCTCATGACGACCCGCAAAATGGAAAAAGACGACACATCGAAATCTCGCTCCGGATTGTTCTCCCAACTTACGAAGCCGACCGCCCGCTACTCGCTGGGCGGCCTGCTGATCGTGGGCTTTGCCGTGGGCATCATCTTCTGGGGCGGTTTCAACACCGTCATGGAGTGGACGAACACCGAGAAATTCTGCATCTCGTGCCACGAGATGTATGACAACGTCTATCAGGAATACAAGGAAACGATCCACTACAACAACCGCACCGGCGTGCGCGCGGTGTGCTCGGACTGCCACGTTCCGCAGGACTGGGGCCCGAAGATGCTGCGCAAGATCCAGGCCTCGCGGGAGGTGTGGGGCAAGATCACCGGCACCATCGACACGCCAGAGAAGTTCGAGGAAAAGCGTCTCGAACTCGCGCGCCGCGAGTGGAAGCGCATGCTCGCCAACAACTCGCTCGAATGCCGAAACTGCCACAGCTTCACCAGCATGGACAAGGAGAAGCAGGCCTCGCGCGCAAGCCGCCAGCACGAGCGCGCGGTCGAGGAGAACATGCCGTGCATCGCCTGCCACCAGGGCATCGCCCATGAATTGCCCGAGGGCATGACGGACGACGACTACTTCGATTAACCTTAATGGCGGCGCGCGCCACCATACAAAGTGATTGACGGGAGATAGGACTATGAAGAAGACGATGATTGCCGGTTCGATCGGAGTGACGCTGGCGATGGCCCACGGCGCCGCGACGGCCGCGCCCCCGGCGGACTGGAGCAAGGTCGAGGCCACCGAGATCACCCTGTTTTATCCGGGCACGTCGCCGATGGAGTGGATTCTCGGCGATGTGCGCATCGACCGCGTCCGCCACGGCGGCGGCCGCGCCTTCAAGCAGGGCGACACCTGTGCCGATTGCCATGCCGACGAGACCGCCGCGATGGGCGAGAAGATCGTCACCGGCGAGAAGCTCGAGGCCAAGCCGATCCCCGGCAAGCCCGGCTCGATTCCGGTCACGGTGCAGGCCACCCACGACGGCGAAACGCTGTACATGAAGTTCACGTGGAAGCAGCCGGCCGCGGCCAACTCGCCGAAGCTCGACGAGGCCAACCCGGTCAAGGTCGCGTTCATGCTCGACGCCGGCAAGGTCGATATGGCCGATGGCAGCGGCTGCTGGGCGAGCTGCCACGGCGACTCGCGCACGATGCCCGAGGCGAGCGACACCAAGACCAAGTACATCAAGGATGGTTCGCTGGCCGGCGGCGTGTTCTACGACCTCATGCAGTGGCGCAGCGGCGAGAACAAGGCTTACAACGGCTACGTCGCCGAAGAGCGCGTGCTGAACGAGGCCGGCGACAAGCTCAGCGCCGAGGGCAAGCTCGACGGCGACACCTGGAGCGTCGTGTTCGCGCGCAAGTTCGCCGGCGGCGAAGGCGATGTCACGCTCGAGGCGGGCAAGGCCTACAACTTCGGCTTCGCGATCCACAACGAGCACACGGCCGGCCGCTACCACCACGTCTCGCTCGGCTACAAGCTCGGCATCGACGCCGACGGCCACATCAAGGCGACCAAGCAGTAACCGGCGCCGGTGCCGCGGTCATGCCGCGGCACGATGTGATGCGAAGCGGGCTCCCGGAGCCCGCTTTTCGTTTGCGTGTGCCGATTGTGGGCCCCGCAGCCATGGTGTGCGCGACCCACGTGTGCAAACGGCGGGGCTTCAACCGGCGCGCACGCGTCGCGCAAAGCGGAGCTTGCACACGCCGCAGCGCACCCCGCGCCGGGCGGCAGCCGCAATGCGGCGCTCGCGCCGCAACGACCCCGGACTCAGGAGCCGTCCGAGCCGATCAGCGGCGCGATGATGCTGGCGACCCGGGCCGGCTCGCAGTTCAGATAGACCGAATCGGCCAGCCACTTCGGATCGGGGTAGTACGAGAACATGAACTGGCCGTCCTTCAGGCTGTCGACGACCGTCTTGGCGATCTCGGGGCGCACCGCCGGACAACCCTGGCTGCGCCCGATGCGGCCCTGCCGCGAAACCCACTGCGGGTCGACGTAGTCCGCGGCGTGGATCACGATCGCGCGTTCGCGTGCCCGGTCGTTGATCCCGGGCTCCAGCCCGTCCATGCGCAGCGAGTAGCCGTGACGTCCGAAGTAGGTTTCCTGAGTGCGAAAGAGCCCCAGGCTGGACTGATGGCTGCCGACCACGTTCGAGAAGCTCGTTGCGTAGTCGTCGCCCGATTTCTGCCCGTGCGCGACCAGTTCCTCGAGCACCAGTCCGCGCTTGGCAAGGTCGAAGATCCACAGCCGCGGCACCGAAGACGGCAGCGAGAAATCGATGACGGCCAGACGCTCGGCCGGGCGCATTCCACTGCCGATCGCGCACTGCATCGCCCCCACTGCCTTGCCGAGGACCTTGCGGTCCAGCGACGGCGCCGCGGCCGCAAGTGCATCGACCAATGACCTTTCGAGTGGCGACACCGCCACCGCCGGGGACGAACAGGCAACAGCCGTCCCCATGGCCAGCAACAGCTGGCGAATCGACTTCGACATCGAGTGTGATCCCCTTGTCGGAACGTCCCGCACACCGGCGCGCGTGGCACCGGGCGTCGCGGACGCCTCCCTTCCTGCAACGGGCATTGAACGCGCGCAGCGGCTGCGCGGTCCATCAACCAAGGTCGGATTCTAACAGCCCCGCCAGCGGAGAAAAACAATTGCTGCCAAAGCATATCGTGTTGTTCGTGGGTGCGTTGCTGTGCCTGGACGTGGCGACCGCGCTCGACGGCGCGCCACCGGGGCCGTCCCGGCCCATCCGCGCCCACATCGAGGCACTGCGGACGCCTGGCGGCGATGCCCCCGAGGTGCAGCGTGGCACCATCGACCTGCTCGACCGCTTCTACGTCCTGCGCAACGACACGCCGGCATGGGACGCACCCGGACGACTGGCCGCGCTGATATCAGAGCTCGGCGCGCTCGCCGACGACGGCCTGCGGCCCGAGGACTACGGGGTCGACGCGCTCCGCCGCCATCTCGACCACCCACCAGCCGATGCCGTCGAGCGCACCTGCGTGGACCTGCTGGCCTCGCGCGCCTATCTCACCGCGCTGCTGCATCTGAAGTTCGGCCGACTGGACCGCGCCACCGTCGAACCGCAGTGGCAGTACAACTCGTCCGCGGGCCAGCCGGCCGCCGAAGCGCGGCTGCTCGTCGATGCAGCCGTCGGTGTCGCCGATCCGGCAAGCGTCTTCGCACAGGCCCGCCCCACCCTGCCCGCCTATCGTGCGCTACGCACCGCCTATGTGACGCTGCGCGCACACGCCGCCGCAGAAATACCGGCACCGCTGGTGCCAGCCGGCCCCCTGCTGCGCCCGGGCGCAGACGCCCCGCGCGTCGTGCAGGTGCGCGGGCGCCTGGCCGTGGCCGGCTATGGCGCAACGAACGTGGGACCGCCCCAAGTGTTCGACGACGCGCTGGTTGCGACACTCATGTCGTTCCAGCACGACCACGGGCTCGAGCCCGACGGCATCGTCGGTCCGGCCACGCTGGCCGCATTGAACCTCTCGCATGCCGACCGGCTCGACCGCTTGCGCGCCAACCTCGAGCGCCTGCGATGGCTCGCAGCCGATCTGCACGACGAGCTCGTGCTGGTCGATGTCGCCGGGGCCCGGATCACCTACTACAGGAACGGCGACGCGGTGTGGAGCGCACGCACGCAGGTCGGTCGCCCGGAGCGGCCGACCCCCTTGCTGAAGTCGCAAATCACGCACTTCACGTTCAATCCGACGTGGACGATTCCGCCGACCATCCTGCGGCGCGACAAGCTGCCCGAGATCCGGCGCGACCCGACCTATCTGGCGAAGAACCGGATTCGTGTGCTCGATCATGCCGGCAACGAGATCGACCCGAGCACCGTCGACTGGGCCCATCCGGGCGCCATCCTGCTGCGCCAGGATGCCGGCGAGTACAACGCGCTCGGCCAGGTCGCGATCCGCTTTCCGAATCCGTTTGCGGTATACCTCCACGACACGCCGAACCAGCGCTTGTTTGCGCGCGAACAGCGCACCTTCAGCTCCGGCTGTGTGCGCGTCGAACACGCGATGGCGCTGGTCGAGCTGCTGCTCGACGACACCGGCACGGGCGAGCGTGAGCGCATCGACGCGATCCTCGCCAGTGGTCACACCCGCAACGTCAGCCTCGCACGGCCGGTACCGCTGCTGATCGCCTACCTCACCGCGCATGCCGATGCCGACGGGCACGTGCGGCTGCGTCCGGATCCGTACCAGCTCGACCGCAGCCTCGCACAGGCGCTTGCCGCACCGATGCCCATGCCGATCCGCCATCCATGCCTTGTGCATTGACGGATGGATGGCCTGGCGGCCGCCGTGGGGTTATCATTGCGCGCTTACGCGTCGTCCCCGCGAACCCGCATCGTCACGGAACGTTCATGCCTTTCGAGCCCGTCAAGGATCACGAGCTGCAGGTCGGCCAGCCGGTCCCGTGGAGCCTCTACGACGAGGCGCAGAACCTGCTGATGGCGCGCGGAGTCGTCATCGAATCGGCATCGCAGCTCGCGCAGCTGCGCCTGCGGGGCCTGTTCCGCAAGCTGCATCTGGGCACCCCGCTCAAGTCCGACGGCACCGACCGACGTGCCGAGGCCCAGCGCGAACAATGGAAGCCGCTCGAGGACATCGGACTGGCGATCGGCGACACCCTGCACCTGCAGAGTCAGGCGGCGGGCTCGGCGACACGGCACGCGGTCCGGCTGATCGGCTTCCTGCGCGGCAAGGGCCTCATCGTGACGACGCCGACACAGGACGGAAAGGTCCTGCTGATGCGCGAGGGCCAGAGCTTCGTCGTGCGCTTCTTCTCCGGCAAGAGCGTCTATGCGTTCTCGACGACCATCTTCAAGGTCGCCAACGTCCCCTACCCGCACCTCCACCTGACCTATCCGAACCAGGTGAAGGGATTGATCGTGCGCCGAGGCGCGCGCGCCGGGGTCAGGCTGATCGCGGCAGTCCAGGACGCGAACGGCAAGTCGGCGGCAGCGAGCCTCGAGGATCTGAGCACCGGCGGCTGTTCGCTGACCGCGAAGAGCGTGCTCGGCGAGACCGGCGCGCGGATCCAGATCAAGTTTCGCGTCAGCATCAACGAGGTCGAGCACTATCTCGACACCTGCGGCATCGTTCGCAGCGTGAACTGGGACACCAGCCAGATCGGCGACGGCCCTCAGCCCCGCCACGGGGTGCAGTTCGTCGACCTCACCCCGAACGACCAGATCGCGCTGACGGCCTTCGTGTATCACGCCCTGCACGAAAGCGCCGCAGGCGCATAACCCGTCAGGCAGCGGGCGCCGCGAGCTCGTTCACCCACGCCATCGCTTCGAGCTCGGCGCGCGTGAGCGCGTTCAGGTCGAGCCCACCGCACTGCTCGATGAGCGCCGCCGCGCCGGCATAGTCCGCCTGCTCGACAGCCTCGGCCAGCACCAGCAAGCGTCCGAGCGCCCCGTCGCGGCGCAGCAGCGCGGCACGCACCTCGCCGGACAACTCGAGCCGCGCGACGACATCGGCGAGCTTCATGTCGAGCAGGACATCGGCCAGCGACACCACGCCGGTCGTGAAGGCTTCGGCCGCGAAGGTCTGCAGCACGCTCTGGCGCGCCGCCAGCAGCTCCATCAGGCGGGCACGCGCGGCGGCGAGCTGCAGCAGCGCGCTGGGCTCGGGCACATCGTGCGCCGACGTGAACGGCAACAGCTGCAGACAGCGGGCGAGCTCGCGCTTCGACAGCACCGCTGCGGCAGCCGACAGCGATGCAAAGCGCCTGCCCCGGCGAGCGCCGACCGCGTTCAACAGGCGCAGCAGGCGCGCCCCGAGCCCCGGCGTCTGATGCACGGCGAGCTCGACGGCGGCGAGGTTGCGCTCGCCGTGGATCAGCTCGAGCAGCGTCAGTCGCGGCAGCGTGGCCGGTTGCGTACGGCGCGCACGCAAGAGTGCCGGGCGCGCAAAGTAGTAGCCCTGGAACAGATCGAAGCCGAGCACCTTGCAGCGCCTGGCCTGCCGCCGGCTGTCGACCTTCTCGGCAAGCAGCTTCACCGGCCAGTGCCGAAGCTGCACGATGATGTCGGGCAGTGCTTCGGCGGCGTGCAACTGCAGGTCGATCTTCACCACATCGGCGAGTTCGAGCAAGGGGACATGGGCGTCGGTGAACACGAAGTCGTCGAGGGCGAGACCGAAGCCGCGCGCCTTGAGCTCGCGGCAGCGCGCGACGACCGCCTCGGTGACGGCAACCGTCTCGAGCAGCTCGAGCACGATTTGCGCCTTCGGCAGCAGCTCGACGATGTCGCTGAAGAGCAGCTCGGCGCTGACGTTGATGAAGCCCAGATGCGGGCCGAGCACGGCGTTGGCGCCGAGCTGCCCGAATGCGAGGCTGATCACCGTGGCCGTCGCGTGCAGGTCGTCGGAGACATTGCTGACATCGGTGTCGCCGGCGCGAAACAGCAGCTCGTACGCGACCAGCCGGCCATAGCGGTCGAGGATGGGCTGACGGCCCAGGAACACTTCATCTGCCGACAAGATCGCAATCCGCAACGTGTGATGAGGA
>DAOMOP010000135.1:0-11392 GCA_035444405.1 Rhodocyclaceae bacterium
GAGCCTGGTCGGCAGCGGGGACCGCTCCGAGCGCATCCGTACCTACAACTTCCCGCAGGGACGTGTCACCGATCACCGCATCAACCTGACGCTGTACAAGCTCGATGCGGTGATGGAGGGCGACCTGCAGGAGCTCGTCGACGCGCTGACACTCGAGCATCAGGCGGGCCTGCTCGCCGAACTCGCGGGAGACTAGGATGGTGCGCGGGTGCTCTTGCGGGGTGGAGGTTCGGCAGCGGTGCCCGGCATGCACCCCGATGCCGACGCAGCGGGGGCGCACATGAGCACCGCCGTCACGCCCGACATCGGCACGGCGCTGAGCTGGGCGCGTGCGCGCATCGCGGCCGTCGAGGCACGCATTCTGCTGCGCCACGTCTTGCAGTGTCCGGCCGCCCGCCTCGCGGCGTGGCCGGAAGCGGCACTGGAAGCGGACGACTGGTGCGCCTTCCGGGCGCTCGTCGAGCGTCGCGCGGCCGGCGAGCCGATCGCCTATCTGACCGGCGAGCGCGAGTTCTTCGGCCGCCGCTTCATGGTCACGCCGGCGGTGCTGATCCCGCGTCACGAGACCGAGCTCCTGGTCGAGCTCGCACTGGCGCATTTCGGCGACAAGCCGCACACCAGGGCGCTCGACCTGGGCACCGGCAGCGGCATCCTGGCAGTGTCCCTGGCGCTGGAGCTGCCGGGCGCCGACGTCACGGCGGTCGATCGCTCGCGCGAGGCGCTTCTGGTGGCGATGGCCAACGCAGCGCGGCTCGAGGCAAGCGTGTCGTTCGTGCAGAGCGACTGGTTCGATGCGGTAGGCGGCGACCGTTTTCAGCTGATCGTCGCGAACCCGCCGTATGTCGCGTCCGGCGATCCGCATCTCGACGATGGCGACGTGCGCTTCGAGCCGTGCACGGCGCTCGCCTCGGGTCCCGAGGGGTTGGACGATCTGGCCGTGATCGCCGAGCAGGCGCCGAAGCACCTCGAGCCGGGCGGCTGGCTGTTCATGGAGCACGGCCACAATCAGGGCGCGCGCGTGCGCGGGCTGCTCGCCGACGCGGGTTTCGCGTCGATCGCAAGCCACCGTGACCTTGCCGGTATCGAGCGCGTGACCGGCGGCCGCTGGCGCGGCCTCGGCACGCCAGGAGCGGTGCTGTGAGGACGGCTTGCGGCAACTGCCGCCGCGCTGCCGCAAGCGGTGTCGGCACAGGGTTCGGCGCGATGTCCTGCACGGTGTCCGCCGCAGGGAGCAGAGCGGTGCTTGACGGCATCGCCGCCAATCCCTAGACTTATCCGACTAATTGACTCAACTTTTCCGGACCGACGAAATGGACATTCAGGATTACATCCGCGAGCAGCTTGCAGCCAACCCGGTCGTGCTGTTCATGAAGGGCACGCCGCAGTTTCCGCAGTGCGGCTTCTCGGCGACGGTGGTGCAGATCCTCAAGCAGGCCGGGCTGGCCAAGGTCGCTGCGTTCAACGTGCTCGAGAGCGACGAGCTGCGCCAGGGCATCAAGGACTACGCGAACTGGCCGACCATCCCGCAGCTGTACATCAAGGGCGAATTCGTCGGCGGCTGTGACATCGTGCGCGAGATGTACGAGAGCGGCGAGCTGCAGCAGATGCTCGCCGACGCGGGCGCGATCGATCGCGTCTCCTGACCCTGCGTGCCGCGGCGCCGCCCCGGAGCCGCGGCACGAGCCGCCTGTCAGCGCAGCCGTGCCACCAGCACCTGCAGTTTGGCAAGGCAGGCGGTCGCAATCAGCGCCGTGCCGCCGAGAAACAGCGTCGCGAGCTCGAAGGCGATCAAATGATGCTGACCGGCGACGCGTGCAAGTGCACTGAGGAGGCAGATCAGCACTCCGAGGCTGCCGATCATCGTCCCGGCACGATCCAGAAAGCTTGTCATCACACATCTCCCGGCCAAGGCAAAGGCTGGCGCGCGTGCCGACGTCGGTCGCCGACGCAGGCCGCACGCGCGAAGCGAACCGTGACCTCATCCACGATCTCGACACGCGCGGGCCGCAGTCGGCGCGAAGGCCGAGCGTGACCGATTGCACAACAAGGCGTACGCGCAATGCTATGCTGAAACCGGACGTTGTGCGCACGGGCGCGCCATCGCCGTTTGTCGGAATTCTTTACAGTCGAGTCCGTCATCGCGTTCGTAACCGACTGCGCGAATGTGCAAGGCCTTGAAGCAAAAAGAATTTCAAGCAATCAGGGGCATCTGGTGTGGATATTGCTCGGGCCCATGCATGCATGTACGGGAGCAGATTCGCATGAGGTTCGGCACAGTGGACAACAGCGGGTAGGATCGAGAGGTCGCTCATGTCGCCTTTCCAGTCGGAGCGCAGAGAACATCGCCGGCGGATTCTCAAGGCCGCCGCAGGCGTGCCGGTCGTGCTGACCTTGCCGAGCGGGGCGGCGATGGCGGCCGTAAGCGTGACCTGCGATGCGAGGAGCCAGGACCTCTATCGGGCCGAGGGCGCCGCGGGGTTCCCGACCTCCCCCGACGCGTGGATGCGCGTCCAGTTGCCGAAGTACAGCATCCGGCTGAAGAAGAGCGGGAGGTACGTCGACGGATTCCGCTTCAGCTCGGGTACGACGGTGCGCTGGTTCAAGGTCGACGGCGACGAAGCGATCGAAGTCACCGGCGAACTGCATACGGCCCACGCACCGCAGGAAGTCGCCGGCGAGTACTACTACGGCCTGATCGACTACCAGAACGGCTACGGTGAGTTGCTGCTCACCCAGGACGATCAGGACGTGATGCCCATTGCAGGCTGTTCGTGCTGGAACTCGCTGACCGGCTCGACCCTGACCACCAACGTCATCGATACCGTGTGACCCCGTCGCGTGGCCGCCGGCGACGATGACCGCCCCGTGCTGCGACGCCTCGGCGATGCCGCGGTGCTGTTCGATCCGTGCACCTGGCAGACCCATTTGCTGCCGCCTGCCGCCGCGGTGATCGTCGAGGTCATCGTCGAGCATTCGTCCGACGGTGTGCCGTCGCTCGCCAGCGCGGCGCAGGCGATCCGCGACGAGCTCGAGCTCGACCCGCACAGTCCCGAGATTCGGGCGCTCTTGCGCACGCTGGCTGAGATCGGCATGCTTCGTGAATGAGCCCCGCGCCACCCCGTCTCATCGATGTCACCGAGCGCAGCTTGCTGAGCGCGTTGCGCGGCGAAGGGGTGTGTATCGACTACGGCGCCTGCCGCGTGCGGGTGCGGGCCCGCGACCCGGCCTTCGTGCGCATTCTGCGCGACGTCTATCGGCATTTTCCGTTTATCGAGCACACGGCATTTGCCGACCTGCACGTGCGTCTTGCGCGCGGGCGCGGGCTGCGCCGCTGGCTGCGACCGACCGTACGCTTCGCGCTCGACGGCGTCGAGCCGTTCGAGCCTTTTCCGGCGTCCGATGCGCTGCCGCTCTACGAGTGGGGCGTGAACTGGTGCTTCGGTCAGCGCTTCAACCAGCACGTGCTGTTGCACGCGGCGGTACTCGAATACCGCGGACGCGGCATCGTCATGGCGGCGATTCCGGGGTCGGGCAAGAGCACGCTGGCGGCGGCGATGATGCTGCGCGGCTTTCGCCTGCTGTCGGACGAGTTCGGCGTGCTGGCGCCGGCCTCGGGCCTTTTTCTGCCGATGGTCAAGCCCGTGGCCCTGAAGAATCGCGCGATCGACGTGATTCGCGGCTTCTCCGCCGAAGCGCTGATCGGTCCGGTCTTCGCCGGCACGCGCAAGGGTGCCGTGGCCCACCTGGCTCCCGATGCGGCGAGCGTGGCGGCATGTGCGCAGGCGGTGCGCCCGGCGCTCGTCGTGTTTCCGGCCTATCGGCGGGGCGCGGCATTGCAGCTGACGCCGCAGTCGCCCGAGCAGGCTTTCGCGCGGCTTGCCTTCAACAGCTTCAACTATGCCCTGCTCGGACCGCTGGCGTTTCATGCCGTCGCCGATGTCGCGCAGGCGTGCCCGGCCTACGAGTTGCGCTACGGCGCGCTCGACGAGGCGGTCGCCTGTTTGCAGGAGCGCCTCGATGCGCAACGGGGGCTGTGTTGATGCGCCCGGATGCCGCGCCGCGCCCTGCCCTTCATCTGCTTGCGTTGCTGCGCGACGCCGGGCATTGCCGAACGATGACGCTGGCGGACTGGGACGCGACGCTGCGCATCGGCCGCCGCGCCCGCCTGCTCGGTGTGCTCGCCGACCGCCTGCTGGACCGCGTCGACTGCCGGGCCGCGCTGCCGGCGCCGGTGCCGGGGCACCTGCAGGCGGCGTGCAACTACGCGGCCTACCGCATGCAGCAGATGCGCATGGAGTTGCGTGCGCTCGACGCCGCACTGCCGCGCGAGATCACGGTGGTGCTGCTGAAGGGGGCGGCCTACGTCGTGCAGGGACTGCCTGCGGCGCGGGGAAGGATTCCGAGCGATGTGGACCTGATGGTTCGCCGCGACGAGCTCGACCGCGCCGAGGCGGCGCTGCACGCGGCCGGCTGGCGTTCCGGGGCGCGCGACGCCTACGACGAGCGCTACTACCGCGAGTGGAGCCACGAGCTGCCGCCGCTGCGCTATCCGGGCCATCCGCTCGAGGTCGATCTGCATCACACGATCGCACCGGTCACCAGCCGCACCCGTGCCGACGATGCGACCCTGCTGGCGGGGCTGCAGGCCGTTCCCGCGTCGCGCTTCTTCGTGCTCGCGCCGGCCGATCAGATCGTCCACGCCGCGATCCACTTGTTCCAGGATTCGGAGCTCACCGGCCACCTGCGCGACCTCGTCGATATCGACGCACTGGTGCGCCACCACCTGCGCGACGAGGCCGGCTGGGAAGCGCTCTTCGCCCACGCCGAACGCCATCGGGCCGCCCGCCTGCTGTGGTATGCGCTGCGCTACTGCCGCGCCTGGCTCGGCACGCCGGTGCCGGCGCGCATTGCGCTGCAGGCGCCGCCGCGACTCGCGTGCCGGGGCATGGACTGGCTCGTCGCGCACTGCTGCCTGCCGCAGCTTCCCGGCGAGCCGCCGGCACTTTCGACGCGCGTCGCGATGGTGGCCGCGCGCGCGCGCTATCACTGGTTGCGCATGCCCGTGTCGATGCTTGCACTGCATCTTGCGCACAAGGGATGGCGGCGCCTGCGGCCGCGACGCGCGGCGGCCGGCGGGGCCGCGTAAACGGCGGTTCGGACGGGGGCGCCCCGGGTGCCGGTCGTCAGTCCCGGCGCAGCGACAGCGCCTCGTTGAGCCGCATGGTGAGCCGCTCGGCTTCGCGCAGATAGCCGCGTCCGAACAGGTTCAGATGGTTCAGGATGTGGTACAGGCAGTAGAGCGGCTTGCGCGCCTCGTAGCCGGTGTCGAGCGGCCAGCCCCGGCGGTAGCGCGCGTAGAAGCTGCCCGGAAATCCGCCGAACAGCTCGCTCATCGCAAGGTCGGCCTCGCGGTCGCCGTAATGGCAGGCCGGATCGTAGAGCACCGGTTCGCCCGCGGCCCCGATGCCGGCGTTGCCGTGCCACAGGTCGCCGTGCAGCAGGGCGGGCTGGGGCCGGTAGTCGAGGAACAGCGCCGGCACGCGGGCCATCAGCTGTCCGGCCTGCCGCTGCAGCGTGCCGCCGAAGCCCGACCGGCGCGCGAGCGCGAACTGCGGCTGCAGGCGGTGGCGCACGAAGAACTGCGCCCAGTTGGCCTCCGCGAGGTTCGATTGCGGGGTCGCACCGATGAAGTTGTCGCGGTGCCAACCGTAGCGCTCGCCGCGTGCGTGGTGCATCGCGACCAGCGCGGCGGCGAAGCGGGCGCCGTCTTCGGCCGATTGCACGGGCCGCAGCACGAGGTGTTCGAGCACCAGATACGCCCGCACGGCGTCGCCGCCGAAAGTGAGCACGGCCGGCGTGCGGAAGGTGCCGGTCGCGGCGATTGCCGCCAGGCCGTCGGCCTCGGCCTCGAACATCGCCAGCTTCGCGGCGTCGTTGAGCTTGACGAAGTAGCGCGCACCGTCGGCCGCGGTGAGGGTGAAGGCGCGATGGATGCAACCGCCACCGACCGGCTCGGCGCGCGTCGCGCGGAAGGCGTTGCCGAGCGTGGCACGTAGCGCGGCTTCGATCGCGGGCAGTGCAGTATCGATGTTCATAGGTTCGCGATCCGCGCGTTGGCGAGCGACAGTCGCGTCGACAACACTTCGAGGAAGGCCTTGTAGAAATGCATGCGGCAGGTGTCCGAGGCGCGCTGCAGCGCGCGCGCGCCGATGCGCACGACCGACAGGTCGGTGACCGCTTCGACCGATGCCGAGCGCACGCCGCCGCCGGCCGAGAACAGCGCCATTTCACCGAAGCAGTCGCCCCTGGTGAGCACGTTGAGCAGCCGTCCGCGCTTTCGGACGCGCGCCTCGCCGCCGGCGACGAAGCAGAAATGGTCGCCCGCCTCGCCCTCCTTCATGATCAGTGTGCCCGGCCCGACCCGTTCCCACTTCGAGAAGCCGACCACCTCCCAGATCTCGACGTCGCTGAACTCGCGAAAGAACGCGAGCTCGCGCAGGGTCTGGAATTTCTCGGTTTCGGGAATCAGGGCCTGGCCGAGGTTCAAGGCGCGGTTGCGAAACGCCTGGGCGAGATCGTGCGAGAACTCCGCCCAGTCCTGGTAGCGGCGCTCGAGCGATTTCTCCATCGCGCGCTGCACGATCGCATCGAGGGCTGCGGGCACTTCGGCGCGCAGCTCGGACGGCGCCGGCGCGCTGTCGTGGGTGATGCGGTAGAGCAGGCTGTAGTTGTTGTCGGCCTCGAACGGCAGGCGGGCGGTCAGCAGCTGGTACATCACGACGCCGAGCGAGTAGATGTCGGTGCGCTGGTCGATCGGCACATCGCGGATCTGCTGCGGCGACATGTACGCCGGCGAGCCGACACCGACCACCTGCGTGGTGTCGCTCGCGCTGTGGAAGGCGGCACCGAAATCGGTGATGCGGATGTCCTGGCCGAGCGGATCGGCGAGGAGGATGTTGGCCGGCTTGATGTCGCGATGCGTGATGCCGTGGTGGAACGCATAGTCGAGTGCACGCGTGCACTTGAAGACGATTTCGACCAGGCGGTCGAAGGGCAGGAGATTGTCCGGCCGCGTGAACGCCTCGAGCGTGCCGCCCGGCACGTACTCCATCACGACGTAGGCTTCGTCGTCGCTCACCGAGGCGTCGAAGATCTGCGCGATGTGCGGATGGTTGAGCTTGCCGGCGAGCGCCGCCTCGTTCATCACCATGTGGCGGTAGAGGCGGCCGCGCTCGCGATCGTGCAGCCGCTCGGGGCGCAGCAGCTTGAGCGCGACCTCGCGCTGGCCGAACGGGTCGTGCGCGAGATAGACGGTGCTGGTGGTCCCCTCGCCGATCAGGCGCCGGATCTCGTACTTGCCGATGTGGGTGACCACCGCACGCACCTCCGTTATGACACGAGCCGCTCCCGCGCCGCGGCGACGGCCGCGCGCACCTGCTGCGGTGCGGTGCCGCCGACGTGGCTGCGCGAGGCGAGCGAGCCGTCGACGGTGAGCACCGCGAACACATCGTCGCCGATCAGCGGCGAGAAGGCCTGCAGCTCGGCGAGGGCGAAGTCGGGCAGGTCGCAGCCGCGCGTCTCGGCCTCGCGCACCGCGCGCGCGACGACCTCGTGGGCGTCGCGAAACGGCAGGCCCTTCTTGACCAGGTAGTCGGCGAGGTCGGTCGCGGTCGCATAGCCTTGCGCGAGTGCGCCGCGCATCGCGTCGGCCTTGACGCGGATGCCGGTGATCATGTCCGCGTAGATGCGCAGCGTGTCGATGACCGTGTCGGCGGTGTCGAAGAGCGGCTCCTTGTCTTCCTGGTTGTCCTTGTTGTAGGCGAGCGGCTGGCCCTTCATCAGTGTCAAGAGCGCGATCAGGCTGCCATTGACGCGGCCGGTCTTGCCGCGCACCAGCTCGGGCACGTCGGGGTTCTTCTTCTGCGGCATGATCGACGAGCCGGTGCAGAAGCGGTCGGCCAGATCGATGAAGCCCACGCGCGGGCTCATCCACAGGATCAGCTCCTCGGACAGGCGCGACAGGTGCATCATCAGCAGCGACGCGGCGGCGCAGAACTCGATCGCGAAGTCGCGATCACTGACCGCGTCGAGCGAGTTCGCGCACACCTCGTCGAAGCCGAGCTCGCGCGCGACCGCCTCGCGGTCGATCGGAAAACTCGTGCCGGCGAGTGCGGCGGCGCCCAGCGGCAGGCGGTTCACGCGCCGGCGCGCATCGGTGAAGCGCTCGGCGTCGCGGCGCGTCATCTCGTAGTAGGCCATCAGGTGGTGGCCGAAGGTGACCGGCTGGGCGACCTGCAAATGCGTGAAGCCGGGCATCGGCGTGGCCGCATGCGCCTCGGCCAGATCGAGCAGGTTGCGCTGGAACGCGCCGATCAGCGCGACGATCTCGTCGATCGCGTCGCGCAGCCACAGCCGGATGTCGGTGGCCACCTGATCGTTGCGGCTGCGCCCGGTGTGCAGGCGCTTGCCGGCGTCGCCGACCAGCGCGGTCAGGCGCTTCTCGATGTTCAGGTGAACGTCCTCGTCGTCGAGGTTCCATGCGAATTCGCCGCGCGCGATCTCGTCGGCGATCTGCGCCATGCCGCGCTCGATGTCGGCGAGGTCGGCGGCGCTGATGATGCCCTGGCGCGCGAGCATGCGCGCATGGGCGAGCGAGCCGGCGATGTCGTGGCGGGCCATGCGCTGGTCGAAGGCGACCGAGGCGGTGTAGCGTTTGACGAGCTCGGAGACCGGTTCGTTGAAGCGGCCCGACCAGGCCTTGTCGGATTGCGGAGCGGAGGTGTCTGTCATAATCTGGGAGAGGCTCGAAGAGGCGGACGGAGGGCGTGGGCGCGGCCGGGTGGCCGCCGCGGCGCCGATCCGCAGAGTATACGGCAAACCGCCGGTGCCGCCGGTGGTGCCGGCATCACAGAGACTGGAGGATCTGGCGCATGAGCATGACGCCCCTGCGTGTGCTGATCGTCGACGACGAAGCGCCGGCGCGTGCGCGCCTGCGCGACCTGCTCGGCGACGTCGCCGCGACGCAGCCGACCGAGCTCGTCGGCATGGCGGCCAACGGCGTCGAGGCCCTGCGGCTGGTCGCGGAGGCGCCGGTCGACGTCGTGCTCGCCGACATCCGCATGCCGGTCATGGACGGCATCGAGCTCGCGCGTCATCTGCTGCGCATCGCTTCGCCGCCGGCCGTCGTATTCACGACCGCCTACGAGCAGCACGCGGTCGAGGCCTTCGAGCTCAATGCGGTCGATTACCTGCTCAAGCCGGTGCGCGCGCAGCGGCTCGCCGACGCGCTCGCACGCGCGCGCGGACGGCGGCCGCAGTCGGATGCCGCGCTGGCGGGCCTCGCACCGGCGGCGCGCCAGCACTTCAGCGTCAGCGAGCGCGGGCGCATCCTGCTCGTGCCGGTCGCCGAGGTGCTGTTCCTGCGCGCCGAGCAGAAGTACGTGACCGCGACGACGGCCGAGCGCGAGTATCTGCTGGACGAGTCGCTGGTGCAGCTCGAGCAGGAGTTCGCCGGACGCTTCCTGCGCATCCATCGCAACTGCCTGGTCGCGCGCACCGCAGTGGCCGGTGTCGAGCGCGCCGGCGAAAACGAAGGCGACAGCCGCTGGGACGTGCTGCTGTACGGTGTCGCCGAGCGCCTGCCGGTGAGCCGGCGGCAATGGCCGGCGGTCAAGCAGGCATTGCGCTTGTGAACGATCAGCCGCTGTTGCGCAGCCCCGCCGCGATGCCGTTGATCGACAGATGGATGCCCAGCCGGATGCGTTCGTCGTCGTGCTTTTCGCGGTGGCGCCGCAACAGCTCGACCTGCACGTGGTTGAGCGGATCGAGGTAGGGAAAGCGGTTGCGGATCGAGCGCATCAGCAGCGGGTTGCCGTCGAGCAGTTCCGCCTGGCCGGTGATCGCGAGCAGCGCGTCGACGGTGTCGTGCCACTCGGCGCGGAGGCGGCCGAAGATCGCCTCGCGCAGCGGTTCGTCCTTGACCAGCTTGGCGTAGCGCGATGCGATCGCGAGGTCCGACTTCGCCAGCACCATGTCCATGTTCGACAGCAGCGCCGCGAAGAACGACCACTCGCGGTTCATCGCCTGCAGCCGCGCGAGGCCGTCGTCGGGATGCGCGGCGAGCCAGGCCTTGACGGCGCTGCCGAAGCCGAACCAGCCCGGCAGCATCAGCCGGCACTGCGACCAGCTGAACACCCATGGAATGGCGCGCAGATCCTCGATGCGCGTGCTCTTCTTGCGCGAGGCCGGTCGCGAGCCGATGTTCAGCTCGGCGATCTCCGAGATCACGGTCGATTCCCAGAAGTAGCGTTCGAAGCCGTCGGTGTCGTAGACGAGGCCGCGGTAGGCCGAGAACGCGGCATCCGAGAGCGCCTGCATGGTGTCGAGGAACTCCCCGCGCGGCGCCGGCGCGTCGCCGGCGAGCAGGCTTGCTTCGAGCGTCGCGGCGACCAGCACCTCGAGGTTGCGCCGGCCGACCTCGGGGTTGCCGTACTTCGCCGCGATCACCTCGCCCTGTTCGGTCAGGCGGATCTGTCCCTGCACCGCGCCGCCGGGCTGCGCGAGGATGGCCTGGTAGCTGGGGCCGCCGCCGCGCCCGACCGAGCCGCCGCGGCCGTGGAACAGGCGCAGGCGCACGCCGTGGCGCGCGAACACCTCGACCAGCCCGATCTCGGCCTTGTACAGCGCCCAGCCCGAGGTCAGGAAGCCGCCGTCCTTGTTCGAGTCCGAGTAGCCGAGCATGACCTCCTGGGCGTGCCCGCGCGAGGCCAGCAGCCGCATGTAGCCGGGCAGCGAGAACAACTGCTCCATCACCGCCGGAGCGTTCTCGAGGTCCTCGATGGTCTCGAACAGCGGGATGAGGTTGGCGTCGAGCGCCTGCTCGTGCGGGCGCAGGATGCCGCACTCCTTGAGCAGCAGCGCGAGCTCGAGCAGATCCGAGACGCTGTCGGTCTTCGAGATGATGAAGTTCGGCAGTGCCGCGGGGCCGAAGCGCAGGTGGGCGGCGCGCGCGGCGCGGAAGATCGCCAGCTCCGATTCGGTCTCGGGGCAGTAGTGAACGTGCGGCGAGGCGAGCGGGCGCGGGGTGGCGAGCTCCTCGGTGAGCAGCGCGACGCGCGCGTCCTCGTCGAGGGCGCGGTAGTCGATGTCGGGCCGCGTGGTGGCGAACAGCTCGGCGACGACGCGCTCGAACACGTCGGAGTTCTGGCGCAGATCGATCGGCGCGAGGTGGAAGCCGAACACGCGCACGGCGTGGCGCAGCAGCCGCAGGCGCCCGCGCGCGAGTGCCGCCGAGCCGTTGGCGACCAGCGAGTGGTGCACGATGTCGAGATCGTCGGCGAGCGCGTCCGGGCCGTCGTAGGGCTCGGCCGCCGCGACGGCGTGGCGTGGCGGG
>DAOMOP010000136.1:0-8461 GCA_035444405.1 Rhodocyclaceae bacterium
GGTGTTCACCCCCGCGGGCGACGGGTCGGCCACGCCGTGGCGGCTTGCCGGCCATGCGCTGCTGATCGCCGGCATCGGCTTCAAGCTCTCGCTGGTGCCTTTCCACCTGTGGACGCCCGACGTCTACCAGGGCGCGCCGGCACCGGTCACCGGCTTTCTCGCCGCACTGTCCAAGGGTGCGGCGTTCGCGGCGCTGCTGCGCTATGCCGGCGCCGCCGGGCTGCATGACGAGGCCGCGATGACACTCGCGCTGGCGCTGCTGGCCGCTGCGTCCATGCTCGCCGGCAACCTGCTCGCGCTGCTGCAGGACGATCTCAAGCGTCTCCTCGCCTATTCGTCGATCGCCCACCTCGGCTACCTGATGGTGGCGCTGCTCGCCGCCGGCCCGTTCGGCGCCGAGGCCGCCGGCTACTACCTGGCCGCCTACATGGTGACCACGCTGGCCGCCTTCGCGGTGATCACGGTACATTCGGCCGGCGTCGACGAGCACGAGAGCGCACACGAGCTCACCCGGCTGGCCGACTACGCCGGGCTGTTCTGGCGCCGCCCCTGGTTGGCGGCGGTATTCACCACCGCGCTGCTGTCGCTCGCCGGCATTCCGCTGACGATGGGCTTCGTCGCCAAGTTCTACCTCTTCGCCGCCGGTGCGGCCGAGGGCTTGTGGGCGCTGCTGGCGGTGCTGGTGGTGGCGAGCGTGCTGGGGCTGTTCTACTACCTGCGCGTGGTGGCGACGCTGTTCGCGCCGGTACCGAAGGATGTGCCGGCTGCCCGCGCGGCCGGCGGGCTGGCCGGGGCGGCGGTGCTGGCGGCGCTGGCCGCGGCAATGCTCGGCCTGGGCGTGCTGCCGCAGGCGCTGATCGAATTCGCGCGTGCGGCGGCGCTCACCCTGCACTGATCAACGGAAGATCACGCGCGGCAGATAGGCGGCCACCACCCAGTTGGGCGCATTCACCAGCTCGCTGATGCGCAGGTGCGCGGCAACGCTGCACACGCAGTAGGCGAGTTCCGGTGAGAGGCGGTATTCGGCGCCGAGCAGGTCGATCATCGCGCGCACCGCGTCGCGCGCGCCGGCGTGCAGATCGGGGCCGATGCCGAAGCTGACCGCCTGGTCGGAGGGCGGCGTCGGCGCGGCGGCCGCGGCCGGCAGTTCCAGGCGCGGCGCGCGCAGGTTCGCGCCCTTCTCCAGGCCGAGGCGCAGCCGCACGCTCAGCGGGGTCTCGATCGCGGTGCCGCAGACTTCGCCGTCGCCCTGCGCGGCATGGGTGTCGCCGAGCGAGAACAGCGCGCCGGGCACCGCCACCGGCAGCCACAGGCGGCTGCCGGCGACGATGTCGCGGCAGTCGAGGTTGCCGCCCACGCTGCGCGGCGGAATCGCGCTGTGCCGGCCCGGTTCGGCCGGCGCGACGCCGAGGGTGCCGGCGAAGGGGCGCGTGGGCAGATGGATCTCCGGGGTGAATTCGACCCGCCGGTCGTCGTAGGCCGACAGATGCAGGTAGGGCGCGGCGAAGTCCTCGGCGAGCAGGCCGAAGCCGGGGATGATCGCCGTCCAGCCCCAGCCGCTGAGCGCGAACTCCAGCACATCGACCACCAGCGCGTCGCCCGGCTCAGCGCCCTCGATCCACAGCGGGCCGGTGACCGGGTTGGCGTAGTCGGCGTCGAGCTTGAGCACGTCGGCGTGCGTCGAAGCGGGGGTGATGCGCCCGCCCGAGGCCTCCAGCGCGGCCAGCTCGACGGTCTCGCCCGGCGCCACGCGCAGCACCGGCTCCAGGCTGTTGTCCCAGCCGAAATGGTGATGGCGGGCGTGCACGCTGCGCACGCCCGCCATGCCGCCGGCGCCGCTCACTTCTTCCCGCCTTGTTCGGCGGCGGCGGCCGCGCGCTCTCGGGCCATCTTGCGGGACCACGCCTCGTAGCACTCGCGGGCGCAGAAGTTTTCCTCGTAGTCCATGTCGTCGGGGTCGTAGGCCTCCGAGAGCGGGATCTTCTTCATGCACTCGGCGCAATTGACCTCGGGGTCGGACGAGATCTTGTCGGGATGTATGTCAGGCATTGCACTCCTTCGTTCTCGCGTTGCAGCTCATAGCCCGCGCAGTCGCATCGCCGCCTGCACGCGTTCGAACCCGATCAGGTAGGCAGCGTCGCGCAGGCTCAAGCCCTCGTCGTCGGCCCGCTCGCAGACCGCTTTCCAGGCGCGGCCCAGCACCGCTTCGAGCTCGTCGAGCACGCGCTCGCGCGACCAGCGGTAGCGCTGCCGGTTCTGCACCCACTCGAGATAGGAAACGACCACCCCGCCGGCGTTGGCGAGGATGTCGGGGACGACAGGCAGGCCGCGCTCGCACAGGATGCGGTCGGCGCTGCAGGTGGTTGGCAGGTTGGCCGCCTCGACGATCAGCCGGGCGCGGATCTGCGCGGCGTTGTCCGCGTGGATCACGCCTTCCACCGCGGCCGGGATCAGGATATCGACCTCGCGCAGCAGCACTTCCTCGCGTTCGAGCGTGCGCCCGCGATGACCGAGTTCGCCGAGCGGCGTGCCGCGCGCAGCCTTGTGCCGCGCCTCGCACAGGGCGGCGACGTCCAACCCGCCCTCGTCGCAGATCGTGCCGTGGCGGTCGCTCACCGCCACCACCCGGGCACCGCGGCGGGCGAGATACAGCGCCGCGTGACTGCCGACGTTGCCGAAGCCCTGCACTGCGACGCTGGCGCCCTCGACATCGATTCCCGCCCGCTCGGCCGCCCAGGCGGTCACCTGCGCGACGCCGTAGCCGGTCGCTTCGATCCGTCCGTAGGAGCCGCCCAGCTCCAGCGGCTTGCCCGTCACCACCGCCGGCTCGTCGCCGTGCTCGCGCGAGTACGCCTCGTAGAGCCAGGCCATGGTCTGCGCGTCGGTGCCCATGTCCGGCGCGAGGATGTCCTCGTCCGGGCCGGCGACACGGCTCAGCTTGCTCATGTACTGCTTGCTCAAGGCTTCGAGCTCGGCGTCCGACAGCGCGTTGGGGTCGCAGTCGATTCCGCCCTTCGCGCCGCCGAAGGGGATGTCGGCGACCGCAGTCTTCCAGCTCATCGCCGAGGCGAGCGCGCGAAAGTGCGACGCATCGACGCCCGGCCGGTAGCGCAGTCCGCCCTTGTAGGGGCCGCGCGCGCGGTTGTGCTGGATGCGGAAGCCGGAATACACCGCAAGGCTGCCGTCATCGCGCCGCAGTGGCAGCTCGAGATGGATCTCGCGCACCGGGCGCAGCATCAGCGCCCGCATCTCCTCGCCGATGTCGAGTCGGTCGAGGGCTCGGGTGACGAAAGTGGCGATGCATTCTTCGGCGCTGCATCGGTGCTCTGTATTCACCTCTCCTCCGTCCAGGCAATGTCTTCCGCCCGTGCGGTGGGCCTCGGGCGCGCCTGTCGTTCCCGTGTTCCTGGAAAGACAGGCCCACCGGGACGGAGTTTCGGCACGATGCCCGGCCGGCGCAGATGAAACAGCCGGAACATATCGCACTGCAGACGTTCAACGCGGTATACCCGCGAGGCCGGGACCGTCGTGCACCGACCGGGGATCTCCCGGCATCTGGCGTTCGCGACGCAGACAGGCCCGTCGTGGTGGGCCATCCGCATTCGCGGTCAGCCTTCCTTCCGCCTTCCCCCGCCTCACTCGTCCAACCCTTCGAGAAGGAGGATCACGCATGCAGACGATCGATCGAGAAAAGCTCCGCAGTTGGCTCCAGGAGGGCCGCAAGCTGACTCTGGTCGAAGTGCTCGATAAGGAGCAGTTCGACCAATTCCACCTTCCCGGCGCGATCAACGTGCCGCTCGGTGGGGAAAATTTCGAAGAACGCTTCGAGCGCGCCGTGCCGGACAAGACCGAGCCGGTGGTCGTGTATTGCGCGAACACCGAGTGCGACGCCTCGCCGCGCGCCGCGCGCAAGCTCGAGGCGTACGGCTATCAGGATGTGCGCGACTACGAGGCAGGCAAGGCCGACTGGAAGAAGGCCGGCCTGCCGATCGAGGAGGCCGCCTGACATGGACATCATGACCGGCGACCCGCGCGCCTCGCGCCGCTTGCTGATCGCCGAATTCACGCGCGCCAAAGCCGCCGAAGCCGCGCTCGGGGCGCTCAACGACAAGGATTTTCCGCTCGACAAGGTGTCGATTCTCGGCGGTGGGCATTCGTCCGGCGATGATCCGCTGGGAATCTACTATGTCGGCGTCGGCGAACGCATGAAGGGCTGGGGGGCGATGGGCGCGCTGTGGGGCGGCCTGTTCGGTCTGGTGACCGGCGCCGCCGGCCTGTTCATCGTACCGGGCCTCGGGGCGGTAATGGCCGCCGGCCCGGTCGTCGAAGCGCTCGCGTCGGCCGCGGCAGGCGCGACGGTCGGCGGCGGGGCGATGGCCGGCGCAGCCGCGGTCACGCAGCTGGCGACCGCACTGCGCCGCATGGGCATCCCGGACGAAGAACTGGAGCGTCTCGAAGGCGCGATCCGCGAAGGCCGGACGCTGCTGTTGCTGCACGTCGGCGCGGACGAAGCCGCGGCATGGCGGGACCTGCTCGAACGCCACGAGCCGGCGGCCCTGCACGCGTTCGCCGAGCGCTGACGCGGAAAAATTTCAATCACCCGAACACAGGAGACAAGGCATGAAGATCAAAGACATCATGAGCAAGCGACTCGAATCCATCGATGCCGAAGCGACCCTGATGCAGGCCGCCGAACGCATGCGCGACCTGGACACCGGCGCGCTGCCGGTCGAGTGGAGCGGCAAGACCAAGGGCATCATCACCGACCGCGACATCGTCATCCGCTGCCTGGCCGAGGGGCTGGACCCCAAGGCTACCAAGGTCGGCCGTTGCGCGACCGAGCAGGTGCTGTTCTGCTACACCGACGAGGACATCAAGGCCGCGGCCGAGAAGATGGAGCAGTACCAGATCCGCCGCCTGCTGGTACGCGACCGCAATGAGGTCGCGGTCGGCGTGCTGTCGCTCGGCGACCTCGCCACGCACGGCGACCGCAAGGGGCTGGCCGGCGAGGTGCTGGAACACGTATCGATGAAGCTCGCGGCCTGAACGGCCGGCTTCGTCCGAACCCGCCCGCCGCGCTGTGCGGCGGGCATTCTTTCGTCTGCGCCGCGGCGTTCAGACGTGCAGCAGCAGTCCTTCCGGCTCGGCCAGCATGCCGGCCAGGCGGGCGGTGAACTCGGCGGCCTCGGCGCCGTCGATGACGCGGTGATCGAAGGCCAGGCACAGCGGCAGCAGGATGCGCGCGGTGATCTCCGGCTTCTCGATGCTGCCGCGCGCCACCGGCTGCAGCGCCGCGCGGCCGAGGCCGAGGATGGCCACCTCGGGATGGCGGATGATCGGCGTGAAGGCGACGCCGCCGATCGGCCCCGGGTTGGTCAGCGTGAAGCTGCCGCCCTGCATCGCCTCGCGCCCCAGTTCGCCGGCGCGCGCCCGTTCGGCCAGTTCGGCCAGCTCGGCGGCCACCTCGGCGACGCTCTTGCGATCGACGTCGCGCACCACCGGCACCAGCAGGCCGCGCTCGGACTGCACCGCGACACCGATGTGGTAGTAGCGCTTGAGGACGATCTCGCCGGACTCGGTGTCGAGGCTGGCGTTCAAGCGCGGGAAGTCCTTGAGCAGCGCGGCCACCGCCTTGAGCAGCAGCACCGTGAGGGTGAGCTTGCCGCCGCGCCAGCCGGCGGCGGCCTTGTGGCTGCGGCGGAAACGCTCCAGTTCGGTCACGTCGGCCACGTCCATGTTCATCACGTGCGGGATCTGCGACCACGCCAGGCTCATCTGGCGCGCGGTGGCGCGCCGTATCGAGCGCATGCGCACGCGTTCGATCTCGCCCCAGCGCGAGAAGTCCGGCAGCGCCGGCGCGGCGGCCGTGCCGCGCCCGCCGCCGGCCGCCGCACGCACGTCCTCGGCGGTGACGCGGCCTTCGGGCCCGCTCGGCGACAGCTCACGCAGCGACACGCCGAGTTCGCGCGCGAGCCGGCGCGTCGCGGGCGATGCGGGCACCGGCCGCCCGGCGGCGTCTTCGGCCTCCGACTCGGCCTTGCGCTTCCGGTCGGCCTTGTCGGATGCCTTCTGTTCGCTTTCATCCTTCGAGGCGGGCTTGCGTTCGCTCTCGTCCTTGTCCGAGGCCTTGCGCTCGCCTTCGTCGCCGCCCTCCTCGGCCTCGCGGTCATCTCCCTCCGCCTTGGCCGCCCCACCGCGGTCACGCATCCGCGCCTTGCCGGCATGCGCGGCCTGCGCGCTCCCGCCCTCGTCCTTTTCGGCGGCTTCATCCTTGCCGCCAGCCTTGTCCTTCCCTGCGGCCTCGTCCTTTTCCGCAGCCTCGTCCTCGCCGCGCGATCCGGCCTTGGCCTCGGCATCCGCCTTCTTCTCACCCTCCTCGCCCGCTTCCTCGTCCGCCTCGGCGCCGCGCGCGCCGTCCTCGCGGTAGGTGATGATCACGTCGCCGACCGTTGCGACGTCGCCTTGCTCGACGCGGATCTCTTCGATGGTGCCGCTGAAGGGTGCGGGAATGTCCACCGCGGCCTTGTCGGTCTCCACGGTGATGAGGTCGTCACCGTCGCTGACGTGGTCGCCGGTGGCGACGTGGATTTCGAGTATCTCGGCCTCGTGGATGCCCTCGCCGGGGTCCTTGAGGCGGAATTCCTTGGCCATGAGCGTATTCTCCGTTGGCTGTCCGTTCTCGCCGCTCAGTCCTCCAGCGCGGCGCGCGCGGCGGCCAGGATGCGCGCCGCGTCGGGCAGGTAGAGGCCTTCGCGGGCAAAGAACGGTACGTGGATGTCGTAGCCGGCGACCCGGCGCACCGGCGTCTCCAGGTACCAGAAGGCCTTGTCGACCAGGCGGCCGACGATCTCGGCGCCGGGGCCGAAAGTGCGGTGGGCCTCGTGCACGACCACCACCCGCCCGGTCCGCCGCGCCGAGTCGACGAAGCGGCCATCGTCGAGCGGCGAGAGTGTCAGCAGATCGATCACCTCGGCCTCGGCGCCGTCCTCCTCGGCCAGCGTCTCGGCGGCCTCCAGCGTCGGGTGCAGCATCGCGCCGTAGCTCACCAGCGTGAGGTCGTCGCCTTCGCGCACCGTGCGCGATTCGCCGATCGCCAGCGTCTCGGGCTCGTCCGGCACCTCCTCGCGAAAGGCCCGGTACAGCGCCTTGGGCTCGAAGTAGATGACCGGATCGGGGTCGCGGATCGCCGCAGCGAGCAGCGCGCGCGCGTTGCGCGGCCCGGACGGGATCACGACCTTGAGGCCGGGCACGTGGGCGTAGAAGATCTCCTTGCTCTCGGAGTGGTGCTCCAGCGCATGCACCCCGGCGCCATAGGGCATGCGTGCGACCAGCGGCACCGTGAAGCGCCCGCGGGTGCGCCAGCGCAGGCGCGCCGCGTGCGACTCGAACTGGTGCATGGCCACGTAGCTGAAGCCGGAGAACTGCATCTCGCACACCGGCCGCAGGCCGTAGATCGCCATGCCGATCGAGGCGCCGACGATGGCCGATTCGGCGAGCGGGGTGTCGAGCACGCGCTCGGCGCCGAACTCGTCGATCAGCCCGTCGGTGATGCGGAACACGCCGCCGTCGACGCCGACGTCCTCGCCGAGCACGACCACGCGCTCGTCCTCGGCCATCGCTTCGTGCAGTGCGAGCCTGATCGCCTCGCCCATGTTCAGTTCAGCCATCCTTGCCCTCCTTGCGCGCCGCGAGGAAAGCCTCGCGCTGCGCGGCCAGTTCCGGCGGCATCGCGTCGAGCAGGTGCTCGAACATCTCGCCGGGCGCGTCGTCGAGCTCGGTCATCGTCTTCTCGGTATCGTCCCAGGCCGCTTGGATCTCGTCGGCGATCTCGTCGTCCAGCGCGGCGATGTCGTCGTCACCGAGCACGCCCTTGTCCTTGAGGTAGCGCTGGAAACGCTCGATCGGGTCGCGCTTCGCCCACTCCTCGACCTCGTCCTCGCTGCGGTAGCGCTTCGGGTCGTCGGCGGTGGTGTGCACCTCCATGCGATAGGTCACCGCCTCGATCAGGGTCGGACCGTCGCCGGCGCGCGCGCGGCGCACCGCCTCGTCGGCCGCCACGTACACCGCCAGCACGTCGTTGCCGTCGACCTGGATGCCGGGCATGCCGTAGGCGATCGCCTTCTGCGCGATCGTGCGGCTGCGCGTCTGCTGCTTGAGCGGGGTGGAGATCGCCCAGTGGTTGTTCTGGCACAGGAAGACCACCGGGGCCGCAGTGACCGCGGCGAAGTTGAGCGCCTCGTGGAAATCGCCCTCCGAGGTCGCGCCGTCGCCGAAGAAGGTGAGCACGACGCGCTCGTCGCCGCGCAGGCGCATCGCGTAGCCGATGCCGACCGCGTGCGGGATCTGCGAGGCCACCGGGATCGCGATCGGCAGGTCGTTCTGGCCGTCCGGGATGCGTCCGCCCTCGTTGTAGCCGGCATTGTAGAGCAGCACGCCGCTCATCGGCGTGCCGCGCCCCAGC
>DAOMOP010000136.1:8485-11327 GCA_035444405.1 Rhodocyclaceae bacterium
ATCGCACCGCTCTCGCGGAAGGCCGGCACCAGCCAGTCTTCGTCTTCCAGCGCAGCGACTGCGCCGATCTGTGCGGCCTCCTGACCCTTGATCGGCGCGAAGGTGCCGATGCGCCCCTGGCGCTGGAGCTTGAGCATGCGTTCGTCGAAGCGCCGCCCGCGCAGCATCGCCCGGTGCAGCGCGCGCAGCAGCGCGTCGTCCAGACCGGGGTCGAGCGCCTCGTCGAGTGTGGCGTCGGCATCGAGAATCGACAGGGACTCGATGTCGATGCCGGGTTTGATCCTTCCTCGCGGCATGGCGGGCCTCCTTGGGTTCCCAAAAGGCGGAAAACAGCGGCGCTGCGCGCGCCGGGACGGCGTCGCGCACGGCAGAAGGCGCGCAGCGGGTGTCGCCGTCCGTACGAATTTGACCAGTTAGTCCCTGCCCTCCGGCGGGCGTTCCGCCCTTCGTGCGGGAACGGGCTCCGGCAGCCTGGGTCACATTTCCCATACGGCGGGGCGGCCCCGCATCTGCATGGCCGCCCCGCCACCGCGAGCGCAGGCAACACGATGGCCGACAACGTCACCCGCAAGCTGATCGCCGACCACCTCCTTTCCGGGCGGATGACGCCCGGAGAGGAGATCGCGCTGCGCATCGACCAGACCCTCACCCAGGACGCCACCGGCACGCTCGCGATGCTGGAATTCGAGGCCATGGGCATCGGCCGCGTGCGCACGGAGCTGTCCGCCCAGTACGTGGACCACAACCTGCTGCAGCTCGACTATCGCAACGCCGACGACCACCTCTTTCTCGCCAGCGCCTGCCGCAAGTTCGGTATCTGGTTCAGCCCGCCGGGCAACGGCGTGAGCCATCCGGTACACATGGAGTATTTCGGTAGGCCCGGCAAGACCCTGCTTGGCTCGGACAGCCACAGCTGCGCGGCCGGCGCGCTCGGCATGCTGGCGATCGGCGCCGGCGGCCTGGAGGTGGCGCTGGCGATGGCCGGCGAGCCCTTCCATGTGCGCATGCCCGAGGTGTGGGGCGTGAAGCTGGTCGGCCGACTGCCCGACTGGGTGAGCGCAAAGGACGTGATCCTGGAGATGCTGCGCCGCCACGGGGTCGCCGGCGGCGTCGGCCGGGTGGTCGAGTATCACGGCCCCGGGCTCGCGAACCTGTCGGCGATGGACCGCCACGTGATCGCCAACATGGGCGCCGAGCTCGGCGCGACGAGCACCGTCTTTCCTTCCGACGACGCGGTGCGCCGCTTCCTGCGCCGCCATGGGCGCGAGGACGACTGGTGCGCGCTCACGGCGGACGACGGCGCGGATTATGAGTTCGAGGACGAGATCGACCTCGGCACGCTCGAACCGCTGATCGCCTGCCCGAGCAGTCCGGGCAATGTCGTGCCGGTGGCCGAGGTCGCCGGGCGACCGATCTACCAGGCCTACATCGGCTCGTCGGCCAACCCGGGGCTGCGCGACTTCGCGGTGCCGGCGATGATGGTCGATGGCCGGCGCATCGACCCGCGGGTGTCCTTCGACGTCAATCCGACCTCGCGCCGGATCCTCGGCCAGCTGATGCATCTCGGCTACCTGGAGAAGCTGCTCACCGCCGGCGCCCGCCTGCACCAGACCGGCTGCAACGGCTGCATCGGCATGGGCCAGGCGCCGGCCACCGGGCGCATCAGCCTGCGCACCGTGCCGCGCAACTTCCCCGGACGCTCGGGCACCCGGGAGGACCAGGTGTACCTGTGCAGCCCGGAGACCGCGGTCGCCTCGGCGCTCGCCGGCGAGATCGTCGACCCGCGCAGCCTCGGTCTGCCCTGCCCGCGCTTCGAGGAGCCCGATGCGCCCGCCCCCGACCCCGGCCTGCTGGTCGCGCCGGCCGACGACGGCGCGGACATCGAGCTGGTGAAGGGGCCGAACATCCGCCCGCTGCCGGAGTGCGACCCGCTGCCGGATGCGCTCGAAGGCCCGGTGCTGCTGAAGGCCGGCGACGACGTGTCGACCGACGAGATCATGCCCGCGGGCGCCGAGGTGCTGCCGCTCCGGAGCAACATCCCGGCCATCGCGCGCTTCGCCTTCTCGCGCCTCGACCCGGACTTTGCCGCGCACGCCGATGCGTGCGACGCGGACGGCTTCTTCGTCGTCGCAGGGACGAACTACGGCCAGGGATCGAGCCGCGAGCACGCCGCAATCGCCCCGCGCCACCTCGGCCTGCGCGCGGTGGTGGCGAAGAGCTTCGCGCGCATCCACTGGCAGAACCTGGTCAATTTCGGCATCCTGCCGCTGACCTTCGCCGACCCGTCCGACCATGCGCGCATCGAGCAGGACGACCTGCTCGCCCTGCGCGGGCTCGACCGCCGGCTGCGGGCCGGCGAGCCGCTGACGCTGGTCAATACCACCCGCAACGAACGCTACGAGGTGTGCCATACGCTGAGCGAACGGCAGCTGCGCATCCTGCGCGACGGCGGCGTGATCCGCCACATCGCCCGCCAGTGCGCCGCCGAGGACGAAGCGGGCGCGGATTGAGCGCCCTGCTCCGGCTCACGCCTCGGCGCTTGCGTGCACATGCGCGTGCGCCTCGGCTCCGCCCTCGCCGCCGAGCGGCTTGAACACCGCCAGCAGTGCCGGCAGAACGGTGAGATCGACGATCAGCGCGGCCATCATCGCCAGTCCGGTGGAGAGCGCGAGGATGGAGAAGCCCAGCGTAATCGTCACCGACGTGTAGCACATCGCCCGCCCGACGCTCGCGTGGCAACGGCGCGCCGCAGCACGGTAATCGCGGTCCTCGGCGAACTCGGCGACGAAGCGGTGCAGGTAGTGGATCGTGTCGTCCACGCCGATGCCGAGCGCGATCGCCG
>DAOMOP010000137.1:0-11206 GCA_035444405.1 Rhodocyclaceae bacterium
CGATCCACATGAAGATCTCGGTGTAGACCGTCTGCGGACAGGCATAACCGCACCACAGCCGTCCGGCGATCGCCGTGAAGAAGAACAGCGCGTACGCGGAAATGATCAGCAGGATCGCCAGAAACAGCACATCCTGCGGCCAGAACACCCAGCCGAAGATGTAGAACTTGCGTTCGGCGATATGGAACAGCACGGCCTGGCGGTCGTTCCAGGTCAGCCACGGCAGGCCGTAGAACAGCAGTTGCGTGACCCAGACGAGAATCCAGCGCCAGTTGTTGAATCGACCGCGTATCGAGCGGACGTGGAGCTTCTTGCGGGGGGCGTAAAGGCTGGTGGTGTCGACGGGCTGCCCCGCGGCGCCGGCCCGGCCGTCGGAGCGTGTTGCCGGCTCTGCCATAATTGCTATATCCGTATATGCTGAATTATTGGGGTTGAAATTCCCCGGGGTCGCCCCCGGGGAACGGTTGCTGCAGGGTCTGTCGTTATTATGTTACCGCGTCGCGTTGTTCGACAGGCCCCACACGTAGGCCGCGAGCAGATGCACCTTGTCCTCGCCGAGGAATTCGCCGAACCCGGGCATGCGGTTCATGCGCCCCTGATTGACCGTCTCGAGGATGGAGGCCTCCGACGAGCCCCAGAGCCAGGTGTTGTCGGTCAGATTCGGCGCACCCACCGCCGCCATGCCGGTCGCATCGGCCCCGTGGCAGGCGACGCAGTTGTTCTGGAACACCTCGCTGCCACGCTGCGCCCGCAGCGAGTCGTGCGCGAGGCCGTTGAGCGAGCGCACGTAGTTCGCCACGTCGCGCGTACCTTCGGGGCCGATCGCCGCGCCGAGGGCCGGCATCACGCCGGTGCGGCCGTTGGTGATCGTCGCCTTGATCGCATCCGGCTCCCCGCCCCAGTTCCACGACGCGTCGGTCAGGTTCGGAAAACCGCGCGCACCGCGTGCATCCGAGCCGTGACATTGTGCGCAATAGGTCAGGAACAGGCGCTGTCCCATGCCCCGGGCTTCGGGGTCGGCGGCGACCGCGGGGATGTCCATGTCGCGATAGCGGGCGAAGATCGGCCCGTAGCGCTCGTCGGCCTGCGCCATCTCCGTGTCGTACTGGCCGACCGAGCTCCAGCGCAGCACGCCTTTGAAATTGCCGAAACCCGGATACAGCGCCAGATACACGACCGAGAAGATCAGCGTGATCCAGAACAGGTAGAGCCACCAGCGCGGCAGCGGATTGTTGTACTCGGCGAGGTTCTCGTCCCACACGTGACCGTGCAGTTCGACCGGACCACTCTCGCGCTTGTTGTTGGACATCAGCACGAACAGGCAGAACAGCAGGCTCAGGGCGACGAGGCCCATCACGTACACGTTCCAGAAACCGCTAACAAAGTCAGCCATTGTCTTTATCCTTGCTTGGACTGCCGGTCACGCTCGTCGGCCGGCAGCTCGTCGTCGGTAAAGGGGAGCCGCGCCGCTTCGTCGAATCCCTTCTTGGCGTGCTTGCTGTAGGCCCAGATGCAGATGCCGACAAAGCACAGAAAGCCGAGAACGGTGACCACTATCCTTGCATCATTGAGTTCCACGACGCGTCTCCAGCGCTCTACTTGAAGTTCGAAAGTGCAGTGCCCATGCCCTGCAGATACGCGATCAGCGCGTCCATCTCGGTCTTGCCCTCGAGCATCGCGCGTGCCCCGGCGATGTCCTCGTCGGAGTACGGATGACCGAGTGCACGGAGCGCCCGCAGCTTCGTCTCGATGCTGCCGGCACGCACCGGACGCTCGAGCCACGGGAACGCGGGCATGTTCGACTCGGGCACGACCGCGCGCGGGTCGATCAGGTGCACGCGGTGCCACTCGTCGGAATAACGCCCGCCGACGCGCGCCAAATCCGGGCCGGTCCGCTTGGAGCCCCACTGGAACGGGCGGTCATAGATGAACTCGCCGGCCACCGAGTAGTGGCCGTAGCGCTCGGTCTCGGCGCGGAACGGGCGGATCATCTGCGAGTGGCAGTTGTAGCAGCCTTCGCGAACGTAGATGTCGCGCCCGGTCAGGCGCAGCGCGTCGTAGGGCTTGATATCCAGCGGATTGCCCTCGCGGTCGATGGGCTTGGTCAGCGTATGCTGGAAGAACAGCGGCACGATCTCGACGAGACCCCCCACGCTCACCGTCAGCAGCGTCAGCACGATCATCAGGCCGACGCTGCGCTCGATCATGTCATGTTTCAGTTTGGCCATGTTCTTGTTCTCCGATCAGGCGTGTGCGGCCGCAGGGACGATGACGGGCGCCTCGTAGGGCTTCTGCCCGGCGATGGTCTTCATCATGTTGTAGAACATGATGAACATGCCGCTCAGGAACAGGATGCCGCCCACCAGGCGGATGGTCCAGAACGGGTAGCTCGCCTTGACGCTCTCGATGAACGAGTAGGTCAGCGTGCCGTCCGGGTTGGTCGCCCGCCACATCAGGCCCTGCATCACGCCGGCGATCCACATCGAAGCGATGTAGAGCACGATGCCGATCGTGGCGATCCAGAAGTGCGTCGTGATCAACCCGGTCGAATACATCTCGGTCTTGCCGTACATGCGCGGAATCAGGTAGTACATCGAGCCGATCGAGATCATCGCCACCCAGCCCAGCGCGCCGGCATGGACGTGGCCGACGGTCCAGTCGGTATAGTGCGAAAGCGCATTGACGGTCTTGATCGACATCATCGGACCTTCGAAGGTCGACATGCCGTAGAAGGACAGCGACACGATCAGGAACTTCAGGATCGGGTCGGTGCGCAGTTTGTGCCAGGCACCCGACAGCGTCATGATGCCGTTGATCATGCCGCCCCACGACGGAGCCAGCAGAATCAGCGAAAAGACCATGCCGACCGACTGGGTCCAGTCGGGCAGCGCGGTGTAGTGCAGATGGTGCGGGCCGGCCCACATGTAGGTGAAGATCAGCGCCCAGAAGTGCACGACCGAAAGACGGTACGAATAGACCGGACGCTCGGCCTGCTTGGGCACGAAGTAGTACATCATGCCGAGAAAGCCGGCCGTCAGGAAGAAGCCGACCGCATTGTGGCCGTACCACCACTGAACCATCGCATCCTGGGCACCGGCATAGGCCGAATACGACTTCCACGCCTCCACGGGCAAGGCCGCGCTATTGACGATGTGCAGCAGCGCGACGGTCAGGATGAAGCCGCCGAAGAACCAGTTGGCGACGTAGATGTGCGAGACCTTGCGCTTGGCGATCGTGCCGAAGAACACGATCGCGTACGAGACCCACACGGCCGCGATCAGGATGTCGATCGGCCATTCGAGCTCGGCGTATTCCTTGGCCTGCGTGAAGCCGAGCGGAAGCGTGATCGCGGCCAGCACGATGACGACCTGCCAGCCCCAGAACGTGAAGGCGGCAAGCTTGGGCGCGAACAGCGTCGTGTGGCAGGTTCGCTGCACGACGAAGTACGAGGTCGCGAACAGCGCACACCCCCCGAACGCGAAGATCACCGCATTCGTGTGAAGCGGGCGAAGCCTCCCGAAATGGAACCATTCACCCACTTCGCTCAGGTTGAGTGCGGGCCAGACGAGCTGCGCGGCGACGATCACGCCGACCAGCATGCCCACGATCCCCCACACCACCGTCATGATGGCGAACTGGCGAACGACTTTATAGTTATAAGTCGCTTCCGATTGCATGTGAGTCACCTCTTTGATTGAAAATCTTTTTCTTCCGAGTCCCGGTGGTCACGCCGCATGCGGCGCGCCATCGGGGCGAAGCATACGCGGAACCACGAAGTCATTTTTGATCTGGATCAACTTTCTATTGCAGTGCACTATCGACCTGGGAACCCGGTTCAATCGGCGGCAACACGGGCGACGAACCGTGTCGGCAGGGGGAGGCGAGACAAAAAAAAAGGGTGCGTACGAAACGCACCCCCAACCCCAACAGAGAGACAAAAACTCGGTCGTGAAGGCCGTGCCGGCAAAGCCGGGGCAACCCTCAAAAACCATGGACAAAGTATGTCTTTCGCCTGCCTGCGGGGCTTTGACCTAGGTCAACAAAACTCGATTGAACCCGGTCGGTGCGCACTTCTCACCCGTCTCGTTCCGACGCCCTTTGTTTCGACCGATCATCCTCCCTATCGCTATTGGTCCGCATCTCCGGCTTGGCTTCAGTCTTATCGACAGGGCGCTCGAGATCGCGGTCGTCGAGCAGCATCCGGTACGCCGGCCCCTCGAGATCATCGTACTGGCCGGAGCGCACCGACCACCAGAAGATTATGCCAATGGTGAAGACTAGCACAACTGAGAGCGGAATGAGCAGATACAGTCCCAGCATTACTTGCCCCGCTTCGGTTGACGCTGCAGTCGCAGCGCGTTGAGGACCACCAGCAGCGAGCTGCCGGCCATGCCGACGCCGGCCATCCATGGGGTAATGAGGCCCATCATCGCCAGCGGTACCGAGGTGAAATTATAGGTGAACGACCACCACAGGTTCTGGCGGATGATCGCGAGCGTGTGCCGCGACGTGCTGATGCCACGCGACAAGCCGGCAAGACTTTCGGACAGGAGCACGATGTCGGCCTGATTGCGCGCGAGATCGGTGCCCCCACCCATCGCCACCGAAACCTGCGCCTGCGCGAGCACTGGCGCATCGTTGACGCCATCGCCGACCATCGCCACGATCGCTCCGGGCTCCTGCTGTTCGAGCGCGACCCACGCCTGTTTGTCCTGCGGTGTCATCTCGGCACGATATTCATCGACACCGATGCGCTCGGCGAGCGCGCGCACCGCAGCCGGCGCATCGCCACTGATGATCGCGGTCGGCACGCGCTCCCGGGCGAGTCGCGCCACCAGCAGCGGCGCATCGTCACGGGCAACGTCGGCCAGACGGAACAGCGCGTGCCAGCCGCATGCCGAGCCGAGCGCAACCACCGTCGCGCCGCCGTCTTCCAGCCCCTGCACTTCGGGCGGCAGCGGCAAACCCGCCAGCTCGGCGACGAAGCCGGGCCGGCCGACGCGCAGCACGACCCCGTCGACACGGCCTTCGACCCCTTGTCCGGTGACCGCACGCAGCTCATCGACCGCTGGCAGCGCGAGGCCTTCGGCGGCCAGGCGCAAGCCCGTCGCCACCGCATGCTCGGAGGCCTGCTCGAGCGCCGCGGCGAGCGCGCGAGCGCGCGGCTCTGGGGTGTCGTCGAGCACGCGTACGGCCTCGACCCGCATCGTGCCGTAGGTCAGCGTGCCCGTCTTGTCGAAGACGAAGTGATTCGCGCGCGCGAGCGTCTCGATCGCATGGCCGCGCGTGACGAGTACGCCCATGCGCGCCAGCGCGTCGGTCGCCACCGTCAGTGCCGTCGGCGTCGCCAGCGACAGCGCGCACGGGCAGGCGACCACCAGCACCGAGACGAAGACCCACAACGCACGGTCGGGATCGATGAACTGCCAGCCGATCCAGGTCAGCGCCGACAGCGACAGCAGCGCGACGATGAAGATGCGTGCGACACGGTCGGCCACGGTCGCGATGGCCGGCCGCTCGGCCGCAGCGCGGTCCATCAGCTTGCGGATCGCCGCGAGGCGCGTCGAGTCGCCCACCTGCCGCACTTCCACCAGCAGCGGGCTGGCCACGTTGATGCTGCCGCCGGTCACGGCCGATCCGCGCACCTTCGCGACCGGCCGGCTCTCGCCGGTCAGCAGGGCCTCGTTGGCCTCGCTCTCGCCGTCGATCACGACACCGTCGGCCGCAATCACCTCGCCGGGCCGCACGCGGATGCGATCGCCCGCAACGAGCTGCGAAACCGGCACGCGCACCGCCTCGCCCGACTCCTCACCGATGCGCTCGGCAAACACCGGCAGCACCTTGCCGAGCTCCTCGACACCGCGTACCGCCCGCTGGCGCGCCAGCATCTCGAGATACCGCCCGCACAGGAGCAGGAAGACGAACATCGTGACCGAGTCGAAATAGACCTCGGGGCCATCCGTCAGCGTCGCCCAAACGCTGGCGACAAACGCACTGCCCACGCCGAGCGCCACCGGCACGTCCATGCCGAGCGCGCGCAGCTTGAGGTCGCGCCAGGCGCGCTGGAAGAACGGCGCCGCCGAATAGAAGACCACGGGCAGCGTCAGCAGCAGGCTCGCCCAGCGCATCAGCGCATCGGCCTCGGCGGCGAGGTCGCCCTCCTGCGCGATGTACGAAGGCCACGCATACATCATCACCTGCATCATGCCGAAGCCGGCCACGAACACGCGCCACAGCATCGAGCGGCGCTCGCGCTGGGCGACCTGCTCGGAGCGCTCGGCGTCGTACGGATAGGCCCGGTAGCCGATCGCCTGGATCGCGGCGAGGATGTCCGACAGCCGTGTGCGGCGCTCGTCCCAGCGCACGCGCGCGCGTCGCGTCGCATAGTTCACCTCGATCAGGGTCACACCGGGCTGACGCGCGACGTGGCGCTCGTTGAGCCACACGCAGGCCGCACAGGTAATCCCTTCGAGAATCAGAGCGGCTTCGCGTTCGTGCTCCCCGACCGGTTGCACGAAGCTCTTCTGGAAATCCGGGTGGTCGAACAGCCCGAGCTCCTGGAGCTCGGCAGGCAGTGCTTCCTTCTGCGGCTGCGGCATTGCGTCGCGGTGCCGGTAGTAGTCGGTCAGCTCGTTGTCGACGATGGAGCGCGCGACCGCCTCGCACCCGGTGCAGCACATCCGACGGCGCACACCGTCGATGTCGACAAAGTGGCTCGTCGACGGCGGGACCGGAAGCCCGCAGTGGTAACACTCCTCGGCACGCGCTGCGGTGCCGGAAACCGCGATGTCGGCAGAGCCCATCTTCGCCCGTCTACAGGTTGGCAATCGTCTCGCATGCGGGCGCCGAAGAGCGGCGCCGAGACGGCAGCCGCCCTTTTAGCACAGTTGCGAGCGAGTCACCAAGGCCGCATCGGTGACGCCTTCGACGCGACGCGAGACGACACCGGTGTCGGTGCCGTCAGGAATCGGTTTTTCGTCGCAGAGCGGGCGCGCGGTGCGCCTGCGCGACCGTCGCCGCTTACTTCGGCGCCATGCGGATCGCACCGTCCAGGCGGATCACTTCGCCGTTCAGGTAGACGTTCTCGACGATGTGCCGCACCAGCGCGGCGAATTCGGCCGGGCGCCCGAGGCGCGACGGGAACGGCACCATCTTGCCGAGCGAGTCCTGCACCTCCTGCGGCATGCCCATCAGCATCGGGGTCTCCATGATTCCCGGTGCGATCGTCATCACGCGGATGCCCGAGCGTGCCAGCTCGCGGGCGACCGGCAGGGTCAGGCCGACGATGCCGGCCTTCGACGCGGCATACGCCGCCTGTCCGATCTGCCCGTCGTAGGCCGCCACCGATGCGGTGCTGACGATCACCCCGCGCTCGCCCTCGTCGTTGGGCGTGGCCTTGGCCATCACCTCCGCCGCCAGCCGCATCATGTTGAAGCTGCCGATCAGATTGACGCCGACCGTGCGCGCAAACGACTCGAGCCGGTGCGGCCCGTCGCGCCCGACCACCTTCTCGGCCGGGGCGATGCCCGCGCAGTTGACCAGGCCGTGCAACCCGCCGAAGCCGCTCACGGCACGCTCGACGGCGGCCTTCGCGCTCGCCTCGTCGGTGACGTCGGTCGCAGCGAAGGCCGCCCGCTCACCAAGCTCGGCGGCGAGCTGCTCACCCGCCTCGCGATTGACGTCGGCCAGCACGACCTTGCCGCCGGCCTCGACCAGCATGCGCGCGGTCGCCGCCCCGAGGCCCGACCCGCCGCCCGTCACCACGAAAACACTGTCCTGAATCTTCATCGTCGCCCTCCTCCACACACTGCACTCGGTTCATTGAAGTACGGCCGCGAACATAAGTCAGGTTGACGTTAACGTCAATCAAAAGAATGCTGAAACCTCGCGCTTTTTCGCCCAGCCGCGCGCAGGATCGGGCGACGGGCCGGCTTCCCGGCCGAAACTCCGAAGCGGACTGCCGAACAGACAGGCCGTGCGGAACCGACGGGGCATGCGCGGTTCCCGGCGAGTCCGGAGCGCGTGTATCGGGACGTGCGAAGACCGAGGGCCTGCATTGCTGCAGGCCCTCGACGTGACTGGTGCTGCTGAGAGGAGTCGAACCTCCGACCTACTGATTACGAATCAGTTGCTCTACCAACTGAGCTACAGCAGCGAAGAGCGCGGAATATACCGCAGGCACGCGAAGCGTTCAAGCATTTCGGCGCCGCTCAAGTCGATTCGCGCGCCGGCAGCCAGTAGTCGGGGCGGCTGTAATGGTTCTTGAGGTGATCGATGAACAAGCGCACGCGCAGGGCGAGGTGCTTGCGCTGCGGAAAGACGGCGTAGATACCCATGTTGGGTGCCGCGTAGTCGTCCAGCACCGAAACCAGCCGGCCGGCACGCAGATCGGCCTCGACCTCCCACAACGAGCGCCACGCCAGCCCGTCGCCGGCCAGCGCGTACTCGTGCAGCACCGCGCCGTCGTTGCACTCGAGCCGCCCCGACACCTTCAGCGTGATCGTCTCACCCTTGTCATTGACGAACGACCAGCCGCGCTGTTGCCCGAGCGACAGGCAGTTGAACGACGTCAGGTCTTGCGGCACCGACGGGGCGCCATGGCGCGCGAGGAACTCGGGACTCGCGACGACGACACGACGGTTTTCGGCCAGGCGGATCGACACCAGGCTGGAATCGGCCAGCTCGCCGATGCGGATGGCGCAGTCGATGTTCTCGTTGACGAGATCGACGAGGCGGTCGGACAGGTCGAGCGAACAACTCACGTCCGGGTTGGCCTCGAGAAACTCGCGCAGCAGCGGCGCGACGTGCAGTCGGCCGAAGCCGGCCGGGGCCGACACGCGGATGTGGCCGCTCGCCTTCACGCCGCCGAGGCTCACCGACGCTTCGGCATTGGCGAGGTCATGCAGAATGCGCTGGCAGTCCTCGAGAAAGGCCGCCCCTTCGAAGGTCAGCGAGATGCTGCGCGTGGTGCGCAGCACGAGCTTGACGCCGAGCCGCTGCTCGAGCGCATCGAGCCGCCGGCCGATCACCGCCGGCGTCACCCTGTCGGCACGCGCGGCCGCCGACAGGCTGCCGCGCGTGGCGACGCTGACAAAGCTCTCGACCTGCTTGAAGACGTCCATTTTGTACTGGCGGTACAAGATAATTTTACTCGCGGGGCTATTCTATCTTCTATAAGACCCCAATAAACTGCATGGACCCACGCGCACACCGAGGGGGACGGCATGCAAGCTTCCGCGGTGCAGTACGAAGACGCCCCGGACGGTGCGGCTGCCGACCCGACCGGGGGCGCGCGTGGCGGCGTCGGCAATCACCCGAGGAGCAGGACGATGAAGACCACGGAAACATCGCAGCGCGAGCCGATTCGCGCCATCGCCTTCGATGCGTTCGGCACGCTGTTCGACGTGTACTCGGTCGGCGCGCTGGCCGAACAGCTCTTTCCCGGCAAGGGCGATGCACTGGCCGCGCTGTGGCGGCAGAAGCAGATCGAGTACTCGTTCCTGCGCACGCTGTCGGGCCGCTACAAGCCGTTCCTGGACGTGACCGAAGACGGACTCGTGTTCGCCGCGCGCAAGCTCGGCCTCGCGCTCGGCGACGCCCAACGCCGCCAGCTCATGAACCAGTATGCCTGCCTGTCGCCGTTTCCCGAAAACCTCGCGGCGCTCAAGACCCTGCGCGGACTGGGCGTGCCGATGGCGGTGCTGTCGAACGGCACACCAGGCATGCTCGAGGTCGCGATCAAGAGCGCCGGCATGACGGGGCTCTTCGATCACGTGCTGTCGGTCGATGCGGTACGCCAGTACAAGACCGCGGCGGCGGCTTACCAGCTCGGGCCGGACGCGTTCGGCCACCCGGCGCGCGAGATCCTCTTCGTGTCGTCGAACGGATGGGATGTCGCCGGCGCCACCTGGTTCGGCTACACGACCTTCTGGATCAATCGCGGCCAGCAGCCGCTCGAGGTTCTCGACGTGAGCCCTGCGGCGAGCGGACAGCGTCTGACCGAGGTCGTCGAGTTCGTGCGTCCGCGCATCGCTGCGGACTAAACTGAACAAACCGCCCTATCCTGCCACAGACCTCCTGCTCAGGCACCAACCCGAAAGGTTAGACACCATGACTTCAAGAATCCAATGCAAGGCGCTTCAGGTTGACGCATCGCTGCACCAGTTCGTCGAAACGCACGCCCTGCCGGGCACCGGAATCGCGAGCGATGAGTTCTGGAACGCCTTCAGCGATCTCGTGCACGAGCTCGCGCCGAAGAACCGCGCGCTGCTGGCCGAACGCGACCGCCTGCAGTCCGAGCTCGACCAGTGGCATCGCGCCAACCCCGGCCCGATCCGCGACATGGCCGCTTACCGCAGCTTTCTCGAATCGATCGGCTACCTGCAGCCGGCACCTGCGCCGTTCACGATCTCGACCACCCACGTCGACTCCGAGCTCAGCCACCAGGCCGGCCCGCAGCTGGTCGTGCCGGTCATGAACGCACGCTACGCGCTCAATGCCGCCAATGCGCGCTGGGGCAGCCTGTACGATGCGCTGTACGGCACCGATGCGATCCCCGACAGCGACGGCGCCGAGCGCGGCGGCGGCTACAACCCGGTGCGTGGCGCGCGCGTCATCGCCTTCGCGCGCAGCTTCCTGAACGAGGCGGCCCCGCTCGCACAAGGCCGCCACGACGAGGCCCGCGCCTATTCGGTCGCCGCCGGCAAGCTCGTGGTCACGCTGCGGGACGGGCGCGAGACCGGGCTCGCACGCCCCGAGCAGTTCATCGGCCACCAGGGCGATGCCGCCGCGCCGTCGGCGGTGCTGCTCCGCAACAACGGGCTGCACTTCGAGATCCAGATCGACCGCGGGCACCTGATCGGCAAGAGCGACGCGGCCGGCGTCAAGGACATCGTGCTCGAAGCGGCGCTGTCGACGATCATGGACTGCGAGGATTCGGTCGCTGCGGTCGATGCCGAGGACAAGGTCGTCGTGTATCGCAACTGGCTCGGCCTGATGAAGGGCGATCTGGTCGAGACGCTCGAGAAGGGCGGCAAGACCATCACGCGCGCGCTCAACGCCGACCGCGAGTACATCGGCGCCGACGGCTCGACGCTGCGCCTGCACGGGCGCTCGCTGCTGTTCGTGCGCAACGTCGGCCATCTGATGACCAACCCGGCGATCCTGCTCGAGGATGGCAGCGAGATCCCCGAGGGCATCATGGACG
>DAOMOP010000138.1:0-3781 GCA_035444405.1 Rhodocyclaceae bacterium
CCAGATGACCGAGCAGCGGCGCGCCGAGCACCGCCACCGCGCCGACCGACGCGAGCGCGAGCGCGTAGTTGCGCCACTGCACGGATCCGCCCGGCACGGCCGACCGATCAGGCTGCGGACTCATCCGCGCGAGGCGGCCATGCCGCAGCAAGCCGTCTCGATCCGTCGGCCGCCCGCCCCACGCGTGCCCCATCGGCACCCATCACAGTACGCTATGCAGCCGCCGCCAGCGGCTGCTCGGCCTGCTGTGCCTGCAGCTCGCCGCCGAGCGCCTCGACCACCGCCGGCAGCAGCTCGCGCAGCTCGCCGGTCATCAGCGCGAAGCCGGCGTCGAACAGCGCGCGCGCATCGTCCGCGCCGGCCTCGTCGAGCTTGTCCTTGACGACGTCGAGGAAGTCGAGCCGCTTGATCTCGAGCTTGTCGGTCAGCACGAAGCTCACGCGCTCGTCGAAAGTCAGCGCGAGGCGGGTGGGCAGCTTGCCGGCCTCGAGGTGGCCGCGCACCTCGTCGCCTTCGAGCGTGTGGCGCACGTAGCGCACCGCTGCCTTGTCCTCGCTCACCGAGCGCAGCTCGCAGTCCTGGTCGATCGTGAAGCCGGCCGGCGCCTCGCCGCCGGCGAGCCAGTCGGCCATCGCGCCGGCCGGCGAGCGCTCGGTGCGCACGAGCGTGAGCGGCAGCGCGTCGAGCGTCTGGCGCAGTGCCTCGAGCACGTCCTCGGCGCGCGCCTGGCTCGGCGCATCGATGCCGAGCCAGCCGTGCTCGGGGTCGATCCATGCGAACACCTTCTTGCGCCGCGTGAAGGCGCGCGGCAGGAACTCCTGCATGACCTGCTCGCGCAGCTCCTTCATCTGCTTGCGGCCGGGCTTGTAGCCCTGCTGCGCGGCGAGCTCCTCGGCACGCTCGTCGGCCTCCTGCCGGACCACCGACGACGGCAGCAGCCGCTGCTCGATGCCGAGCGCAATCAGCCACTGGCCGCCGACGCGATGCACGAGGAAGTCGTCGCCGGTCGGCGAGACCCAGCCGCGCGACTCCTGATCCTGGCTGCCGCAGGGCTGGAAGCGCCGGCGCGCGAGCTGCTCCTCGATCGTCTCGGCACCGACGTTCCATGGCGCGGGCAGGCGGTAGAGCTGCAGATTCTTGAACCACATGTGAATATCCCCGGAAGATGAAAGCGCGAAAAGCCCGGCCGGGCCTTCCGCAGACGAAGACTGAAGTGCAGGCCTACTGCAGGCGGGTCGACTCGGCAAGCATGCGAATCACGCGCACCGTATCGATGTCCGATTCATGGTAGGCGGCCTTGACGAACTCGGCATACGCACCGTCCGGATCGAGCGTGCCTTCCGGCAGCGTGGTGCGATAGACGAAGCGCAGCACCAGCGCTTGCGGCTCGGGCTCCTCGATCGTGATCGTCAACCGCCCGCCGGCGTGCTCGTCGGTGCGCTCGGACTCGAAGCTGACCGATTCCATCGGCGTGAGCTCGACGCGGTCGCGAATCAGCACCTTGCCGAACTGCAGGTCGCGCACCAGCACGTTGTCGCTGCGCTCGACGATCGTGCACGACTCGAGTCCGGGCAGGAACGGCCGCGGATTCTCGGCTCGGCACAACAGCCCGAACCACAGCTCCTCGCGCGACAGGTCGGCGATCAGTGGATTGGCCGGCTCGTTGACGATCACCAGATGCTCGAACTTCAAAACCCGCCTCCGACATGACGGCTACCAGTGTAGCAGAACGCCAGGAGCGCTGTCCGCGCCGGGTGGCGGCGCGCGCGAACGGCGCACACGCACTTGTTCTGTTTGTTGTTTACTTGAATAACAGTAAACATGGTGTACGCCGCCATCCTGTGGAGAATGTCATAATGGTTCAATCGTTCAATGACTTGAGGCACGTGCAAAGCGGTGCACAAGCGTGTTTCCAGCGTGTGCGACGATTGTGACTGCTTCCTGCGCGGTCCGTCGATCGGCCCTTTATCCACAAACGTCGCACGGCCGATACCCAGGTTTGTGCACGCTGGCCGCTATCGGCGCTAACATCGCTTTCCGAGCGTTCTCGTCTCCCCTTGCCTTCTCCGACTCGACGCAGCCGAAGACTTCCCGAGCGAACCCGTTTCCGATGAAGACCGAACGCCTTCTGCAATCCCAGGGTTTCGGCAGCCGCAAGGAATGCCGGGCGATGATCCGTGCCGGCCTGCTGTCCATCGACGGCGAGCCGATCGACGATCCGCATGCCGAAATCGACCCGGCCGGGCTCGAGTTCGCCGTCGATGGCGAGAGCTGGCAGTACCGCGACAAGGCTTATGTGATGCTGCACAAGCCGGCCGACCATGAGTGCTCGCACAAGCCGCAGTTTCATCCGTCGGTGTTCGCACTGCTGCCGCCGCAGCTGGTGCGGCGCGACGTGCAGTGCGTCGGGCGGCTCGATCACGACACGACCGGCTTGCTGCTGCTCTCGGACGATGGCCAGTTCATTCACGTCTGGAGCTCGGGCAAGAAGCGCATACCGAAGACCTACCAGGTCACCACGCGCCATGCCGTGACCGACGCGATGCTCACGGCGCTGCACGACGGCGTGCAGCTGCACGACGAACCCGCACCGATCAGCGCCTTCGCCTGCGTGCAGACCGGCCCGTGTTCGCTGAGCCTGACCGTCACCGAAGGCAAGTACCATCAAGTCAAGCGCATGATCGCCGCGGCAGGCAACCGCGTCGAAGCCCTGCACCGCTCGCGCATCGGCGGCCTCGAGCTGCCGACCGATGTGGCTGCGGGCGAGTGGCGCTGGCTCGAACGTGCCGACCTCGAGCGGCTGGGCGAATTCGAACGCGAGGCGGACTGAATCGATGGCTTGCATCGCCGTTGCTCGCTCGTAGCCGAGGCGTCCCGCATCGAGCACACAGGTGTCGCGTCGCAGCACTTCGGGTTTTCATTGTTGTTGTTCATTTAAAAGACAAATACGTTAACAGTGCCTGCATTTCTGTGGATAAGTCGATGAATGCCACGGCCCGGTGCGCATTTGCACCGGTATAAGGCCGTAGATAACAGTTGTCGACGCCTGTGCGGCGATTGTGTCCGCTTTTCCCGCAAGTGCACAGAAAGTCCTTTTTCCACAAAGCCTTCACAGACGGCGAACAGTCTTATCCGAGATTTTCGATGCGCACGCACGAGTCTTCGAACGCGCCGCCGGTCCGCTGGGACATCTTCTGCCGCGTTGTGGATAACCTCGGGGATATCGGCGTGTGCTGGCGGCTTGCGCGCCAGCTCGTGCGCGATCACGGCCGGGTTCTGCGGCTGTGGATCGACGATCTGGATGCGCTGCGGCGCGTCTGTCCGCAAGCGCCGGCCGGCACCGAGGTCACGGTCGAAGGGGTCGCGGTGCGGCGCTGGAGCGAGCCGCTCGCGTTCGGCGACGTCGCCGATGTCGTCGTCGAAGCGTTCGCGTGCGACCCGCCCGAGCCCTACCTGCGGGCGATGGCGGCGCGCACGCCGGCGCCGCTGTGGATCAATCTCGAGTATCTGTCGGCCGAAGCGTGGGTGGGCGACTGGCACCGCATGCGCTCCCCGCATCCGCGCCTGCCGCTGGTCAAGCATTTCTTCTTTCCGGGCTTCGAGGCGCGTACCGGCGGATTGTTGCGCGAGTCGGGCCTGCTGGATGCGCGTGACGCGTTCCGCGCCGATCCGCATGCACGCGCGGCACTGTTCGAACGGCTCGGGCTTGCCGACGCGCCACCCGGCGCGCTGCGCGTATCGCTGTTCGCCTACGGCCAGCCGGGGCTGGTCGAGCTGATGG
>DAOMOP010000138.1:3819-7022 GCA_035444405.1 Rhodocyclaceae bacterium
TCTTCGGCGACGCGGCGCTGTCGGTCGGGACCTGTCGCAGCACCGGGCGGCTCACCGTGCGTGTCCTGCCCTTCGTCGGCCAGGACGACTACGATCGGCTGCTGTGGTCGTGCGAGCTCAATTTCGTGCGCGGCGAGGATTCGTTCGTGCGCGCGCAGTGGGCCGCCCGGCCGTTCGTGTGGCAGATCTATCCGCAGCACGACGCGGCCCATCTGGCCAAGCTCGAAGCCTTTCTGACCCGCTTTGCCGCCGGCCTGCACGAGCCCGCGGCGACCGCCTTGCGCACGTTCTGGCAGGCCTGGAATCGCGACGATGCCCTGGCGGGCGAGGCGCCGCGGGCTGGTCGGGTTTCGCCGCGGCCCTGCCGTCGCTCGAGGCGCGTGCGCGCGACTGGGCCGCCGCGCTGGCCGCTCGCGACGATCTTGCGACAGCCCTGGTGAAATTTTCTGAGCTTTCAGTAGAATAAAGGGTTTTTCAAAATACGGCGGTAAGCGTGCCGCCCGTCTAGACTCATCAGGAAACAGCATGAAGACCGCACAGGAACTCCGCTCCGGCAACGTGATCATGGTCGGCAACGACCCGTTGGTGGTGCAAAAGACCGAATACAACAAGTCCGGCCGCAATGCCGCCGTGGTCAAGATGAAGCTCAAGAACCTGCTCAACGGCAGCGCTTCGGAGTCCGTCTACAAGGCCGACGACAAGTTCGAGATCGTCGTGCTCGACCGCAAGGAAGTCACCTTCTCCTACTTCGCCGATCCGATGTACGTGTTCATGGACTCCGAGTACAACCAGTACGAGGTCGAGGCCGAGAACATGACCGACGCGCTGAAGTACCTCGAGGACGGCCTCACCTGCGAAGTCGTGTTCTACAACGGCAAGGCGATCTCGGTCGAGCTGCCGAACTCGGTCGTGCGCGAAGTCACCTACACCGAGCCGGCCGTCAAGGGCGATACCTCCGGCAAGGTGCTCAAGCCGGCGAAGATCGCGACCGGCTTCGAGCTGATGGTGCCGGCCTTCGTCGAGATCGGCGACAAGATCGAGATCGACACGCGCACCGACGAATACCGCAACCGCGTCAAGTAATCGGCCGGCGCGCGTGTCGCGCAGGCAGGCAGGAGCCCGCTCAGGCGGGTTCTTGCGTTAACTGTGTCGAATATGCAACACAGTGTTGCGTGAAAGCCAATCGTTGTTGATTTTTTCGCTGAGAGGGATAGGGTATCGATTACGGAACCACATCCCCTTCAGAGGTATAAAGAATGAAAATCGTGGCGGTCGCGGTGACCGCTTCGTTGAGCCTGTCGCTCGCAGGCTGCGCACTCGACAACAAGAGCCCGGACGGCGGTGGTGCTGCCGCCGATGCCACGGCGCCGCAGCGTTCTGCGGCTGTCGCGCTGCAGCCGACCGTGGTCGCGGCAGACGTCTCGCCACAAGCGGTGCCTGACCAGGTCGGGCCGTCACAGGCGGTGGTCGGCGAAGCCGCCGCCGCACCCCGCGCCGCTGACGCGGATGTGCGCGATGCAAAGGAAGCCGCCGAGGAAGCGGCGCGCAAGATCTTCGATGCCGGCGTGCGCGCCGCGACCAAGATCAAGGAGGTCGGCCTCGGTGCGGTGCAGGCGGTGCGTGAAGCGGGCGACGACGATGGCCGCGCGCAGGGCGAGCATGCACGGCTCGACCGCGAGCTCGTCGCCGGCGACGAGGCGGCCGCAGCCGAATCGGGCGAAGACTGAAGCCGCCCGGGCGTACCGTGCCTACAGATGGCGCGGCATCGGATACTTGCGGGTAAAGGCGGCGTAGGCGCGCCGCAACGCCTTCTCGCGCTCGAGCGTTCGCGTGGCCGCCGCGCGTGCGATCAGCTCGCGGTACATGTCGTGAAGGCGGTAGATGCCGCGTCGGCTCGCGAGCAGCCTGTCGCCGAGTTCGGCGGCGACGATGGGCGGCAGCTTCTCGTATTCCGCGATCACGTCGATCGTGTCCTGGTCCAGATCGATGAAGTCGAGGCAGTCGGCCAGCGTCAGCATGGGTGTCCCCTCCGTGCGGCGGATCCGGCGGCGACGCACCATCGTGGATGACCTCACGCACCGCGATGAAGCGTGGCCGGTGCCGGGGCCATCCGGCATGCTTCCCCGAGCGGCTTCTGCGGTCGGATCCAATTGACTGATTTGTCGCCGTAATCCCGGTCATTGCGGGCCACGGCGGGACGGCCCGCTCACCTGTCCGCATTCAGGCATGCAATCCGCGTGCCGATGCGGACGATGAGGCCGGGCGCCCGCGAGCGAGCGGCGCGACGGCGGCTCGACGCGACCGGCCCGCCCTTGGTACCCTGACGGCGCGTACCCGATCGCGGCAACCGAACCGCCGTCCCGGCGACCTTGACGACCGATGAAGCTGCGTGAGCTCAAGAGCTGGTCCGAATACTGGCAACGACTGCAGACGGCCGTGCTCGCCCCCGGCGTCGACCAAGCGGCGCTCGACGCCGCGCTGCGCGAGTCGCAAGCACGCATGCCAGTGCCGGTGGTGTGGCTGCTCGGCAAGACGCAGGCCGGCAAGACCTCGATCATCCGTGCACTGACCGGCTCTGCGGCGGCCGAGATCGGCAACGGCTTCCAGCCATGCACGCGCAGCGCGCGCCTCTACGATCATCCGGCCGACGCGCCGGTGGTGCGCTTTCTCGACACGCGCGGCCTTGGCGAGCGCAGCTACGATCCGGACGAGGACATCCGCTATTGCGAGTCGCAGGCGAACCTGCTCGTCGCGGTGATGAAGGTCGCCGACCAGCGCCAGGAGGCGGTGTTCGAGGTGCTGCGCACGGTACGCCGGCGCCACCCCGACTGGCCGCTCGTGCTCGTGCAGACCGGCCTGCACGAGCTCTACCCGCCCGGTGCCGCTCATCTGACGCCGTGGCCCTACGCCGACGAGCCGCTGCCGCAGCGCGTGCCCGCCGACCTGCGCCGCGCCCTGCTCGCCCAGCGCAGTGAGTTCGGTACCTTGCCCGGCAGCGGGCCGACGCGCGCGGTGGCGGTCGATCTGACGCTGCCCGAGGACGGCTTCGTACCGGCCGATTACGGACTCGCCGAGCTGTGGACGGCGATCGAGGCGGTCTCGTCGCTGGGCCTGCACGAGCGCCTGTGCGCCGACGAGGCGGTGCGCGACCTCTACGCGCGCACTGCGCACCAGCACATCGTCGGCCATGCGCTGACCGCCGC
>DAOMOP010000138.1:7032-9714 GCA_035444405.1 Rhodocyclaceae bacterium
CGTGCTCGACCAGGTAGCAGGACGCCGGCGACGCCGGGCTCGGCGCGCTGCCGGTCGTCGACCTGGTGTCGGTGTCGATGGTGCAGGCCAAGCTCCTGCACGGGCTCGCCGCGCTGTACGGCCAGCGCTGGGACCGGCGCGCGATCAGCGAATTCGTCGCGCTGATCGGTGCCGGTGTGGCCACCGGGTGGGTCGCGCGCATGCTCGGCCGCAGCGTCGTCAAGGTGATCCCGGTGTGGGGCCAGACGGTCGGTGCGGTGTGGGGCGCGAGCGCGAGCGGCGCCAGCACCTACGCGCTCGGCAAGGCGGCGGTGTACTTCCTCGCGCGACGGCGCGCCGGGCTCGCCGTCGATCGGGCCGCCTTGCGCCGCATCTACGACGACGCGCTCGCGCGCGGCGCGCGCCTGTTGCGCGGACGTACCGGTGCGGCGGACGACTCATGAAGATTTCCCTGCGCCCGCTCGATCCGCTGCATCTGCTCGCGCTCGTGCTGGCGCTGCTGCCGGTGCTGCTGATTTTCGCCCTGGGCCTGCACTGGCTGTGGCAGGCCGACACGCGCTGGTACTGGATCGCCGCATTCGCCGCGTCGATGCTCGCCGGCTACGCGCTGCAGGCGCTGCTGGCACGGCGCCAGCGGCGTCTGCTCGATGAGGCGGTGACCGGACCGAATCCGGACTGGCCACCGGCGGCCGACGAGGTCTGGCAACGCGTCGAGGCGCTCGCCGACGGCGTCGAGCCCGACGACTGGCCGCTCGACGATGCGACCCGGCTCGTCGCCCTCGGTCGCCGCGCGCTCGAGACCGTCGCGCGCGCCTATCATCCGCAGGCCGAGCGGCCGCTGCTCGAGCTCACCGTGCCGCACACGCTGCTCATCATCGAGCGCGCGAGTCGCGACCTGCGCGAAGACATCAGCGGGCACGTGCCGTTCAGCCATCGCCTGACCATCGGCGACGTGCTGCGCATGCGCCGCTGGAAGGCCTTCGCCGAGCGGCTGTTCGACGTCTATCGCGCCGGCCGCCTGGTCGTCAATCCGCTCCAGGCGTTGATCGGAGAGGCGCAGAAGCATCTGCTCGGCCGCAGCTTCGGGCTGGCCCGCGCCGAGCTGCACCGCTGGCTGCTGCGCAGCTTCGTGCGCAAGGTCGGCTATTACGCGATCGATCTGTACAGCGGCCGCCTGCCGCTCGACGAGACGACGGCGCACGAGGCGCGCACCGATGCGTCGCAGGCCGACCGCAGCGCCGCCGACGAGCGGGCCGCTGCGGTGGCCGCCGAGCCCTTGCGCATCGTCGTGCTCGGCCGCGCCAATGCGGGCAAGAGCAGTCTCGTCAATGCGCTGTTCGGCCGGCTCGCGGTGGCCACCGACATCCTGCCCGACACGACGCGCACGGTGACGCCGCTCGCGCTCGTGCGCGAGGGGCTCACCGAGGCGCTGGTGTTCGACACGCCCGGCTGCGATACCGCGCTCTTCGACCGCGACGCGCTCGTCGCGACCGCACGCGATGCCGACCTCGTCGTCTGGGTCAGTCCCGTCCATCGTCCCGACCGCGACGTCGAGCGGCGCTGCCTCGATGCGCTGCGCGCGGCACAGGCGGCCGATGCCGGGCGCCGGGCGCCGCCGCCGCTGCTGGTGGCGGCGAGCCACATCGACCAGCTGCGCCCGGCCGCCGAATGGCAGCCGCCCTACGATCTTGCCGAGCCGCAGGGCGCCAAGGCGGCGAACATCCGCGCCGCCGTCGCAGCGCTGGCCGACGAGCTCGACGTGGCGCTCGAGCAGGTGGTGCCGGTGTGCCTGGCCGACGGGCGGATCTACAACGTCGATGATGCGCTGTGGGCGTGCATCCTCGACCAGCAGCGGGCGGCCTTGCGCAGCCGGCTGCTGCGCTGTCTCGACGCACGCCGGCGCAGCGAGGACTGGTCGCTGCTACGCCGCCAGCTGCTCGGTGCCGGGCGCGTGCTGCGCGCGCTGCCGCAGCGGCTGCGGCAGGCCTACCGGACGCGGGGGGAGCGAGTGGGGCGTGACGACTGATCGGTGCCGAGCAACCGGTGGCGGGCGGCCGCTACTCGGTGCGTGAGCGGGCAGTGGAGCGGTGAAGCATGCACGGGTGCGCGGGGCCCGCGAGCCGCAGCAGCCGGACATGTGCTTGCCTGGGCGGGCGAATTGCCGCTAACGTGCCGCGTTCGCACCGAAGCTTTTTTTCTTTTTGCAGCGGCGCCCTGCGCGCGCCGCGCATTCTTTGCATGGAGAAGAACCGATGCCGATGTTTGTCGATACGTCCCCGCCCGGACAATGCATCTTCTGCCGTCTCGTCGCCGGCGAGATACCGTCATCGCGCGTTCATGAGGACGCGCTGACGGTTGCCTTCATGGACATCGGCCAGGTCAATCCCGGCCACGTGCTGGTCGCGGCCAGGCGCCACGCCGCGACGCTGTTCGACCTGACGCCCGAGGAGGCCGGGGCGGTGATGCGCACCGCGCAGCGCGTCGCACTGGCCGTGCGCGAGGCCTTCGATCCGCCGGGTCTCACGCTGCTGCAGGCCAACGGCCGCGAGGGCGACCAGACCGTGTTCCACTTCCACATCCACGTGCTGCCCCGCCATGCCGACGACGGTGTGGCGCTGTCGTGGCCGCGCAAGGATCCGCCTGCGGCGGTCCTCGAGGACTACGCCGAGCGCCTGCGCCGCG
>DAOMOP010000138.1:9724-11144 GCA_035444405.1 Rhodocyclaceae bacterium
AGGCGCCCGATCAGCGCCGCGCGATGCTGCTCGGCATCGCGGCGGTGCTGCTGTGGTCGACGGTGGCGACCGCGTTCAAGCTGTCGCTGCAGGTGATGACGCCGACACAGCTGCTCGCCTGGGCGGGGCTCGTGTCGACGACGGTGCTGGCAGCCTTCGTCACCGCGCAACGGCGCTGGGGCGAGGTCGCGACGACGCTGCGCACGCGCGCGGCGCACTATCTCGTGCTCGGCGCGCTCAATCCGTGCGCCTATTACCTGATCCTGTTCCGTGCCTACGACTTGCTGCCGGCCCAGCAGGCGCAGGCGCTCAACTACACCTGGGCGCTGACGCTGTCGCTGCTGGCCGTGCCGCTGCTGGGCCAGAAGCTCGCCGTGCGCGATCTCGCGGCGCTCGCCATCGGCTACGCCGGCGCGCTGGTGATCGCCACGCGCGGCGACCTTCTCGCGCTCGAGTTCGACAGCGCCGCCGGCGTCGCGCTCGCGCTCGGCAGCACCGTGCTGTGGGCGCTCTACTGGATCCTCAACACGCGCACGACGGCCGCGCCGGCGGTGACGCTGCTGCTGTGTTTCGCGTTCGGCACGCCGCTGGTCTGGCTGGTGATGGCGCTCGAGGGCGGCCTCGCGTGGCCCGCGTGGCACGGGCTCGCCGGTGCGCTCTATGTCGGCCTCTTCGAGATGGGCGTGACCTTCATGCTGTGGCTTGCGGCGCTGCGCCGCGCCGAGCAGGTGAGCCGCGTCGGCAACCTGATCTTTCTGTCGCCTTTTCTGTCGCTGCTGTTCATTCGCGCCTTCGTCGGCGAGGCGATCGCGCCGGCGACGTGGATCGGGCTGGTCCTGATCGTCGCCGGCGTGCTGGTGCAGCAGCGTGGCCGTGGGGCGACAAGTGATCCAGGGCGGTAATGGACCGGTGAATCCGATCCGACGGTGGGGCCGCGCCATGCGGCGGCTCAGGGGAGTGCGCCGAGACTCAACACGAGCATGAGCACCAGCAGTGCTGCGAATACGAGCGCGGCCTCGCGCCGCCACAGCTGTTCGAGCAGGCTGGAGCGTGCGCTCCAGCGACGGCCGTGGCGAGGCGCAGCGATCTGGAGCGCCGCCATCGCCGCCGCGGCTTTGCCGACGAGGGGCCACGGTGGCGCTTGCAGCCGCGTGGTCGCGCGGCACGCTGCGTGCGCGGCGGCAGCGAGCCATACGATCAGGTCGCCCGCCGGAACCGGCCAGGCCCTCAGCCAACGCCATGCGGCAATGCTCATCGCCGTGCCGACGATCACCGGCCAGGCGAGCGTGACGAGATCCGCAGTGCCGACCGCATTGTGGGTATCGAAGCGGGGCACCAGCACGAACGCAAAGGTGCTCGCACCGACCGCCAAGGCCCATCCGAGCCATACCGGCAGCGCTGCCGGTGCGTTGCGGTGATT
>DAOMOP010000139.1:0-11144 GCA_035444405.1 Rhodocyclaceae bacterium
GCCGACGACGCCGAGCGGCTCGTGGAAGTGGTACGCAACGGTGTTGTCGTCGAGCTCGGCGAGCGAGCCTTCCTGCGCACGCACGCAACCGGCGAAATAGCGGAAGTGATCGATCGCGAGCGGGATGTCGGCAGCCAGCGTCTCGCGGATCGGCTTGCCGTTGTCGACCGTCTCGGCATAGGCGATCAGCTCGAGGTTGGCCTCGAGGCGGTCGGCGATGCGGTTCAGGATGTTCGCGCGCTCGGCCACCGGCGTGCGGCCCCACTGGTCGGCGGCCGCGTGGGCGGCGTCCAGCGCGAGCTCGATGTCCTCGGCGGTCGAACGCGCCGCCTGGCAGAACGGCTTGCCGGTGATCGGGCTGACGTTGTCGAAGTACTCGCCGCGTACCGGCGCCACCCACTTGCCGCCGATGAAGTTGTCGTAGCGGGTCTTGAAGCTGACTTTAGCGCCGGGTTGGCCGGGCAGTTCGTAAATCATCGAAGGTTCTCCTTTGGTTTCGAGGTCGCAATCGGTCGTACCCGTTCGGGTCGCAGCATCCAGCGCAGATCGCGTGCCAGGGTTGCTGCTGCGCGCGAGCAGATCGCACCTTTTCCTTTCCGCTCCACCACTTAGCCATGCCCCTAGGCAGCCGGCACAGCCATTCGATACCGATCGCATGAACGTGAATTGCTCCCTTTTGCGACATCTGTTCAGATATGCAGCAGGCGCTGTGGCGACCCGGATATGCACAAGGGCGCATAGGCGCCGAATCGCCGCGGCCCTGCACGATTCGTGGCCCGAGTGCACTGCGATCTGCCGCGCGCGCGATACGGCATGATTCGTGCATCGAGAAGGCATGAGTTCAGCCCGCCTGTCCAAGCCTCCGTCGTCCGAACTGCGCAGCTCGTGGGAACGCAGCCGCAGCCACGGGCTCACGCCCGGGCAGCCGTTGCCCGACGCCCCTGCCCGGCGGGCCGACCTGTGCGATCGGCTCGAAGCCAACGCGCGCCTGCTGACCTTCTCCCAGCCGGCCATCGAGAATCTGTATCAGCAGATCGGCAGCCCGTCGTCGACGGTGCTGCTGGCCGACCGCGACGGCCTGATCCTGAGCACCGTCGGCTGCCAGGACTTCCTCGATCGGGCCGCCCGCGTCGCGCTCTCCCCCGGGGCGCGCTGGCGCGAGGCCGACATGGGCACGAACGCGATCGGCACCGCGCTGCACACCGGCAGCATCGTCGCGGTGCGCGGCGAAGAGCATTTCCTCGATCGCAACCGCTTCCTGACCTGCGTGGCGACGCCCATCCTCGCGCCGAGCGGCGGCATCCTCGGCATCCTCGACATCTCGACCGACGCACGGGCCGACCTGTCGCATGCGAACGCGCTGCTCAATACCACCGCCGAGCTGATCGAGCACCGCCTGATCGAGACGCTCGACGAGGGCTTCGTCAGCCTGCATTTCCACACACGGCCCGACCTCATCGGCAGCCCGCTCGAGGCGCTGGCGGTGTTCGACGAGGATGGACGGCTGATCGCGAGCAACCGTTGCGCCCGTCGCCTGCTCGCACTCGATCCACGCTATCCCGTCGCACGCTGCGACGAGTGCTTCGCAACGCCGTGGACAGGCCTGGTCGGATGGGCCGCCCTGCGCCAGAAGCGCCCGTTCCCGCTGCGTTCGCGGCGCGGCCAGACCTTCTGCGCCAGCGCACGGCTGCGTGCCCCGCGCGGCATCCGCCACGGCATGGTGGCGCCGCGCGAAACGCCCGTGCGCTCGCGCGTCGCCGCGATGGGGCTCGGTGACGCACGCATCGCCGAGCTCGTCGCGAGCCTCGAGCGCTTCAGTGATGCCGCGGGTCCGCTGCTGATCGAAGGCGAGACCGGGACCGGCAAGACCCACCTGACCGAGGCCCTGCACGAGGACCATCGCGCGAGCCCGACGGCATCGCTGGTCACGCTCGACTGCGCCACGGTCGCGCCCGATGCCGGCGGCCTGGACGAGGCGCGCGATGCGCTGCGGCAGGCCGCCGGCGGCACGCTGGTGCTGCGGCAGATCGGTCATCTGGCGCTCGCGCATCAGGCCCGGCTGTTCGCCGAAGGCGTCGCCGCCCCCCTCACGCGGCTCATTGCGACGACCACCCGGCCGCTCCCGACGCTGGTCGCGAGCCGACAGTTCGCGCTCGAAGCGTTCCAGGCGCACGGTGGCCGCTCGGTGCAGCTGCCGCCCCTGCGCGAACGCAGCGACTTCGACCGGCTGATGCGGCAATTCTTGCGGGAGCTCGGCGCCGGGCGCGACATCCACGTCTGTCCCGAAGTGGTCGCGGTGCTGCGGCGCCACCGCTGGCCGGGCAATCTGACCGAGCTGCGCAATCGCCTCAAGCTGATTCTCGCGCTGATCGGCGACGAGGCCGACCGGCTGTGCCCGGAAGACATCCCCGAGGGGCTGCTCGACGACGACCCGTCCGACGCCTGACGACTGGCGGCCGTCGCATCGCCGCCGGTCTATAGTGCAAGGACGAGGCCTGCCGCAGAGCGGGCGCGCATCCACAGGGAGCCCCTGCCACGGGGAGTCACACCATGAAGCACACCAGAAGGGTTCCGATTGCCGCGGCGACGCTGGCCCTCGTCACCGCGCCGGCTTTCGCCGATGCGGTGAGCGACGCGTCGTTCGACAGCGAGGCTCAGGCCATCTCCGAAGAACTGCAACGCCACGAGGAAGTCGGTGCGTTCGGCCGTGCCGGCGATCCCGATCTGCCCGAAGCCGCACCGGCCGGGGCAGTGACCGACCGCGACCTCGACCGCTACGTTGCGCGGCTTGCCATCGAGTTGCGTCTGCGCAACGCGATCGCCGACCGCAGCGAGTCGCCGCCGCAGTAGGCACAACGCAGGCTTGTCCGCTCTTCCGGCACCCGAAACAGCGGGCGCCGCGTCCGGCAAGGCGGGCGCCCGGTGCAGGACTGCACAGCGCCTTTCACCAGGACGATGGCCCCGCCCGTCCGGCCTGCACGGGCGACGGGCGTGCCGTCACGGTCGTCGGCTCGGCGTCCGCCGGCGTATCGGACGGCGCTGCGTTCAGCGCGTGCACTTCCAGCCGCTGCGCAATCGCGGCAATGAAGCCGCGATGCGCGGGCTCCGCATTGTCCTTCCAGTTCTGCAGATAGCGCGCGAGGCCGACGACGGCATCGCGGGGGTCGCGGTTGAGCGCGTGCAGTGACGCCCAAGCCGCCGGCTCGCGCTCGAACAGCGGCAGCAGCAGCGTCGCGACCACTTCGTTGTACTTGCGTCGATACGGATCGCGCGCCAGGCGGTCCAGGTGCGCGGCCAGCCAGCGGCTCGGCGCGAGGCCGACCGGCAGGTGACGATGCGGCTCGGCGATGAGGCGATCGGCGTAGCCAGCGAGCACCGGCGCGTAGGCCTCCCAGCTCGTGTAGGGGGCCGCGTCCCGCCAGCTTCGCGCGAGGCTGCGCAGCGTGTACAAGGCCGCCGTCTCGCACAGTGCTTCCTCGAACCACTGGTTGCGCCGCAGGACGCGCCCGGCATCGTGCGCGGCGTAGTTCGACATGATGTGACACAGCTCGTGCCCGAACTGGTAGGCATACTGCGCCCAACGGCGATCGCGCGCGGACAGCCGCACCTGGTATTCGCCCGACGGTCCGCGCTCGTACAGCGTGACCGGACTTCCAGGCGCGTGCGTGACGACGATCGGACGATCGAATACCGCCGCCGGCGCCGCGACGAGCTGGTCGGCGACCGCGTAGAGCACCGCCTCGACCTCCTCGCGCTCCGCGCTGCCCCAGTCCTCGCCCTCGACGCGGATCAAAACCCCCCGCGGCTCGCCGGCGCCGACTGCCGCGTTTGCCGCGGGCGCCCCGAACAACGCGGAAACCGCGATCAGGTGGGTGATCAACGCGAACAGTCGATGGCCTGCGCCTGCGCTCATGTCCTGCTCCTTTTCGTCGGGCCGATGCTGCCGGTGAGTCGATCGAAGCAAGTTTCCCGCCAGTGATCCTTGAGCAAGCGCAAGAGCCCTTCGAACCGAATGCCGCCGTCGACGCGGAGTGGAGAGAAAGCCCGATGTGCCGGCCATGGCCGGCGGCTGCCCTATTCGAGGTAGTGCCCGACGCCGATCAGCGAGTTGCCGACGCGGCGCACGTAGGAACGCTTCTTCTCGACCGCATTCGTGACCGGGTTGCGCCACACGTACTCGACGCTCGCCTCGTCGGCGCGCTTGAGCTTGTCGATCATCTCGGCGACCAGCGCGTGACCGGCGGCATCGCGCAGACCGACCGCGTCGGTGTCGACGAGCCCCGGATTCATGCCCATGGCCTCGAAGCGGCCGCTGTCGATGTTGACCATGAACACGTACAAGTCGTCCTTGACGAAGGGGCCGCGGCGGTCGTTGAACGCCTGTGCGGCCGCGCCGTTGCCTTCGGCCTGCGCGAGCGCGACCGCCTGCGCGAGCATCGCACGCGCATCGTCGGCGCTCGCACGCGGCGCCGAGTAGCCGACACCGAGCACGTAGGTGCCGATCTTGCGCACGTAGCTCACCTTGGGTTCGACCTTGTTGGTCATGCGGTTCAGCCACATGTAGCGCACCGCGCCTTCCTGCTTCGCGCGCGTCACATCGATCATCTCGCGGAACAGCGGGTTGCCGGCGGCATCGGTGGTGTTGAGCACCTTGAGCCCGACCAGCGCCTCGGGGGCCGCACCGCTCGCGTGATAGACGCCCTGGTCGTCGATCACGAAGACGTAAAGATCCTTGCGCACGAAGTCGCCCTTGCGGTCGTTGAAGGCGGCAAAGGCGCGCTCGGGACCGTTGTCGTCCATGTAGCGCACCGCCTGCTCGAACAGCGCGCGCGCCTCGCGCGGGGTGGCACGGTCGAGTGCGAATGCCGTACTGGCGACGCCGACGGCGAGCGCCGCGGCGAGCAAATGCTTGCGGGAAATCGGATGAGCTTTCATTTCGGAGCCTCCATCAAGGCGATCGGGGTTTGGACGGCGGGTTTCGAACGGCAGTGGCGGTCGAGCTCTCGCCAGCGGGCGGCAGCGGCCGCCGGCCGCCACCGGACGACGGCCGCACGATGCGGATGCGCAGCACGCCGCCACATCGGCCCACGCGCAGACGGCTCAACATGACAGCTCCACGGGTGCTTCGACGAGGCCGTGGCGCATGGCCAGGCGCAGCAGCTTGAAATCGTTGTCGGCGCCGAGCTTTTGGCGGATCGCCGACAGGTGGTTGAGCACCGTCTTTGGGCTCAGATGCATCGTGAGCGCGATATGCGCGGCGGCGTCGCCGCCCGCGGCCATGCGCAGGACCTCGAATTCCCGCGGCGTCAGGCGCTCGAGCAGCTGGTCGCCATCGAGCGCGGCCCGCGCCAGCCCTTGCGCGACATCGGGTGCGAGCACGCGCCGGCCGGCGGCGACCGTGCGCAGCGCGTCGAGCACCTCGTCGGGCGCGGCATTCTTGGTCAGATAGCCGAGTGCGCCGGCGCGCATCGCCTGCGTCACGTAGCCGGCGCTGTCGTGCATCGACAGCACCAGCACCTTCAACGCGCGGTCGCGCGCAAGCATGCGCCGGATCGCCTCGATGCCGCTCGAGCCGCGCAGGCTCAGGTCGACCATCGCCACGTCGATGTCGCCCGCGCACACGTGCGCGTAGGCCTCGTCGGCGCTGGCGGCCTCGGCGACCACCTTGAAGCCGTCCTCGGCGTCGAGCAGGCGCCGATAGCCGCTGCGCACGACACAGTGATCATCCAGCAAGAGGATGCGAATCATCGTTCTCGTCTCCTTCCCGTCCGGCCGGCACCGCCAGCTCTATCCTCATCCCGCCGCCGGCAACAGTCTCGATCGCGAGCTCGCCGCCGGCCATCGCGGCACGCTCGCGCATGCCGAGCAGGCCACCCGCCGAGCCCGACGGCGCCGCCGCATCGCAACCGCAGCCGTCGTCGGCGATGCTCAGCACGACCTGCCGCCCGACGACCGCCAGCCGCAGCTCCACACGCGCCGCTCCGCTGTGCCGGCGCACGTTCGTCAGTGCCTCCTGCACGGTACGGTAGAGCGCCAGCGCGGCCGTCGGCGAAAGCGGCGGCAGCTGCTCGGGCAGGCTCGCCACCAGGGCGATTCCGGGCTCACGCTGGCGCCAGCCCTCGAGCAGCTCGTCGAGCGCGTCGACCATGCCCAGTCCTTCCAGCCCGTGCGGCCGCAGCTGGCGCAGCAGGCCGCGCACGTGCCCGGCCATGTTCGACGACGCGCTGCGGATCTCGCGCGCACACTCGACCAGCTGCTCCGACGCCGCAGTGCCCGCGTGCCGCTCGATGTATGCGGCGGCCACACCGACCGCCGTCAGTGCCTGGCCGAACTCGTCATGCAACTCACGTGCCAATTCCCGCCGCTCGGCTTCCTGCAGCTCGATCAGGCGTCGCCCGAGCCTGCGCTCGTTCATGCGCGCAGTTTGGAGTGCTTCGGCGAGCCGCTCGATCGCGCCGGCGATGCGGCGAAACTCGTTGAGCTCGAACTGCGGCAGCAAGGCCTGGCGCTCACCCTGCGCGAGCCGCCCGAGCCCCCGCTCGATCGCCTGCACCGGCGTCAGCGCGCGCTGCACCGTGCGCCATGCGGCCGCGATGGTCACCAGCACAAACACGGCGAAGATGCCGATCATGCGGCCCGACTCCTGCAGAATCTCGTCGATCTCGCTGAGCGGATCGGGACGGATCACCAGCACCTCGTCACCGAGCGCGATGCGACGCTCACCCAGCAGCTCGCGATGCCCGAGCGGCAGCCAGCCGGCCACCCAGCCCGCCAACGGCGTTGCCCCGGAACGTCGCACCTGCTCCATATCGGGACGATCGAACGACACCGCCAGATGTCGCAGCCCGCCCGCATCGAGCATGCGGCGTACGGCGTCCGGCCCCCGCTCCTTCATCTCGCTGACGCCGAGCATCAGCTCGGCCAGGCGCGACGAGGCCTCGATCTCCTCGGCGACATCCTCGCGCATGCCGGCAACCACGAGCGCACACGCGGCGGCAAGGAGCAGCAACGAAAAGGCGGCCAAGCGCCCGACCAGGCGTTTGCGCAAATCCATACCCGATTCCTCCAGCAGCCCTGCGCCGGTACGGCCATCGCAGCGCAACGTGCGGCGCCGTGGGCGGCGGTGCCGCGCACGCACAGGACCGCAACGGCTCACATGCCCGCGGCGCGCAACAAGAACACCGCATGGAGAAGCAACGAGCGTGCCGCCGATGCCGCGGGAAGGCTTCCCGGCTCGACCGGGCACCCGTCCCGGGACGTCGCGCTTCGGCGCGGACACACTGGCGCCGCAGTGCTCGACAACCGCCCGGCCGGGATGATTCGACCACGGATCGCACGCCCCGTCCGACAACCATCAAGGAGGCAAGGGACACCCATGAGAATCGCTCGACCCGGCAGACCGGCGCGCCACGCGCTCGCCATCGCCCTGACCGCCGCCCTGGCCGCACCGGCCCTCGCGGTAACACCCGTGACGTGGGACGACATCGCCAACGACCACGCGACGACAGGCGACGTGCTCACCTACGGCCTCGGGACCAAGGCGCAGCGCCACTCGCCGCTGACGCAGATCAACACCGAAACCGTCGCCGCGCTGCAGCCGGCGTGGTCGTTCTCGTTCGGCGGCGAGAAACAGCGCGGCCAGGAAGCACAGGCGCTGGTCCACGACGGCGTGATGTACGTGACCGCGTCGTACTCGCGCCTGTTCGCGATCGATGCGCGCACCGGCAAGCAGCTGTGGAGCTACGAGCATCGTCTGCCCGACGACATCCGCCCGTGTTGCGACGTGATCAACCGCGGCGCGGCGATCTACGGCGACAAGGTGTTCTTCGGCACGCTGGACGCAGCAATCGTCGCGCTCGACCGCGAGACCGGGCGGCCGGTGTGGCGCAAGAAGTTCGGCGACCACAAGGTCGGTTACACGATGACCGGCGCGCCGACCATCGTCAGGGACCGCGAGTCGGGCCGCGTGATGCTGATCCACGGCGACTCCGGCGACGAGTTCGGCGTGATCGGACACGTCTATGCGCGCGACCCCGACACCGGCGAAGAGATCTGGAAGCGGCCGATGGTCGAGGGCCACATGGGGCAGCTCGACGGCAAGCAGAGCACGCCGACCGGCGATCCGAAAGCGCCCTCCTGGCCCGACGACCCGTCGCGCCCCACCGGCAAGGTCGAAGCCTGGAGCCATGGCGGTGGCGCACCGTGGCAAAGCGCGAGCTTCGACGTCGACACCAACACCATCGTCATCGGCGCGGGCAACCCGGCACCGTGGAACACCTGGGCACGCACCGCCGCCGGGGACGATCCGCGCAACTGGGACAGCCTGTTCACGTCCGGCCAGGCCTATGTCGACGCGGCCACCGGCGAGCTCAAGGGCTTCTACCAGCACACGCCGAACGACGCGTGGGACTTCTCCGGCAACAACGAGATCGTCCTGTTCGAATACAAGGATCCGAAGACCGGCAAGATGGTCAAGGCCGGCGCGCACGCCGATCGCAACGGCTTCTTCTTCGTCACCGATCGCGACAAGCTTGCCAGCCCGAACGGCTATCCGAACAAGCCCACCGCGCTGATCGCGGCATGGCCGTTCGTCGACGGCATCACCTGGGCCAAGGGCTTCGATCTCGCGACCGGCAAGCCGATCGAGAACGACAATCGCCCGCCCCCGATCAAGGCGGGCGAGGACAAGGGCGAAACCATCTTCGTCTCACCCCCGTTCCTGGGCGGGAAGAACTGGAACCCGATGTCGTACAGCCCGGAGACCGGCCTGTTCTACGTTCCGGGCAACCACTGGGCGATGGACTACTGGACGGAGAAGGTCCACTACAAGGCCGGTTCGGCCTATCTCGGCCAGGGCTTCCGCATCAAGCGGCTCTTCGACGACCACGTCGGCATCCTGCGTGCGATCGATCCGCTCACCGGCAAGGTCGCCTGGGAGCACAAGGAAACCTTCCCGCTGTGGGCCGGCACGCTGACGACCGCCGGCGGGCTGGTATTCACCGGCACCTCGGACGGCTACGTCAAGGCTTTCGACAAGCGCACCGGCGAGGAGCTGTGGAAGTTCCAGACCGGCTCGGGCATCGTGTCGATCCCGATCACCTGGGAGATGGACGGCGAGCAGTACATCGGCATCCAGTCGGGCTACGGCGGCGCGGTGCCGCTGTGGGGCGGCGACATGGCCGAGCTCACGCGCCAGGTCACCCAGGGCGGCAGCGTTTGGGTGTTCAAGCTGCCCAGGCAGCTCGCCAGTCGATGAGATGACGGTCGTGGCCGCCGGTGGCGGCGGCCACGGTCGCATCATGAGGAATGACCCCGATGAACAATCGCACCCTGCTCGCTCCGGCCCTGGTCGCCTGTGCGCTGCTGCAATCGACTGCCGCCGGCAACGCGTGGAGCGCCGGCGCCGACGATTCCGTCGTCCATGAAATCAACGGATGCGGCCTGTGGCCCCATACGCGCTGCGCCGGCACCGACCTGCGCCACGCCGACCTGGCCGGTCGCAATCTCGCCGGCGCCGACCTCTCGGGCGCCAACCTCGCGCGCGCCGATCTGCGTGGCGCCAACCTCGCCGGCGCGAACCTCGATGGCGCCGACCTGCGCGGCGCGCGCATGAACAAGGTCACCGCACCGGGCGCGACGTTTCGCAACGCCCGGCTCACCGGCGCCGACCTGGAGGCTGCGCGGCTGATGCGCGCCGACTTCAGCGGCGCCGATCTGACCGCCGCCCGGCTCGAAGCGGCGCGGGCCAACTTCGCGTGGTTCGTCGATGCCAGGCTCACCAGCACCGATCTCCAGGAAGCCAAGCTGTATTCGGCCAATCTGCGGGGCGCGAACATGGAAGGGAGCCTGATCCGATTTGCCATCTTCAGCGACGTCGCCTTCGAGGGCTGCACCGGCTGCCCGACGGATTGGTAGGACGCGCCCCGACCGGAGCCCGATCATGCAAGAAACCACCCTCCCCACCCTGCGCCGTGCCGTGCCTGCCTCGCCGCGCATCGGCACGCTGCTGCGCGCGCTCGCGATGCTTGCTGCGCTGGGCGCGCTCCCGTCACACGCGCTCGACGCAGTCGTACCGGACGTGGACCTCACACGACTGCCACCGGCGGCCGCAACCGCCGGAGAAGAAAACCCGTACCGCGGCGGTCCGGCGGCAATCGAGGTCGGCCGCAGCGCCTATGCCCAGGCCTGCGCGAGCTGCCATGGCGCCGAAGCCTCGCAGCCGGGCCCCGCGGCGGATCTGCGCCGCATCGGCGGCTACTGCCGCCGCATCGCGGACGCGTCGCTGCGCAGCCGCTGCACTCGCGATGCCGATGCACATTTCAGCGAATCCGTGCGGGCAGGCAGCGTGCGCCTGGGCATTCGTCACATGCCGGCCTGGCAGGACAGGATACCGGCGCCGCTCGCCTGGGCCATCCAGGCCTACGTCGAATCTCGCCGCCAGCAATGAAGCGCGGCACCGCCCTGCTCGATGCAGCGCGCGCACGATCCGACCACGCGCTGGCAGTGGCGAGCGCGCGCCACACCGAGTCGCGCGCATGGCGCGTGAACGCAATGCTGCCCGGGAACCTCCGTCCCCGGGCCGCCGTCGGCCGTTCGCGGCCCGCCGCAGCGGGCCCGCAGTGGTCGTCAGCTCTTGTGCAGCTTGAACACCCAGACCATGCCACCCTGCTCGAGGAAGTTCACGCGCTTCGCAACGTCACCCCCCCACAGCGGCACGGCTCCGCCCCAGCCGGACACGACCGCGACGTACTGCTCGCCGTTGTCGTCCCAGGTAATCGGCGGCGCGATTACGCCGGAGCCGGTCTGGAACTGCCACACTTCCTCGCCGGTCGTCGCGTCGAGCGCCTTCAGATAGCCTTCGGGCGTGCCGTAGAACACCAGGTTGCCGCCGGTCGTCAGCACGCCACTCCACAGCGGTGCGTTGTTCTTGACCTCCCAGACGATCTTCCCGTTGACCGGATCGACCGCCCGCAGCGCACCGATATAGTCCTCGTACAGCGGCTTGATCGTGAAGCCTGCGCCGAGATAGGCAGCGCCGCGCTTGTACGACACCGGCTCGTTCCAGATGTCCATGCCCCACTCGTTGGCCGGCACGTAGAAGTAGCCGGTGTCGGGGCTGAAGGCCATCGGCATCTGGTTCTTGC
>DAOMOP010000140.1:0-11000 GCA_035444405.1 Rhodocyclaceae bacterium
CCGGCCGGCCTCGCGCTTCGTCGCCGAGTTCATCGGCCGCATGAACGTGCTGCCGATCGCCGGCGGCCGGCTGGCCGGCCTGCCGCTGGCCGCAACGCACGCAGCGTGTCGCCCCTGCGCACCGCGTAGCCGCGTTGCGCAGACGGCCAATCCGTGCGCGGCGAGGAATCCGTGCGCAGCACGGAACCCGTGTGCGGCGAGGAATCCATGCGCAGCGAAGAATCCATGCGCAGCGAAGAATCCATGCGCAGCGAAGAATCCATGCGCAGCCAAGAATCCATGCGCGGCGAAGAATCCGTGTGCAGCAAAAGATCCATGCGCAGCCAAGGACCCGTGCGCAGCGAAAGACCCCTGCGCCGCCAAGGCACTCACCCGCCCGGCGAATTACCGTCCGCATCAGGCGCCGAAAGTCGAACTGCTCGCCGCCGGCCAGGCTCTGTTCTCCGACACCTCGCTGTCCACGAACAACATGGCCTGCTCGACCTGCCATGCCGGACAGATGGGCTACCAGGCCACCTTCGCGCAGCCCTATCCGCACGAGGTGCAGATGGCGACACAGATGTTCGGGCTCGATGAGATCCACCTCGACGAGATGGTGCAGTTGTGCATGGTCGTGCCGATGGCCGCCAAGCCGCTGGCATGGGATTCGAAGGAGCTCGCGGCGCTCGTCGCGTACATGGAGGAGGAACAGAAACGCTTCATCGCGAAGGGCGGCAACCCCTGCGCGGCCAACCCCTGCGCGGCCAACCCCTGCGCGGCCAACCCCTGCGCGGCGAAGAACCCATGCGCGGCGAAGAACCCGTGCGCAGCGAAGAACCCGTGCGCAGCGAAGAACCCATGCGCAGCGAAGAACCCGTGCGCAGCGAAGAACCCGTGCGCAGCGAAGAACCCATGCGCGGCGAAGAATCCATGCGCGGCGAAGAACCCGTGCGCGGCGAAGAATCCATGTGCGGCGAAGCAGCGGTGATCGGTGCATCGGCCTTGGGCAGCGTCGGCTCGGTGCAGACGGGCGTGCGACCCGCGCTGCCCGAGCTGCGCGACTTCCTGCCCGCGCCATTCGACCTCGATCCGGCAACCCGTCGCGCCCTGCTCGCGGCGGGCCGCGAGGTGCGCGAATGTCGGCGGGTGCTCGTCAAGGCGGGGCTGAACGTGGTCGGCGAGGTGTTGCGCGGCCAGGGGCAGTTCGTCGAGATGGAGCACTACCCGCGCGACGACGTCTTCGACGCCGACACTGCATCGCAGTATTACTATCACGCGCACCGCGGCGAGGTCGAGCACGGCCACTTTCATACCTTCGTGCGCGCCGGGGCCTTTCCGGAGACGATGCATCCGCTCGAGTGGCCGCTCGCGAGCCGCCCGTGGCCGGCCGGCAAGGATGCGATCTGCCATCTGGTCGCGATCTCGATGGACGCCTGGGGCGAACCGACCGGGCTGTTCGCGACCAACCGCTGGGTGACCGGCGAGACTTGGCATCGCTGTGACGACGTGATTGGCGTGCTCGACCGCTTCGCGATCGACCACGCGTGGCCGTCGTGGCCTGTCAATCGCTGGCTCGGCGCGATGCTGCGGCTGTACCGACCGTGGATCGAGGGACTGCTGCGCCATCGCGACGCGGTGCTGATGGCGTGGATGGACGCACACCCCGGCACCGATGTGTTCGAAGACCGCGCACTGGAGATCACCGGCTATCTGCCCATTTCGGTCGACGAAACCCTGACGGCGCTTGGGGCGATCGCCCCGGCGTGAAGCCGGCCGCGCCACCGCGGCGACGGCCTGCAGCGCGCACCTCGACGGCGCCGGTGTAAGGATCGCCGCTTGCAGCACGACGGAATCGCAAGGAGAATTCCGTCATGAGCGTGCGCGCCTTCCTCGCCCGGCTTGCCGGCCGCCAGCCGATCCCCGCCCCGCAGCACCGCGACCTCGTCGCGAGCCTGCTGGTGATGGCGTGGATGGTCGAGGCGCGCGATCCATACACCGGCGGCCACCTGTGGCGCGTGTCGCGCTACGCGGAACTGCTCGCCGAGGCGCTCGGCTGGCCGCCCGCCGACATCGCGCGGGTGGCGATCGGCGGCTTCCTGCACGATCTCGGCAAGATCGGCATCCCGGACGCGATCCTGACCAAGCGCGACCGGCTCGACGATGACGAGTACGAGGTGATCCGCACCCACCCGGACATCGGCGCCCGCCTGCTGGCCGGTCACCCGCTCGCCGCACTGGTATGCGACGCGGTGCTGTTCCACCATGAGCGGCCCGACGGCAAAGGCTATCCACGTGGACGCAGCGGGCCGGCGATCCCCGCCGATGCGCGTCTGGTCGCCATCTGCGACGCGTTCGATGCCATGACGAGCACTCGACCTTATCGGGCAGGCATGGCGATCGACACCGCGCTGGGCATCGTCCGCGCAAATCTCGGCACGCAGTTCGACACGGAGCTCGGCGCGGCCTTCCTGTCGCTCGAGGGCCTCGGCGTGCTCGAGCACGTTGCCGGCCACAGCGACGACGGCATTCCGCTGCAGACGTGCATGATGTGCGGGCCGACACTGGTGCTGACCCGCGAACATCGCCCCGGCGACCGCGTATATTGCCGCTCGTGCGGCGGTGAGTATGTGGTGCGGGCCGACGTCGATCAGCCCATGGCGGTCGAGGCCACTGGCCGGCAGGGCGACGCGGTGGCTCGCGAGCCGCAGGCCGACCTCGCTCTGATCGGACGCATCGTGCGCGATACCGCGGGCCGGGTGCCGCTCGAGCAGATGCTCGCCAGCGTGCCGAACGGCACTCGCGCATGAGACCATGACCAAGGCGGACGTGCGAAGATGCGCGGTGGCGGCCATCGCGCAACGAGGTCCATGAGGAGACGACACGGCATGAACGACAACGCGGACGAGGTTCGTGCAACCGGCATCCAGTGGGACGATCCGTCGATCGCCGTGATCCGGCGCGACATGCTGCGCTTCGCGCAAATGCAGCTGCGCGACGCCGGTGCGGCCGAGGACATGGTGCAGGAGGCCCTGATCGCGGCGATGAACAACGCATCGGGGTTTGCCGGGCGCGCAACGCTGAAGACCTGGATGTTCGCGATCCTGCGCAACAAGATCGTCGACCACATCCGAAAGTCCTCGCGCGAAGTGTGCTTTACCGACCTGTCCGACGGCACGGACGAAGGCGACGCCAGGCTCGACGCCATGTTCAACCGCACCGTCATGGGGACGCCGGGCATGTGGAATCTCGACGACATGCCGGCGACGTGGTCCGACCCGGACGCCGCCTTGTCGCAGAAGCAGTTCTGGGCGGTGTTCGACGCCTGCGTGAACCACCTGCCCGAGCGCGTCGCCCGCGTCTACATGATGCGCGAGTTCCTCGACCTCGACACGGCCGAGATTTGCACACAGCTCGGCATCTCGACGAACAACTGCTGGGTGATCCTGCACCGCGCCCGCATGGGCCTGCGCGAATGCCTCGAGGATCACTGGTTCAAGGGGGAAGCCAGAGCATGATGAGCTGCAAGGAAGCGACCCGGCTGATGTCCGAGGAGCAGGACCGCAACTTGAGCGCGCGCGAGCGCATCACGCTGCGCTTTCACACGATCATGTGCATCGGCTGCACGAACTACCGCAAGCACATGGCGTTTCTGCGCCGCGCCGCGCAACGCTTCCGCGACGGTTTCCCGAGCAGCGAATAGCCTTGCAGCGTCGCCTTCGCGCGGCGTTGCGAAGCCTCCCGCGCTTCGCCGGCGCGGTCTCGCACGTTGCCCCCACGCCGCCGTGCCGGGGCAACGGCATGGGGCCTCGGCGGCGGCGCCTCAACCGACGAACGGCCCGGCCTCCTCGTATACGCCGCGCAGCAAGGCCTCCGGAAGCGACGGCGCCTGTGCGAGACCGACCGCGCGCTGCACGAGCGCGGCCTGCTGTGCGTCGAGCAAGCCGCGCGGGACGGCTTCGCCGTAAAGCCACACGGCCGCATCGGCCGGCGCCGGCGAGGCGTCCAAACCGGCGCGGGCCGCCGCAGCCGCGAGCAGCGCCGAGACCAGCAGCTCCATGGCCGGGCCGGAACAGCCTTGCTCGAGCAGCAGCCCCGCGGCTCGCAGCTTGTCGCGCGCCTGCCCGGCCAGGCGCGCGCCAGGCACCTCCCGGTCTTCGGCGTTTTTCGCATACAGGCTGCGCGCCTCGCCCAGCGGCGACGCGGCGCCGAGGCGCTGCACGCCGGCGAGCGTGCGCGGGTCGATGACGGCCACCGGGACCTCGTCGGACAAGGCCTTCGCCGCGTCGTCCGCGGCCGCGTCAACCTGGTCGAGCACGACCAGCAGCCCGCCCCCGGCGCCGAGCACCCGCTCGATGCGCGACCCGAAGGCGCCCTGAATGCGTTCGATCGTCCGTTGCAGCTGCAGCTCGATCGCGGCACTGCGATCGTCCGGCGCTCCGGCCGCCTGCGCCGCGAGGGCCGCGCCGGACTCGAGGGCCGCCGTGGCCGCCGCGTCGGCGGCGGCGCCCTCCAGCGCCTGTGCCTCGACCTCCAACACATCCGCGACCTCGGCTGCGCCGGCCTCGTCCGCGCCCGCCGGCTCGGTGGCGAGATCTTCGACCAGCGTCTCGAGCAGCTTGCGCGAAACGCCGACGACCTCGCCTTGCGCCTCGGGGTCGACGACGTTGTCGAACAGCTCGCGCTTGCCGCCGACGAGCGCGAGCACGCGCTGCTCGTAGCTGTCGGCGGCGACCATCAGGATGCTCTGCACATGGGCCTTCTGGCCGAGGCGATGGACGCGCGCGATGCGCTGCTCGAGCACCGCCGGGTTCCACGGCACGTCGAGGTTCACCATCACCGACGCGTTCTGCAGGTTCAGGCCCGAGCCGCCGGCGTCGGTCGAGATGAACACCTGCACCGCATCGTCGTCGCGGAAGCGCTCGATCAGCTCGCCGCGCCGCGCGGTCGGCACGCCGCCGTGCAGGCGCACGCAGCCAAGCCCGATCGCCCGCAGGCGCCGCTCGGCGAGCTCGGTCATGCGCTGCCACTGCGAGAACACCACCGCCTTCAGCCCGCCCTGCACGCACAGCTCGTCGAGCAGCGCCGCGAGCTCGTCGAGCTTGGGCGAGTCGGTACTTTCCTTGTCGATCAGCCCGACCGCGTCGCAGGCCATGCGCGCCTGCTGCAAGGCCGCCATCAGCCGGTTCTGCTCGCCCGGCGTGAGCGGGCGGCGGCGTGCGACGTTGGCGATGCGGCTCGCGGTGGCCAGCGCGGCGTCGTGCAGGTCGCGCTGCGCCTGCGTCATCGGCACGTCGAGGCGCTGCTCGATGCGTTCGGGCAGCTGGTCGCGCACCAGGCGGCGGTCGCGCCGCAGCATCAGCGGCGCGAGCCGGCGGCGCAGCTCGGACAGGTTGCGGTAGCCGAGCACCTTGCCGCGCTCGTCGGTGACGTGGAAATCGGCGAGATAGCGCCACAGCGGCCCGAGCGCGCGCTGATCGACGACCTGCATCAGGCTGTACAAATCCTCGAGGCGGTTCTCGAGCGGCGTGCCGGACAGCACGAAGGCATAGCGTGAGGCGACGTGCTTGACCGCCGCGGCGAGCTTGGTGCGCCAGTTCTTGATGCGCTGCGCCTCATCGAGGATCAGCAGATCGGGCGCGAGCGCGCCGTTGATCTCGTCGAGATCGCGCAGCACCAGCTCATAATTGACGATGTAGAAGCCGCGGCCGCGCCGGTACTGCGGATGGCGCGCCTGCGCGGGGCCCTGCACGACCTGGGCGTCGAGCCCGGTGAAGCGCTCGATCTCGCGCGCCCACTGCTGCTTGAGCGAGGCCGGGCAGACGATCAGCACGCGCTCGGCGCCCGCCTCACGGTGCAGCCATACCGCGGCCGCGATCGCCTGCAGCGTCTTGCCCAGCCCCATGTCGTCGGCGAGCAGCGCGCGGCCGTTGCCGGCCAGAAAGCCCACGCCTTCCGTCTGATACGGATACAGCCGCGCGCGCACGCCCGGCAGCTGCCCGCCCGCGGCACCGATGCGCGCGCGGATCTCGGCGGCGCGGGCGCGGCGCCCGTCGGCGGCGGCGAGATAGCGCGCGTGCGCGACAGCGTCGGCGCCGACGTGGATGTCGCCGCGCCCGTCGAGCCGGTCGGCGAGACGAAAGAAGTCGTCGGGCAGCCGCCCGCGGAACCGCCCCGCCGCGTCGAAGGCCTGCTCGAGCTCCCCATGCAGATCCTGCGCCACCGCACCGCCGCGGTGCACGCGGATGCACGGCGCCTCATCGAACTCCCAGTCGAGGTAAATGTACGGCACCGGCGCGGAGCGCGTCTTGAGCCGTTCGAAATCGCGGCGCTGGGCGATGCGGTGCAGCACCGCCTCGATGTGCTTGCAGGTGCCGAGCTGGTTGACCGCGAAATCCGGGCAGTTGCAGTAGTTCGCGCGCCGCGTGAGCGAGCGGATATGCACGGTGTAGTCGCGCGGGTAGTGCGACGCCTTGCTGATCGTGCGCGCCTGCCAGGTGCCGAACCACGGCTCGCCGTCGAGCTTGCGCACACGCACCTCGGTGCGGCCGCGCTCGCGGCGCTCGGCGATCGCGCTCTCCTCGGCACCGGACAGACCCGCCTCGGTTTCAAGCACCGCCGCGTACGCGTACAGCGCCGCAACGGCATGGCGGCACAGGCCGGCGCCGTCCTGGCACGGGCAATCGACCACCGGAAAGTCCGCGTCGTTCAGTCCGATCGACAGCGACAGCAGCTCGCCGCTCGGCGCGTCCTCGTCCTCGGCGAACAGCAGGTCGCCCTCACGCCCGACGTCGGTGACGCGCCTGTCCTTGAAGTCGTCGAGGCCGTCGCGCACGAGCGCCTCGTCGGCGAGCTGGTGCAGGCGGTCGGTGCCGATCAGAAACGGATCGTGGACGGCAGCGGCTTGATCGGGCATCGGGCGGCTCGCGGGGGATCGGGAACGGGATCACTGGCACCCGGACGGGTGCCGGGCGATGTTAGCACGGTCGCCGAGGCCAGACCCATCCCGGTGCGGCTCTTGTTCAGGGCGTCGGGGGGAAACCGGCGCTACACCGCCGGCCCCTCGGTTCCGGGCGATCATTACATGATCGATCCGCTCGCGCGCATCGATCTGCCCGAGGTCGAGACGCTGATCGAGGACAAGCGCTACTTTGTGCTGCACGCGCCGCGTCAGACCGGCAAGACCACGTCGCTGCTGGCGCTGATGCACCACCTGAACGGCAGCGGGCGCTATCGGGCGCCGTATGCGAACATCGAAGGTGCGCAGACGGCCCGCGGCGACGTCGCGATGGACATCGGTGCCGTCGTACAGGCCATTGCGCGCCAGGCCGGCACGCATCTGCGCGATGCAACGCTGTCTGCATGGGTCGCGGCGCACCGTCACGACAACCCCAACGACCTGCTCTCCGGACTGCTCGCGACGTGGGCCGCCACCGAGCCGCGCCCGGCGGTGCTGCTGCTTGACGAGGTCGATGCGCTGGTGGGCGACACGCTGATCTCGCTGTTGCGCCAGATCCGTGCCGGCTACACACAACGGCCCGAGGCCTTCCCGCAGACGGTGGTGCTGTGCGGCGTGCGCGACAACATGTTCGCGGTAGCAAACCAGTCAATTCAGCGAAGCCCGTATCGTTGAACGCCCGCGGGACGGCACCGTCGCATCCACACCGCCCACCGCGAGATCATCACCGGCGGCTCGGCCTTCAACATCAAGGCGAAGTCGCTGCGCCTGGGCAATCTTAGTCGTGACGAGACCGAAGCGTTGTGGCGCCAGCACGAGGCTGAGACCGGCCAGGCGATCGAGCCGGCGATCTACCCCGAGCTGTGGGAGGACACGCACGGCCAAGCGTGGCTGGTCAATGCGCTCGGCCACGAATGCACGTAGGAGGATCGCGAGCTGCGCGATCGCAGCAAACCCGTCACGCTCAAGCGCCACCGCGCCGCGCGCGAGCAGCTGATCCAGTCGCGCGCCACGCACCTCAACCAGCTTGCCGACAAGCTGCGTGAGGAGCGGGTGCTGCGGGTGATCGAGCCGCTGATCACGGGTGGAGAGTCACTCGCGGCAATCGCGCCGGACGACCGTCAGTATGTGCAGGACCTGGGGCTGATCCGGACCCGGCCACAGATCGAGACCAGCAACCGGATCTACCGGGAAGTCATCCCACGCGACCTGACCTGGGTGACCCAGGCCGGCCTTGCGCAGCAGCAGGCATGGTATGTCGGCGCCGACCACCGCCTCGACTTCCCGAAGCTGCTCGATGCGTTCCAGCAGTTCTTCCGCGAGCACTTGGACACGTGGCTGGCCGGCTTCAGCTACCGCGAGGCCGGCTCGCAACTGCTGATGCAGGCCTTTTTGCAGCGCATCGTCAATGGTGGCGGGCGCATCAGCCGCGAGTACGGGCTCGGTACGCGGCGCACGGATCTCTTCGTCGAATGGCCGCTCGACGCCGCGCAGGGCTTCACCGGGCCGCTGCAGCGCGTGGTCATCGAGCTCAAGCTCGTCCGCAAGGCGCCCCGACACGACCCTAGCCGACGGCCTCGCGCAGACGGCCGAATCCGCCGCGCGCTGTGGTGCGGATGAGGCCTACTTGGTGCTCTTCGACCGCCGCCCCGACCGCGGTTGGGACGAGCGCATCTGGCACCGCGACGAGCAGATCGACGGTCGCACGATCGGCGTCTGGGCGATCTAGGCCTGGCACCTCGCGCGGACCGCCGGCAAGCCGGCGTCCTGCGGCTCCGCTAATGCTGGTTTCGCTGGCCCCGGCATCCAGTTCCGCTCCGCATTCCGGGCGGGACCGGATGCCGTCCTGCCCCTCGGCAACGCGCACAAGCCGCGGAGCAAGGTACGCGAGCGGACGCGGCCGACAGAACAGGAGCGGCAACCTTCAACCACATGCAGACTAATGGTGCATCATGAGTGGCCAAGGCGGTTTTCGCGTCAAATGGCGACCCGAGCCCGACCGGGACGACGCACGAACGGAATGACGATCGCCTTGCGGTCCGGCGATCGCGTGTCGACGGCGGGTCGCGCCCCGACCCGCCCCGCGCACTTGAACGGCACCACCTTGTTGCGGGGTCCGACCGCGCTTGTTGCGGGCCACAAGCCAAAGCCCGCTCCGTACCATGCGGCGCCGCAGCAGACCATGCGCGCCCATGTGAGCAGCAAATCTCCGTCCCGCCCGTCATCGCCGCTTCGAAGCTCATGACATGTCCCTTGGGACGCCCTCCCCCCCGAGTCGCTCAATTTGTGCACCATTCCGATATCGCCTCCCTTTGACTTACCGCTTCAAGCTTCTGCATCCTGTACGGCACTTGCGCCGTGCGGCCGCGTCAGGCCGCCGTCGCCGACGCTTCCCGGCCGGCGACCGCTGCCTGCCGGAGCGTGGTGAGGTCGGACGGCGACAAGACGGTGTCGACGTCCAGGATCCTGACCGAGCGCTCGTCGTTCCCGCCTGCAACCGCCGTGACACAGGGGGCGAGTCCGGGATCGCGGGGCGGCAGCGCTTCGATGTGCTCGGACAGGATCTCGACCACCTCGCTCGCGCCGTCGACCACCATGCCGACATCGAGCGACGCCCCGGCCAGCGCAACTTCGGCCACGACGATGCAGGTGCGACGGGTGACCTTGCCGCGGGCCTGTTCGAGACGGCTGGCGAGGTCGATCACGGGCACGGCCGCGCCGCACCGCTCGATCACGCCGCGCATGTGGTCGGGCATCCTCGGCAAGGCCGTCAGCATGCGGTAGCTGACGATCTCCTTCACTGCTTCAATGCTGATGGCGTAGATCCGGCTGGCGAGGACGACAGTGAGATAGAGCTGCGGCTCGCGGATCGATGGCGGCATCCCGACTGCGACGATCGCTTGCATGGCGGTCTCCTAGAATTTGACGAATTCGGCCTCGGCCACCGGCAGGCCTTCGAGCCTGGGCGCCAGCTTGCCGACATGTTCCTTGAGCCGCGACATCCTGCCCCGGGCTTTTCCCGCCGGCGCCCGTCGGGCCGGCGCTTCGGGTGCCGCGGCCTCACCGGTCCGGAAGAAGGCCATCAGCTGCTGCAGCTGTTCGGCCTGTCCGTTCATTTCCTCGGCGGTGGCCGAGAGCTCCTCGGATGCCGAGGCGCTCTGTTGCGTGGTCTGGTTCAGCTGTGCCATGGCGGTGTTGATCTGGCTAGCCCCGGCCGACTGCTCCTCGGAGGCGGCGGTGATCTCCTGCACCAGCTCCGAGGTCTTGTTGATCGACGGCACGATTTCCTCCAGCAATGCACCGGCCTGCTCCGCCAGGCAGACGCTGCCCTTGGCGACCTGGGCGATCTCCTGGGCCGCCACCTGACTGCGCTCGGCGAGCTTGCGCACTTCGGCCGCCACCACCGCGAAGCCCTTGCCATGCTCGCCGGCGCGCGCCGCCTCGATGGCAGCGTTCAGCGCCAGCAGGTTGGTCTGGTAGGCGATGTCGTCGATGATGCAGATCTTGTCGGCGATGCTCTTCATCGCCGCCACCGTCTGGCGCACCGCCTCGCCGCCTTCGCTCGCCTCACGGGCCGCCTTGGCGGCCATGCCGTCGGTGACCCGCGCATTTTCCGTGTTCTGGTTGATGGAGGCGGACATCTGCTCGATCGAGCTGGTGGTTTCCTCCAGGCTCGCCGCTTGTTCGCTGGCCCCCTGGGCGAGCGACTGGGAGGTGGCCGACACCTCGTTCGAGGCGGACGACAACGCGTCGGCGGCGGACTGCACCTCGCCGATCGTGTAGGACAGTCGCTCGACCATGGTCTTCAGCGCGAAGACGATGCTCCTTTTGTCGTTGTCCCGCACCGCGATCTTCTGGGTCAGGTCGCCCTCGGCCACCTTGCCCGCCACCTCGGCGGCATAGGCGAGCTCATCGACCATCTGCTTCATCGCCGCCATCATGCTGCCGCGGTCGCGGTTGCGCAGGACGATGTCCTGGCGGTAGTCGCCGTCGGCCACGCGGCGGGCGATCTCGGCCGCATAGCCGGGCTCGCCGCCGAGCTGACCGGTGAGATTGCGCGTGATCA
>DAOMOP010000141.1:0-10286 GCA_035444405.1 Rhodocyclaceae bacterium
CAGCGCGTTGTGGTTGAAGAAGCCGGTCGAGCGCGTCGGGATGCCGTCCTCGAGGAAGAGGTAGACGGCGCCGGTCGTCAGCGGCTGGCGGATCGAGGTGGAATGGCCCTCGCCCGAGAGGTTCGACAGCCGCACGCCGGGCAGCTGGTTGAGCAGCTCGCTCGGGTGCCGGGGCCGCGACTCGGCGATCTCCCCCTCCTTGACGCTCGACACCGTGGCCGGCGTCTCGGCGACCGGGCGCGCCTCACGCGTCGCGGTCACGCTCACTTCGCCGAGCACCGGTGCCTCTTCGGCGGCCACCGTCGCCGGCGCGCCCATTGCTGCGATCAATATCGCGATGATCCTGTGTTGCACTGCTTGCTCCCTGAGCTCTTGATGACTCGATTTCGTGTTACGTAAATGAAATGGCGTGCCGCGCGCGAGGGCTGACGCCTCACCGGCGCGCCGCGATCAACCTTGCAGCCGGAACGTCACCGGCACCACCACGTTCGCCGCCACCGGCCGATCGCCGCGCCGTGCCGGCACGAAGCGCCATTCCCTGACCGCACGCACGGCCGCCTCGTCGAGCCGCGCGTAGCCGCTGCTTTCCCGCACCTCCACCCGCTCCGGCAGGCCCGTCGCGCTGACCGCGACCAGCAAGCGCACCTCGCCCTGCTCGCCGCGCCGCCGCGACATCGGCGGATAGACCGGCGGCGGATTGCGCAGGTAGCCGGCGTCGAAGCGTGCTTCGACAAAGGCCGGCGCAGCCGCCTCGTTCCCCACGCCACGCATGAGCGACGGCGCGGCCTGGGTCGCACCGGGTACGCCTGCGGGCTGCCCGGGGGCAGCCGGTGCGACTGGTGCAGGGGCCGGCGCCGAGGCGACATCGCGGGCGGTGCGCGGCCTCGGTTGCGGTTTCGGCTCCCGTTTCGGTTCTGGCTTCGGCTTCGGCTGCGGCTTGGGTTCCGCCTTCGGCGGCGGTTGCGGCTTTGGTTCCGGCTTCGGCGGCGGCTTCGGTTCCGGCTTCGGTTCCGGTTCTGGCGCCGGCTTCGGCTCCGGTTCGGGAATCGGTTCCGGTTCGGGCGTCGGTTCCGGTTCGGGCGTCGGCATCGGTTTCGCCGCGGGCACGGGCGAAGCGCTGCGCGGCCCGGCCTGCACCAACTGTTCGGCCACCTCGAACTCGGGCTCGGGCGCAGGAACCTGCATCGCGGCCGGCTCGCCAATGGTGTCGACGGCTGCGGCGCCGTGCGTGACGAGCCGCACGTCCATGCGTATGGCCTGTGGCGGCGCAACCGGCGCATTCGCCGGCGCGAACACCCATGTCGCCAGCGCGCCATGGGCCGTCAGGACGAACATCAGATGCAGCGCGCGAACCGCAACGGACGGCCGAGCGTCGTCGAAGCCGTCGCGCGGACGGACAGCAGTACCCATTTGCAAACCGTGATTCCCGAATCTGAACAGGGCATCCTCGCGGATGCGAAGTCGAGCGTGGGCGCCTGCGGCTCGACCCGAGGCACCGTACGGCGCCCCGGATCAGCCGCGACTCACGAGCGGGAGTCACCGACGCACAGACCGACACGGCGCGGCGGCCGCGATGGCAGGTCGGTGATCAGGGCTCCCTGACGTGATGCGCGCAGCACCGTCGCCATAGGCGATGGCACACGTCGAAACCGGCGTGGAATCAGCTTGTTGCGGGTGGGGCGCGAGGTCGGGATGACGACCACGCGAGAGGGGGTCGCGGAAAATGCCGCGGATAGGGAGTGACGGCGACGTCACCGTCGGCGGTGGGGACCGAAACCGACGCCAGTGAGGGCAGAACGGCGCCCCCCGTGTGAAAGCTGCAATAGCTGCAGTGCCCGGCAAGCAGCTTGGCGCCATCGCCGGAAGATTGCGGATCGGCATCGACCGCAATGCGCTGGACGCCGTAGGCGGTGCATATCTCCAGCCACGATTCGTCGCCGGACAGATCGTAGGCCGCCTGCGAGAGCGCCGGCGCAAGCGCGGCCAGCAGGATCGCCAGCGTGGCGATCCATGCGGTGACGCGTTGGCGGAGGGCCGATCTGCGCATGCTCTTGAGGACGGTCGAAACGATCAGGGTCGGGTGGGGTCGATCACGTCAGTGGCCGTGGCCGTGCTGCTTCGGCGAGTGGCCCTGGGTCAGCGAACGCACCGGCGCCTCGATCGCGACCGTCTCGCGCTGTCCGTCCTTGTCCTCGACGATCAGCGTCACCGGCACCACCTCGCCTTCCTTCACCTGACTCTTCAGGTCGAGCAGCATGATGTGATAGCCGCCCGGCTTGAGCTCGACCATCCGGCCCGCGGGGAGCTCGAGCGCTTGGACCGCACGCATCTTCATCACGTCGCCCTCCATCCGCATCTCGTGAACCTCGACCACAGCGGCGACGGGCGATCGCACCTCGACCACGCGCGCGTCGACCGGCGCCGTGAGCTGCATGAACGCGCCGGTCGCGCGCTGATGCGGAACGGTTGCACGCACCCACGGATCGTCGACCCGGACCTGCGCGACGGCAGGCATTGCAACGGCCATGGCGAAAAGCGACGTGGCGATCAGTCTTTTCATCGGAATTCTCCTGGAAATCAGTAACGTGTGGTCCCGAGCAAGGTCCGGATGTCCTCGGCGATCAGCTCGGGCGGCATGTTGTGCGACACGGCAAGGCGCAGCCGTCCGGCCGGGTCGAAGACGAAGCTCGTGGCGGTGTGATCGAGGGTGTAGGAATCACCGGTCGGCACCTTGTTGTAGATGACGAAGAAGGAATCGGCGATCTCGCGCGTACGCTCGGGACTCTCATGGAGTCCGACGAAACTCGGGTCGAAGGCCGCGAGGTAATCCCGCATCACTTCGGGGGTGTCGCGCTCGGGATCCACGGTGATGAACAGCAGCTGCATGCTGTCGGCGTTCTCGCCGAGCAGCTCGCGCACTGCCACGGCCCGCGACAGCGCGGTCGGACACACGTCCGGGCACTGCATGAAGCCGAAGAACACCATCACGACCTTGCCGCGAAAATCGTCGAGCGTGCGCTCGCGCCCATCGACGTCGCGCATGCGGAAGTCCTTGCCGTACTCGACGCCGGTCATGTTCGCCGCATGAAACTTGGGCGGCTCGGGCGCGGAACACGCGGACAACACGGCAACGACGGCGGCCGCGGCAAAGAGCCGCAGCCCGTTCAGGGCGGAATGCATCGGTGAAACTCCTCGATCGGCTTGTAGACGGCCCACGGCACCGGCCTGCGCCGGTCGTACGGGGCGGAAACGGAGGGAAATTCAGGCGCGGGCCGGTGGGCCGCGGGGACTCGACTCGGACCACGCAACGAGCGGGTGCGCGATGTCGACCAACGGCAACGGCCGTGGCGGCCGTTGCGGCTGCAGTGCCAGGACGGGAATATCCGCGGGCCCGAGCGCGAACGAACCGGCGTGCGTGGAGCAGTAGGGACAATGCTCCAGCGCGATGAGCGGCAAACCATCGTGGGTGGGGTCGGCGGCCGCACCCGCGAGTGGCACAAGCTTGATACCAGCCAGCGTGCACACTTCGAGCGAGCGCACCTCCCGGTCGCCGCCGACACCCGAGACGGCCTGCGCGAGGCTCGGCGCGAGCGCAGCCATCAGGATCGCGAACATCGCGATCCAGGCGGTGACTGAGCGGCCGAGCTTCGAGAGACGCATTGCGTACGGGTCCAGGAATTACGGATTGAAGTTCATGACGATTCTAACCGCGATCGCGCACAATGACTTGACGGCCATCAATCCGCCGAGCGGCGCACCAGTGACCGCCGGCGCCGTCACGCGAGCCAGCGCCGCGCGTTGCGGAACATGCGCAGCCACGGCGAGTCCTCGACGAGGTCCGCCGGATGCCAGCTCATCTGGCTCGCGCGGAAGGTGCGCTCGGGGTGCGGCATCATGATCGTGAAGCGACCGTCGGCGGTGGTGAAGCCGGTCAGCCCGTCGGGCGAGCCGTTCGGGTTGAACGGATAGGTCTGCGCGACGCGGCCGTGGTTGTCGAGGTAGCGCAGCGCGCCGAGCGCGGTCGTCTGGTCGGCCTCGTCGCGGAACACCGCGCGGCCCTCGCCGTGGCTGACGACGATCGGCATGCGGCTGCCGGCCATGCCGGCGAGCAGGATCGACGGGCTGTCCATCACCTCGACCATCACGAAGCGCGCCTCGAACTGCTCGCTGCGGTTGCGCTGGAAGGTCGGCCAGTGCTGCGCGCCGGGGATGATCCGCGCGAGCTGCGCCATCATCTGGCAGCCGTTGCACACGCCGAGCGCGAAGGTGTCGCCGCGCCCGAAAAAAGCCTCGAACTGCTCGCGCAGCACCGCGTTGAAGAGGATGGACTTGGCCCAGCCCTGCCCCGCGCCGAGCACGTCGCCGTACGAGAAGCCGCCGCACGCGGCCAGGCCGTGGAAGTCGGCGAGGCGGTGGCGGCCGTCCTGCAGATCGGACATATGCACGTCGAACGGTGCGAAGCCGGCGCGCTCGAACGCGGCGGCCATCTCGTTGTGCGAATTGACGCCCTGCTCGCGCAGCACGGCGATCTTCGGCCGTGCGCCGGTCGCGATCAGCGGCGCGACGATGTCGTCGGCCGCGTCGAAGGTCAGCGACATCGACAGGCCGGGATCGGCGGCGTCGGCGAGCGCATCGAACTCCTCCGCCGCGCAGTCGGCGTCGTCGCGCAGCCGCGCGATGTGGTGGCTGGTCTGCGACCACGCCTGCACGAGCTCGGTGCGCGAAGCGCTGAAGACGAGCTTGGCGTTGCGCCACAGGCGGATCTCGTCCTTGTCGTTGGGCTCGCCGACGAAGTGGTAGGCGAGCCCGGCCTCGGCAAGTGGTGCGGTGATGCGCGCGCGGTCCTCGCGGCGGATCTGGATCACCGCGCCGAGCTCTTCGGCGAAGAGACCGGCGAAGAGGCGGTCGTTGAGCCGCCCCTTGATCGTGTCGGGCACCTTGTCGAGGCCGTCGACGTCGTTCATGTACGGGTCGTAGCACACGGTGTCGAGCATCAGCGACAGGCCGCAGTGCGACGCGAAGGCCATCTCGCACAGCGTCGCGAAGAGCCCGCCGTCGCTGCGGTCATGGTAGGCGAGCAGCAGCCCGTCGCGGCGGAACTGCTGGATCAGCGCGAAAAAGCGCGCAAGTGCGTCCGCGTCGACGTCGGGCGCGTGCTCGCCGACCGAGCCGTACACCTGTGCGAGCGCCGAGCCGCCGAGGCGGTTGCGGCCGTTGCCCAGATCGATCAGCACGAGCTCGGTCTCGAGACCATGCTCGAGGCGCAGCTGCGGCGTGAGGGTGCGGCGGATGTCGGCGACCGGCGCAAACGCGGTGACGACGAGCGACAGCGGCGCGATCACCGCCTTGTCGACGGCACCGTCCTCGCCGGGCGCGGCGGCTTCCGTACCGGCGAGCGCGGGCGCCTCGCGCCAGGTCGTCTTCATCGACAGCGAGTCCTTGCCGACCGGGATCGCCAGCCCCGCCTGCTGGCAGAACTGTGAAACCGCACTGACGGTGTCGAAAAGCTTCGCGTCCTCGCCGCGGTGGCCGGCTGCGGCCATCCAGTTGGCCGACAGCTTGACTTGGCCGAGCGCATCGATGTCGGCCGCGGCGATGTTGGTGATCGCCTCGCCGACCGCGAGCCGGCCCGAGGCCGGCGCATCGAGGCAGGCGACCGGCGTGCGCTCGCCCATCGCGAAGGCCTCGCCGCGGTAGCCATTGAAGCTCATCGCAGTGACCGCGACGTCGCCGACCGGCACCTGCCACGGCCCGACCATCTGGTCGCGCGCGGTGAGCCCGCCGACCGAGCGGTCGCCGATGGTGATCAGGAAGCTCTTGCTCGCGACCGCCGGCAGGCGCAGCACGCGCAGACAGGTTTCGCGCAGGTCGGTGTCGGTGACGTCGAAGGGCGGCACATGCACGGCGCGGCGCGACACGTTGCGCGTCATCTTCGGCGGCTTGCCGAGCAGCACCTGCATTTCGATGTCGACGGGCTTGTTACCGAAGTGGCGGTCGGTGACGGTCAGGTGGCCGTCGGCGGTGGCCTCGCCGAGCACCGCGAACGGGCAGCGCTCGCGCGCGCAGATCGCGCGGAAGTCTTCGAGGCGCTCGGGCGCGATGGCGAGCACGTAGCGCTCCTGCGACTCGTTGCTCCAGATCTCGCGCGGGCTCATGCCCGGCTCCTCGATGTGCACCTCGCGCAGCTCGAGGCGTGCGCCGAGGCCGGCCGAATCGGCGAGCTCGGGCATCGCGTTCGACAATCCACCCGCCCCGACGTCGTGGATGGACAGGATCGGGTTGGCCTCGCCCTGCTGCCAGCAGCGGTCGATGACCTCCTGGCAGCGGCGCTGGATCTCGGGGTTGCCGCGCTGCACCGACGCGAAGTCGAGGTCGGCGGTGTTGGTGCCGGTCGCCATGCTCGAGGCCGCCCCGCCGCCGAGCCCGATCAGCATGCCCGGTCCGCCGAGCTGGATCAGCAGCGTGCCGGGCGCGAACGCGACCTTGTGCGACTGCTGCGCCTGGATGCTGCCCAGGCCGCCGGCGATCATGATCGGCTTGTGGTAGCCGCGCACCTCGCCCATCACCTCCTGCTCGAAGCTGCGGAAGTAGCCGGCGAGGTTCGGGCGGCCAAACTCGTTGTTGAACGCGGCGCCGCCGATCGGCCCGTCGATCATGATTTCGAGCGCCGAGGCGATGCGCTCGGGTCGCCCGTATGGTTTTTCCCACGGCTGCGGAAAATCCGGAATGCACAGGTTCGACACCGAGAAGCCGGTGAGCCCCGCCTTCGGGCGCGAGCCGCGCCCGGTCGCGCCCTCGTCGCGGATCTCGCCGCCGGCGCCGGTCGCCGCGCCGGGAAACGGCGAGATCGCGGTCGGGTGGTTGTGCGTCTCGACCTTGGCGAGGATGTGGGTGGCCTCGCGGTGATGGCGCCACTGGCCGTCGGCGTCCGGATAAAGCCGATCGACGCTCGCCCCCTCGATCACCGACGCGTTGTCGGCATAGGCGACGACGGTGCCCTCCGGGTGGGCGGCGTGCGTCTCGCGGATCATGCCGAACAGCGTCTTGTCCATCGGGCGCGCGTCGATGACCCAGTCGGCGTTGAAGATCTTGTGGCGGCAGTGCTCGGAGTTCGCCTGCGCGAACATCATCAGCTCGACGTCGGTCGGGTTGCGCTCGATGCGGCGGAAGTGGTCGACGAGGTAGTCGATCTCGTCGTCCGACAGCGCGAGTCCGAGCTCGCCGTTGGCGCGCTCGAGCGCCTCACGCCCGCCCGCGAGCACGTCGACGCTCGTGAGCGGCTGCGGTGCGTAGTGCTGGAACAAGGCCTTCGCCGCATCGAGCGTCGGCAGCACCGACTCGGTCATGCGGTCGTGCAGCAACGGCAGCGCGGCCGCATATTGGCGGTCGTCGAGGACGTTCTTCAGCGCGAGCGTGTAGGCGGTGCCGCGCTCGATACGCACGACCTTGTCGAAGCCGCACTGGTGGGCGATGTCGGTGGCCTTCGACGACCACGGCGAGATCGTCCCGAGCCGCGGCACGACGAGCAGCAGCGTCCCCTCGGGCGCTGGCTCCGCCGGCGCGGTCGCGCCGAGCAACTCGGCGAGCCGTGTGCGTACTGCCGCGTCGAGCGCGCCGGCCACTTCGACGAAATACCAGTGCTCGGCCGTCACCCCCTTGAGCCTGGGCAGCGGCTCGAGCAGCGCGCGCTGCAGGCGGGAAAGACGCGAAGGAGAGAACGCTGCGCCACCGCGCAGTCTGAGGATTTCGGCCATGGCTATCGCTTTGCAGGATCAAGTGGGCACGCGACCGTCGCTCGCCGGTCACAGGCGCCGAATTATACCCGACCCCCCGTCGATCGCTCCCGCCGGGCGCCGCGACCCGCCGCCGCAACTGTCCTCTTGCAGCCAGCCCGAATGGCCGGCCGAGCCCGTGGATCAGTTCGCCGCGGCGCTCGACTTGGTCCCGATAGCGCTCGCCGCTGCGCTTCCGGCGCCCGGGCGCACCGCATTGGCCGCTTCGGACGCCGGCTGGCGCGCCGTCGCCGGATCGGCCGCCGCATGGCGGACGCCCTGTCGAAGCACGGCCGTTTGCACCTCGCCGCCCCGCCGCGCACCGCCTTCGGGTTGCGCAAGCGCCTCGCCGGCGGCGGCCTTGCGCACATCGCGCCCATCGGTGCCTTCGGCAGCGTCGGCGGTCTCGCGCGCAGCGACGTCGCCCGTGCGCACGAGCTGTCCTTCGACACTCGCCCCGCATTCCATCTGCAGCTGCCGATAGGCGATGTTGCCCGAGACCTTCGCACCGGCCTGCAGCTCGAGAAAATGCTCGACCTCGAGGTCGCCCGACACGGTTCCGTTGATCACCGCATCGTGCGCATGCACGCGCCCGACGATGCACCCCTTCTCGCTCAGCACGATCAGGCTCTTCTCGCCCGGCTTGCCCAGCACGTTGCCCTCGATCCGGCCGTCGACACGCAGCCCTCCCGAGAACAGCACGTCACCGACAATATGCAGATTGTCGGCAATCAGGCTCGAGAGTTTGCTCACTTCGATGGACTTGTTGCGCTTTTTTCCGAACATCCCCGACTCCTCGGCCGCTCAGCGCTTGTCGCTGCCGGCTGTCTTGATGAATTCGAGCTCCTCCTGCACCTGCTTGAGTTGCTCGTTGAGCACGACGATCTGGCGCTCGAGTTCCATGCGCGTGACCGCGGCGATCTCGAGATCGAGCCCGGCCCGTTGCAGCTCGTCGCGCAGCTCCTGGCCGGCCGCGTCCGACTCGCGCAGGCGCTCGCGCAGCTGCTGGTTGTCCTGTTCGAGACCGCGCAGGTCGGCCGACAACTGCTCGAACTCGCCAACCGGCACGAAGTGATTGTCGAGATACCAGGCGCCGGCAGCGCCGACGCCACCCAGCACCGCGAGCGCGACGAGCACGCGAACCAGCTTCGCGCGCGTCGATCGCACCGCTGTCAGGACGACAGCCCCGCCACTGAGGTCACGGCTGCGCGCGCGTCGGCGAAGGAACATGATGCGGCTGTGGTCAGAAGCGCGCGAGATATACCGACGGATCGACGAAACGCCCGTCCTTGAGGATCTCGAAATGAAGATGCGGCCCGGTCGAGCGGCCGGTCGAGCCGACCAGCGCAATCTGGTCGCCCGGCATGACCACCTGACCCCGCTTGACAAGCAGCTTCGACGCATGTGCGTAGCGTGTCGCCAACCCGCCGCCATGGTCGATCTCGACCGTGTAGCCGTACTGTGAGCGCCGGCCGGCAAAGATCACCCGCCCGCCCGCACTGGCGTGGATCGGCGTTCCCTTGGGCGCGGGGAAATCGACCCCACTGTGGAACGCGCGCCGCCTGGTGAACGGATCGGAACGGTTCCCGAATCCCGACGTGATCGAGAAGCCGTCGACCGGCTGACGCCCCGGAAACGACATGTGGGCGAGATTGTACGCGGTGGCGACACGGTCGATCTCGTCCAGGACGTCGGCGAGCCGCAGCATCTCGCCGTCCAGGTGCGCAAGCACGTCGTCGAGCTCGTCGGCCTCGGGCAATGCGCCTTGCGGCGCAACCGGCGTCCCGCTGCGCGATGCCAGCGGCCTGAGCAGCGGCCCGCCGGCCGGCGCTCCCGGCGGCGTCTTCGCGACACGCCCCTTGGCGCCAGCCTGCAATTCGTCGCTGTTGATGCGTGCCTCGAACTCCTTGATCGCGCCGATGCGCGCCGCCAGCTCGATCGCCTCGGCTTCGAGCTGCACCATGCGGCCCGACAGCTCGCCGAAGCGATCGATCAGGTAGCGATTCTCGGCCGGAATCGCGCCCTCTGGCGCAACCGACACGAGGCTCGCTTCGGCCGGCGGCTCTCGTTCGGGAAGGCCGGCAGCGATCGCCCCGCCATACTCGCGCCGCGGTTCGGCCGGCACGTCCGCCTCGACATAGGCGTCTTCGGCATCCGTGACGACGAGGCCATGCGTCGTGTCGCGGCCCAAGGTGTAGCCCAGCGCAAAACCGCCCGCAAGCACCAGCAACATGCTCGCCAAAACGAGACCCACGAACGCCCCGACGCTGAGCGTACGCATCTTCGAGCGGGTCACCGTTCCGGCGGAAAGAATGACGAACGCCATCCTTGTCCTCCAGCAATAGCGGGCCCGCCTGAACACGCACGAGCCGCCGATTCGGTGCGGATCGGCCCGACTGGATTCGTGCAAATCCAAATGGGCCGAACAAAATTCGTCGAAGTCTATCACCAAAGCGGCGACGGTGCGCAAGCCCGGCCAAGGCGGGCCCGGCGGCGCGCGGCCCCCCGAAACGA
>DAOMOP010000141.1:10302-10990 GCA_035444405.1 Rhodocyclaceae bacterium
GGCCGCCGCGCTGTCGGAAGGGCCGGCGCACGCGCCGGCCGCGACCGGCGTTCAGTTCTTTCTGTGCTCGGCGAGCTTGAGCCAGGTGTCGACGACCGTGTCCGGATTCAGCGAGATCGTCTGGATGCCCTCGTCCATCAGCCACTCGGCGAAGTCGGAGTGGTCCGACGGCCCCTGCCCGCAGATGCCGACGTACTTGCCGAGGCGGTTCGCCGAACCGATCGCCATCGACAGCAGGCGCTTGACCGCCGGGTCGCGCTCGTCGAACGCATGGGCGACGAGACCCGAGTCGCGGTCCAGTCCCAGCGTGAGCTGGGTGAGATCGTTCGAGCCGATCGAGAAGCCGTCGAAATGCTCGAGGAAGGCCTCGGCGAGCAGCGCGTTCGACGGAATCTCGCACATCATGATCAGCTTGAGCGCGTTGTCGCCGCGGCGCAGGCCGTGCTCGGCGAGCAGTTCGACGACCCCTTCGGCCTCCTCGACGTTGCGCACGAACGGGATCATGATCTGCACGTTGGTAAGCCCGAGCTCGCCGCGCACCTTGCGCATCGCCTGGCACTCGAGCTCGAAGCAGTCGCGGAAGCTGTGCGCGATGTAGCGCGACGCGCCACGGAAGCCCAGCATCGGGTTCTCCTCTTCCGGCTCGTAGATCTCGCCGCCGAGCAGCTTGCGGTACTCGTTCGACTTG
>DAOMOP010000142.1:0-676 GCA_035444405.1 Rhodocyclaceae bacterium
CGACCGGCCCGGCGCAGCCGCAGCCCCCGCGTGGGGCGCCCGCCGGCGCCCGACCGGTGGCGAAATCGAAGCCGATCGACAGCAGATGCGCGGCGAGCGTCGCATCCATGCCGCGCGCGTGCTGCTCGAACCAGCCGGGAAGCTCGGCGATCAACCGCCGGGCAAGAAAGAAATCGCCGCGCGCGACGCGCCGGCGCACGTCGCGCAGCACGGCGAGTACGCGGTCGTGCTCGGCACGGTGGCAGTCCGGAAAATCGACCGCCGCCATCCAGTCGTTCTCCTGCCCGAAGTGCGCCTCGACATGCGCGACGAACGCATCGAGCGCATCGGCCATCGCATCGGGCCGCGCCTGCGCGAGGGCGTTGTAAAGCGCCACGAACTCGCGGTGCGTCGCATCCATCGGACCGGCACCGAGCTCGAGCGACTCGCTCCACTGCAAACTGGACATTGGCTGTGCTCCGGCGAGCCGAGGCGGGCGGCGTCGGTCGCGGTATCGATCGGGTCGGGCGGTGACGACGGCGCTACTTGACGACCTTGAGGTGGCTGCCCCGCGCGGGCGGCGCGGTGTCGTCTTGCGACTGCGGCGAGGACGCGTCGTCAGGGGCGGTCGCATCCGTGCTGCCGTCGCCGCTCGGCGGCGCGCACCACGTCGTCACGCCGGTCCAGTGCGTCCTTG
>DAOMOP010000142.1:686-10955 GCA_035444405.1 Rhodocyclaceae bacterium
CGCCGCTCGGCGGCGCGCCCGCGGCGCTTTCGCGCTCGACCTCGAAGGCCATGCCCTGGCCCGTCTCGCGGGCGTAGACGGCGAGCACATTGCCCACCGGTATCAGCAGCGCGTGGGCGGCGCCGCCGAAACGGGCATCGAAGCTGATGGCGTCGTTGCCCATCACGAGCTTGCTGGTGGCGTCGGGACCGATGTTCAGCACGATCTGGCCGTCCTGCACGTAGCCGGCGGGCACGACGACACGCTCGTCGACGAGCACCGCGAGGTGCGGCGTGAGGCCCTGATCGATGCACCATTCGTGGATCGCCCGGATCAGATAGGGCTTGGTTGAAACCATGTTGAGGATCCTGCACGGGCCGCCGCACGGGCGGCGGCCCTCGTGAGTGACTAGCGACGCATGACCTTTTCGGACGGCGTCAGCGCATCGATGAAGCCCTGCCGACTGAAGATGCGCTCGCCGTACTTCATGATCGCGCTCGCAGCCTTCGGCAGCTCGATTCCATAGTGCTCGAGGCGCCACAACAGCGGCGCGATCGCGACATCGAGCATCGAGAACTCGTCGCCGAGCATGAACTTCTGCTTGGCGAAGACCGGCGCGAACTGCACCAGCTGATCGCGCACGTGGGCGCGGCTCTTGTCGACCACGCCTTTCTGATTCTTCTCGAGCGCGTCGATGTGTGCGAACAGCTCATGCTCGAAAGTATGCAGCAGCTGGCGCGCCCGCGCACGCATGATCGGGTCGGGCGGCATCAGCTGCGGGTGCGGAAAACGCTCGTCGATGTATTCGTTGATGATGTTCGCCTCGTACAGCACGAGGTCGCGGTCGACGAGCACCGGCACGCGGTTGTATGGGTTGATGACGGCGATGTCTTCGGGCTTGTTGTAGAGATCGACGTCGATCACCTCGAAGTCCATCCCCTTCTCGTAGAGGACGATCCGGCAGCGGTGACTGAACGGATCGGTCGTACCGGAATATAGGGTCATCATGATGAAAGCAACTCCGGAATCAAAAGCAAAGCGCACCGCGCGGACCCGCGCGGTGCGTCATGACGCGCAAGCGGAGCGCGGCATCGTGCCGCGCTCCGCATACCCGATCAGTGGATGTCCTTCCAGTAATTCTTCTTCAGCGCGTAGGCGAGCACCGAGAAGCCCGCGAGAAAGAGCAACACGAACACACCGATGAACTCGCGGCGCTCGGCCCCCGGCTCGCCCATCCAGACCAGGAACGAGACCAGGTCGGCGACTGCCTCGTCGTACTCGGCCGGCGTCATCGCACCGGCCTCGACCAGTTCGAAGCTGGGCGTGCGCGAGCCGTCGGCATTGTCGGTGAAGGCTGCCGTCTGCTCGCCCTGCAGCGTCCACAGCACGTGCGGCATGCCCACGTTCTCGAACACGGCGTTGTTCCAGCCCGACGGACGCTCGGGGTCGCGGTAGAACTGGCGCAGATACGTGTACAGCCAGTCCGCACCGCTGCCGTAGGCCGAGTTGCGCTGACGCGCGACCAGCGCGAGATCCGGCGCCGCGGTGCCGAACCACGTCTTCGCCTCGGCCGGACGCATCGCGATCGTCATCAGGTCGCCGACGCGCTCGCCGGTGAACATCAGGTTGTCGCGGATCTGGTCCTCGGTCAGGCCGATCTCGGTGAGCTTGTTGTAGCGCACGAAGCTCGCGCTGTGACAGCCCATGCAGTAATTGACGAAGAGCTTGGCGCCGTGCTGCAGCGACGCGGCGTCCATGCTCACCGGCGCGCGGTCGAGGTGCAGCGCGGCCCCGGCCGCGAAACTCAGCGCCGGTGCGAACAGGACGACCGCGACGAGCCGCTTGAGGGTCTTGAACACACGAATACTCATTTGAAGGTCACCCTTTCCGGTTCGGGTTTGCACTTGTCGATCTTGCTGTACCACGGCATCAACAGGAAGAATGCGAAGTAAAGCACCGAGCAGATCTGGGCCACGAGCGTGCGCAGCGGCGTCGGCTCGAGCACCCCGAGGTAGCCGAGGATGAAGAACGACACGATGAAGATCGCCAGCGCGCTCTTGTAGATCGGCCCGCGGTAGCGGATCGACTTGGCCGGGCTGCGGTCGAGCCACGGCAGGAAGAACAGGATCACCACGGCGGCGCCCATCGCGACCACGCCCCAGAATTTCGCGTCGATGCCGAACAGCGGGTAGGTGACCGCGCGCAGAACCGAGTAGAACGGCGTGAAATACCACACCGGCGCAATATGCGGCGGGGTCTTCAGCGGGTCGGCCGGGATGAAGTTGTTGAACTCGAGGAAGTAGCCGCCGCCCTCGGGCCAGAAGAACACCACGGCCGAGAACACGAACAGGAACACGCCGACGCCGACGATATCCTTGACGGTGTAGTAGGGATGGAACGGGATGCCGTCGAGCGGAATGCCGCTGGCGTCTTTCTTCTTCTTGATCTCGACGCCGTCGGGGTTGTTCGATCCGACCTCGTGCAGCGCCACGATGTGGGCGAACACCAGCGCGATCAGCACCAGCGGCACCGCGATCACGTGCAGCGAGAAGAAGCGGTTGAGCGTCGCGTCGCCGATGACGAAGTCGCCGCGGATCACCGTCGACAGATCCGGGCCGATCACCGGGATCGCCGAGAACAGGTTGATGATGACCTGCGCGCCCCAGAACGACATCTGCCCCCACGGCAGCAGATAGCCCATGAACGCCTCGGCCATCAGCGCGAGGAAGATCAGCACGCCGAACACCCACAGCAGCTCGCGCGGCTTGCGGTAAGAGCCGTAGAGCAGCGCGCGGAACATGTGCAGATAGACGACGACGAAGAATGCCGAAGCGCCGGTCGAGTGCAGATAGCGGATCAGCCAGCCGCCCGGCACCTCGCGCATGATGTACTCGACGCTCGCGAACGCGATCGGCACGCCCGACGCGTTGAGCGCGGCGTCCGGCTTGTAGTGCATGACCAGAAAGATGCCGGTGACGATCTGGATGACCAGCACCAGCAGCGCCAGCGAACCGAAGAAGTACCAGAAGTTGAAGTTCTTCGGCGCATAGTATTCGGACAGATGCTCCTTCCAGGTCGCGGTGAGCGGGAAGCGCTCGTCGATCCAGTTGAGCAGAGCCTGTGATTTTGTTGTCATCGCTTAGGCCTTATCTTCACCAATGAGAATCGTCGTCTCGGTGAGGTACATGTGCGGCGGCACCTCGAGGTTGGTCGGCGCAGGCATGCTGCGATACACGCGCCCGGCCAGATCGAAGGCCGAACCATGACAGGGGCAGAAGTAGCCGCCCGGCCAGTCGGCGCTGATGCCGCTGGCGGCACCGGTCTTGAAGCGCTCGGACGGCGAGCAGCCCAGATGGGTGCAGATACCGACGACGATCAGGTATTCGGGCTTGATCGAACGATGCTGGTTGCGTGCGTACTCGGGCTGCTGCGGCTGCTCCGACGCGGGATCGGCGACCAGCTCCTCGGTCTTCTCGAGCGACGCCAGCATTTCGGGGGTTCGCCGCAGAATCCATACCGGCTTGCCGCGCCACTCAACCGTCATCATCGCGCCCGGCGCCAGCTGGCTGATATCGGCCTCCACCGGCGCACCGGCGGCCTTGGCCCGATCTGACGGTGTCAGACTGGCGACAAAGGGCACCGCCGTCGCCACCGCAGCGACTCCGCCGGCTGCGGATGTCGCGACCAACAGCGTGCGGCGACTACTGTCCATCTTCTGTTCCACGCTCATGACCTCTTCCTGAAAGGAATCCAAAATCCCGGTTCAAAAACTTCGCCATTATAGTGGAAAGGGCGCAGCAGAAAAAGCACTCTGCATGAAGCCTTCGAACTATCAAGACCTTAGCCGAAGGAACGAGGCGCGCGTGGTTCGTGCCACACAGGCGTCATATTGCGGCCACCATCGAGCACCGATCCGCCCGGCAGCATCGAATGACGCTGCACTCGGCGGCGCACCGACGCGGCGACGGACGACGCCGCGGACTCCGGCACGTGCGCGCGGTGGCCGCGTGACCGGCGAAGGAGACGGTCAGAGCGCGCGGCGCTCGAGCAGCGCCTGGGCGATGGTGCCCGAATCGGTGTGCTCGAGCTCCCCGCCCACCGGCACGCCGCGCGACAGCCGGCTGACCTTGAGCCCGCGCGCGACCAGCAGCTCCGAGATCAGATGCGCGGTCGCCTCGCCCTCGTTGGTGAAATTCGTCGCGAGAATGACTTCGCGCACGACGCCGTCGCTCGCCCGCGCGATAAGCTTGTCGAGCCCGAGCTCACGCGGGCCGATGCCGTCCAGCGGCGACAGCCGCCCCATCAGCACGTAGTAGAGGCCGTCGTAGGCGTGGGTCTGCTCGATCATGGCCAGGTCGGCCGGCATCTCGACCACGCACAGCAGCGTCGCGTCGCGCTGCGGGTTCGCACAGCGCTGACACAGCGCCGACTCGGTGAACGTGTTGCAGCGCTCGCAGTGGCGCAGCACCGCCAGGGCGCTGCCGAGCGCGCGCGCGAGCCGCGCCGCGCCGCGCTGATCGCGCTGCAGCAGGTGGTAGGCCATGCGCTGCGCCGACTTCGGGCCGACGCCCGGCAGGCAGCGCAGGGCGTCGATCAGCTCGTCGAGGGAGGAGGGAGACATTCGGGCTCGTCGAAAGGGGGGCGCGATCGAGCGACCGCTGCGTCACGCCGAAGCGTCCCCTTCCGCGTCAACGGGGCGAGGGCGTCCAGCACCCTTGGGGCGATTCTCAGAACGGCAGCTTCATGCCCGGCGGCAGGTTCAGCCCGGCGGTGAATCCGGCCATCTTCTCCTGCGTCGTCGCCTCGACACGGCGCACCGCGTCGTTGACCGCGGCCGCCAGCAGGTCCTCGAGCATCTCCTTGTCGTCCATCACCGATTCGTCGATGCTGACGCGTCGCACGTCGTACTTGCACGTCATCAGGACCTTGACCATGCCGGCACCCGACTGGCCTTCGACTTCGACCGAGGCCAGCTGCTCCTGCACCTTCTTCATGTTTTCCTGCATCTGCTGGGCCTGCTTCATCAGCCCGGCCAGTCCGCCTTTCATCATGGCTGCTTCTCCATCGAGGTTCTCAAAGAGGTTTGACCGACGCCTCGACCAGCGTGGCGTCGAATCGTTCGATCAGCTCGCGTACGAACGGATCGCACTCGAGCGCGGCGACCGCCTGGGCGTGCCGCGCACGCCGCTCGGCCGCGTCACGCTGCGCGGGCGTCTCGCCGGCAATCTGGCCGAGCTCGATTCTTACGCGCAGCGCTCGACCACAGGCTTGCGCAAGGGCGTCGCCGAGCCGTTCGGCCAGTGCCGGATTCATGTCGAGCAGATGGCGATGCGCATGCGACAGGCGCAGCGTCAACGCCTCGCCGGCGAGATCGAGCCACTCGCAGTGCTGGGCGAGCTCGCGCACCATGCCGCCGAGTCCCAGTCCGGCCTGCACCGCGTGCCAGTCGCCGGCGGCCAGCGCTGCGTCGAGCGACACCGCCTCGGCGCCGGCGACGGAGCAACGGCCTGTCGCGGGGCGATCCGGCGAAAGCGGGGCCGCGTCCGCTTCGCCGGCGCCGTCGGTCGCGAGCCCGCCCGCGCCCGCATCGACCGCCTGCCCCGGCGCCGATGCGGCAGGCCGCGCTTCGGCGTCGGCGCCATCACGCTCGGCGACACCGCCGAGCGCCTCCGGGGGCAGTGTCTCCCACGGTGGCACGCAGGCGGCATCGGCCGCCTCGCCCGCGGCGCGCGGTGCCGGCACGACCGTCGGCGCGCCCGCGGCGTCATCGATCGCGCTCCGGGATTGCCCGCGCGCCGCGCGCTCCGGCGGCGCGCCGGGGGCGGCCACCGCGATGCGCGCAGCGGCAGAGGCCGCCGGCCGAGCTGACCCGGCCGCGCCCGCCGCGACGGCAGCGTTGCGGATGTGCGCCGAGGCGACGCTGCGCGCCCGGCCGCCGCCACCGCCGTCGCCCGTGCTGCCGTCGCCGAGCGGCGGCGGCAACTCGGGCCGGAAGGCATGCAGGCGCAGCAGCGTCATCGTGAAACCGGCATGCTCGTCGGGCGCGAGCGTGAGCTCGTCGCGCCCATGAATGACGATTTCGTAGGCGAGCTGCAGGAACTCGGCGTCGAGCGCCTGGGCGTAGGGCGCCATGCGCTCGCGCTCGGCCTCGTCGACCAGCGCGGCCGGCGCGAACTGCAGCACCGCGATGCGGTGCAGGAGCGACGCGAGCGCCTGCAGCGCGGCATCGAAGGAGAGGCTGCGCGCCTCCATGTCGTCGCCGACGGCCAGCATCGCCGCGACATCGCCGGCCACGAGCGCATCGAGCAGCGCGTAAAGATGATCGTCGCCGACGGTGCCGAGCATTTGCGTGACCTGCTCGAGCTCGACCTTGCCGGCGCCGTGCGCGATGGCCTGATCGAGCAGCGACAGCGCATCGCGCATCGAACCGCCGGCCGCCTTGGCGAGGTGGCGCAGCGCCGCGGCGTCGAACGGCACCGCTTCGGCCTCGAGGATGCGCGCAAGGTGCTCGACGATGTGACCGGCCGGCATCTGCTTGAGGTTGAACTGCAGGCAGCGCGACAACACGGTCACCGGGATCTTCTGCGGATCGGTGGTGGCGAGGATGAACTTGACGTGCTCGGGCGGCTCTTCCAGCGTCTTCAGCATGGCGTTGAAGGCGTGCCCGGTGAGCATGTGCACTTCGTCGATCATGTAGACCTTGTAGCGCCCCTGCACCGGCGCATACACCGCCTTGTCGAGCAGCGCCGCCATGTCTTCGACGCCACGGTTCGATGCCGCGTCCATCTCGACGTAGTCGGGGAAGCGGTCGGCATCGATCGCGAGGCACGCCGCGCACTGGCCGCAAGGCTGCGCGCTGACACCGCGCTCGCAGTTGAGCGCCTTGGCGAGAATGCGGCTGATCGTCGTCTTGCCCACGCCGCGCGTGCCGGTGAAGAGCCAGGCGTGATGCAGCCGGCCGGTCGTCAGCGCGTGCGACAACGCGCGCACGACATGCTCCTGCCCGACCAGCGTGGCAAACGATCTGGGCCGCCACTTGCGCGCGAGTACCTGATAGCTCATGGGGCACGATTCTAGCCCGGATGGCACGCGAATGCGCGGCCTTGCAAGGCGTGGCCGCCGCGCCGCCGAGCTTCATTCGGGCGAGCGACGCTCCCATTGCCAATCTCAATGAGATTCATGGGTTCAATTCATTGGATCGATGGCGCACCTCCGGCTAGCTTGAAGTCGGATATGGCGTTCGCCGGCGCGGCATCGGGCGTATGCGAAGCCGTCCGGACCGGCGCGACGTGAGAAAGGTCACACGTTGCCGACCGGCATCTGCGCACGGAGCTTTCGACCACACAATGCATTGACTATATTGAAGTTATCCGTGGCCGGGCACGTCCGCGAGAACGGCGTTCGGCGACGCGGGTTCTTTGCGGGTCTTCACTTTCGGAACGGGCGAGAGAATCGATATGGAACGACAGTTGCGGACGGAAAGCGCCAGGAAGCCGGCTTACCCGCAGACCAGACACCGCACGGGACTGCGCTTGCGCCACCGCCGGCCCAAACGGGATCACGACCCGATCGGCGCGCTTTCCGCTCTGCTCGCACACGCCGACATCCGCGTCGACGGCGACCGCCCGTGGGACATCGCGGTGCATCATGCCGACACCGCCGCGCGCATCCTCGCCTCCGGAAGCCTCGGCCTCGGCGAGAGCTACATGGACGGCTGGTGGGACTGCGAGCGCATCGACGAATTCATCTTCCGCGTGCTGCAGGCCCATCTCGACGAGCGCGTCGGCAGCACCGCGCTGCTCGTGCAAAGTCTGCGTGCGCGACTATTCAATCTGCAGAACCTGCGCCGCGCCTGGAAGGTCGGCAAGACGCACTACGATCTGGGCAACGACTTCTTCGAGGCCATGCTCGGCCGTCATCTTGCCTACACCTGCGGCTACTGGGCCGGCATCGAGGCCAGCAGCGACCTGGACGCCGCCCAGCAGGCCAAGCTCGATCTCGTCTGCCGCAAGCTCGGGCTGACACCGGGCATGCGTCTGCTCGACATCGGCTGCGGCTGGGGTAGCCTGATGAAGCATGCGGCCGAGCACTACGGCGTGTCCTGCGTCGGTGTGACCATCTCGCGCGAGCAGGCCGAATACGGACACGCATGCTGCAGCGGGCTGCCGGTCGAGTTCCGTCTGCTCGACTACCGTCAGGTCGAGGGCCGGTTCGACCGCATCGCGTCGCTGGGCATGTTCGAGCACGTCGGCCACAAGAATCACCGCAGCTTCTTCGAGGTCGCGCGGCGCTGCCTCGCCCCCGACGGCCTGCTGCTGCTGCACACGATCGGCAAGAACCTGCGGCGCACGCCGACCGACCCGTGGATCGACCGCTACATCTTCCCGAACGGCGACCTGCCCTCGCTGGGGCAGATCGCCGACGCATCGGAGGATTTCTTCGTCACCGAGGACGTGCACAACTTCGGTGCCGACTACGACCGCACGCTGATGGCATGGCATGCGAACTTCGAGGCTGCCTGGCCCCGCTTCGCCGAGCGCTACGGCGAACGCTTCCGACGCATGTGGCGTTACTACCTGCTCGCCTGCGCCGGCACTTTCCGCGCACGGGCGACCCAGCTGTGGCAGATCGTGCTGTCGCCCGGCGGCGTGGCGGGTGGTTATCGTCGCATCGGCAGCTAGCACATTTCCCGCAGCTATCGCCGCTTTTCAATCATTCAATTGGAACTATTCTCAGCAAGGCTCCAGACTTGAATCGAAGAAGATCTCGCGGGCACCTGGGTCCGCGAGGGGTCCCGATTCGCAGCGAGGAGTCCTGCCATGGTTGCCAAAGTCGCCCGCCTGCATTTCCAGTCCGCCAACGCGTCGGGGCTGTTGCGCGTGCTGGGCGGATGGGGCGTTGCGCTCAGCGGCCTGGCGCTGCTGGCGCACCAATTCGGCAACGCTCTTCCAGAGGTCTCGGATGGCGTTCGCGACGCCCTGCTCGGCGGGCTGATGGCGGCCACGGCAACCGCGCTGGGCGCGCTGCCGGTACTGGCGATGCGGCGCATCGGTGCACACCTGCAGGGGTTGCTGCTCGGCTTCGGGGCCGGCGTGATGCTCGCCGCGAGCCTGTTCTCGCTGTTGCTGCCGGGCTTCGACGCCGCCCGGCTGCAAGGTGCAGACGGGCTCGCGGCCGGACTGACCGTCACCGCCGGTCTGGTCGTCGGTGCCGCGCTGCTGCTCGCGCTCGACCGCGCCCTGCCCCACACCCACTCGCCCGGCACCTCGCGCACGGTCGGCGCGGCCTGGCTGTTCGTGTTCGCGATCGCCGCGCATAACGTTCCCGAGGGGCTCGCGATCGGTGTCGCCGCGGGCGCGGCCGCTAGCGGCGACGCGGTGGCGACCGGCATTTCGCTGCAGAACGTGCCGGAAGGGCTCATCGTCGCGCTGGCACTGGCGACGGCCGGCTACCGGCGCCTGTTCTCGTTCGCCGTCGCAGCCGCGTCGGGGCTCGTCGAGCCGCTCGCCGCGGTGCTCGGCGCGGCCATGATGACGGCGTCGGCAGCTCTGCTGCCGTGGGGGCTGGCCGGCGCCGCTGGCGCAATGCTGTTCGTGGTCAGCCACGAGATCATTCCGGAATCGCATCGGCGCGGTCACGAGACGCTCGCCACCGGCGGGCTGATCGGCGGATTCGTGATCATGATGCTGCTCGACACCGTGCTCGGCTGACTTTCGGCGCCGGCGCCGGATCTGTAACAGGCATCGCCCCACACCCGCCGTGAAGACGGTGCGGGGCGAAGCGTGTCAGCGGCCGTGGGCGCGCCGCTGCGCCTCCTGCGACGCCAGTCGAACCACGTAGCCGAGCTTGAACGCCCCAGCCCCGACCGGAATGATCAGATGCGCGGCAATCTGCACTGCCAGCGAGAACTGGCTCGCATACGGGTATGCAATCAGGCCGGCCACGACGGTGATCGTCGCGGCGACGGCCATCATCAGGTCGCCGGTACGCTGATAACGCCGTGCCGGCGCAAACGCGCCGGCGTCATGCAGGGATTGGGTCAGTGCAGTCATGATGCTCTCCGGGGGCTGGGGGCTTAAGATGTATTTTTTATATATCTTAAACCTCTGGCCGGATAATTCAAGTATTTTCTGCACATGTTAAAAGGTGCGACGCAACCGGGCTGCCGCAACCGCGCCTTCCGACGTCATTCTTCCGGAATCGTGGCCGCTGCCGTGCGGTGCTCCGGGGCCGCGCGCTCAGCGCGCCTTTCGAGTTCGGCAAGCCGCTGCTCGGCCTGCCGGTGCGCCC
>DAOMOP010000143.1:0-10734 GCA_035444405.1 Rhodocyclaceae bacterium
CGCTCTGGCCCTGGTGGGTGCGCAGCTGGTTGATCTCCTGCTCGAAGTCCGAGTAGTCGGCGGCGAACAGGTGCGCCGGCAGGTTCAGCCGGTGCCAGCGCGGATCGTCGCGGTCGAAGCCGCACTTGAAGTCGCACGCGACCGGCGTGAGCCGCCCGCGCCGGTCGGGCCGCATGCGGATCGGGTTGAGCTCGAGCGTGGTCATGCCGAAGTCGTGGAACAGCTCCCACAGGCGCGGCAGATGCTGCACCAGCGGCGAGATCACCTCCTTGGGCGCGCCGAGGTCGGCGAGCGCGTTGGCGACGACGAAGGCCTTCAGGCCGGTCAGCGGGTCGAAGGGGACGCGGGCGACCTGCGCCTTGTCGAGCTCCTCGATGTCGACGCCGCCCATGTGGGTCAGCGTCATCGTCGGCGCGCGGAACTCGGTCGCGTCGGTGATCGAGAAGTACACCTCGTGCGCGGCCGGCACCGCCGCCTCGAAGGTCACACCGTTGGCCTTCGCCACCTGGTTGCCGTGGCGGTGCTCGACGAAGTACAGGCGCTCCTTCTCGGCCAGCGCGGTGTTCAGGTCGTGCGCGCGGCCGATCAGGCCCGCCTTGCCCTTCTTGCCGACGCCGCCCTTGAAGACGGGCTTGACGAACACCGCGCCGTGGCGCTCGATCAGGTCCTTGATCGCCTCCTCGCTGGCGTCGGGCCCGAGCACCTCGGGCGCGGGAAAGTCGGCGAAACGCAGCAGCGTCGCGCCGTGAAGCATGCCGGTGATGTGCATGACGGGGGTCTCCTTGGGCGTGGTGTTCAGAAGCGGTGGCGAATGCCGGCCATCACGGCACGGTGATCGTCGCCGGCGGCCGGCGTGATGTTGCCGATCGCGTAGTTCGCATCGCCCTTGTTGATCAGCTTCGAGTAGCCGGTGTAGAGCGTCGTGCGCTTGGACAGCGCGTGCAGGTAGTACGCCGACCAGCCGTGCGCGTCCTCGCCGGCCGCGCCGTCGGATTCGCCGCGGTTGGCGTAGCTCAGCGCCACGGTGCCGGCCGCCCCGGCCTTGATCTCGGCGCCGATGACGTAGGTGCGCGCCTTGCCGTTGCCCTGGCTGCCGCTTTCCTTGTCGCGCGTATAGGCGAAGTAGCTCTTGGCCGGGCCGAAGTCCCACGACAGGCCGAGCCCGTCGGTGCGCACCTTGCCGCCGGTGGCATCGCGCTGCACGCGCTGTGTGACCAGCGACGCGGCGAGCGGCCCGTTCTTGTACAGCACGGCGAGACCGAAACCGTCGCCTTCGCGGCGCGCCGTCGCATCGTCGCTCGTGCGCTCGCCGAGCCAGTAGCCGGCATCGACCGAGAAGCCGGCGTATTCGGGCGAACGGTACTTGACCATGTTGTCGAAGCGCACCTCGTAGGCGGGCCGCACCGCACCGCTCTTGCGCGTGAGCAGGCCGACGCTGCGGTCGGCGCCGCCGGTGGCCTCGAACGGATCGATCGCGACGAAGGCCGGCGAGTACTGGCGGCCGAGGGTGAGCCGCCCCCAGCGCTCGCTGTCGAGGCCGACGAAGGACTGGCGGCCGAAGAAGCGCCCGCCCTGTTCGGACAAGCCGGTGCTCGGATCGTAGCCGGCCTCCAGCGTGAAGATCGCCTTCAGGCCGTTGCCGAGATCCTCGCTGCCGCGAAAGCCCAGGCGGCTGCCGTTGAGCTCGCCGTGGTCGACGCCGCGGCGGCTCCGGTCGCCGGCCTTCTCGTAGCCAAGATTGACGTCGATGAGGCCGTAGATCGTGACGTTGGACTGGGCGCCGGCGACCAGCGGACCGCCGAGCGCGACGAGCGCGAGCGGCACGGACAGGTTCTTGTGGTTCATCGTGGGTGCTCCTCCTTGATTGGCGGGACGGCCCGCCGCCGCGCAGGCGGCATCGGCGGGACCGCGCCATTGGACGCGCCGCGGCTTTCGGTGCGCTTTCGGCGCGAGGAGGAGGAGGAGGAGGAGAACGGATGCGGTGACACCACCCGGGTGCGCGCCTACAGCGCGCGCACGACGTGCACGGTGCCGGGCTCCTCGGGCAAGACGTGCCAGGTGAAGGGCAGGCCTGGCGGCGAGGTACGCGACGATGTCGCCGAGACTGCCAAGTCGGCCGTATCGGACTCGGGGATGGCGAGGTGCGGCCGCTCGTCGAGTCCCGTGATCACATTGAGCGAGTCCATCGCGTCGAGCTCGAGTTGTGTGCGCAACGGCGCATCGGCACCCAGGGCCGCGACATCGGCGCCGGGCGCGGCCGTCCACACACCGCGGCAAGTGCCGCATGCACACGCCGTCCGTGCTAGCCTGTGAACGGGGCACGCCCGGTGCAGCGATGGAGGTACAAGCATGAGCAACGTTATCCCCGAGACGCCGCCAGACTACGACAGGACGCGCATCATCGAACGGCCCGACGGCTTCTACTGGCAGGACAAGATCACGGATGAAGAGTACGGCCCCTTCGAGACCTTGCTCGAGGCCGTGCAGGACATGGAATACAGCGCCGAGAGCGACGTCGTCGAGACCGAGAGCCTGCAGGAAGCCGAAGAGGAAATCGGCGTGGCCGACTGGATCGACCCCGAGACCGGCGAGCCGGCCGAAGAGTCGCGCCCGCGCACCGAAGACCACTGAGACGCACCGATCGGTTCCATCCTTCGCAGGAGGTCGTCATGCAGCTGCCGTTACAAATCGTGTTTCGCGATCTGGCCCGCTCGGAAGCGATCGAGACCGCAATCCGCGAAAAAGCCGAGAAGCTCGACCAGTTCTTCGACCGCATCATGAGCTGCCGGGTCACCGTCGGCATGATCCAGAAGCACCAGCATCGCGGCAAGCTCTTCAACGTGCGCGTCGACCTGACCGTGCCGGGCTCCGAGATCGTCGTCAACCGCGACCGCTCGGAAGACGTCTATGTCGCGATCCGTGATGCCTTCGACAACACCCGAAGGCGCCTCGAGGAGTATGCGCGGCGCCTGCGTGGCGACGTGAAGACGCACGAGATCGAGTCGCGCGGAGAAGTCGCGCGGGTGTTCGCCGACGAGGGCTACGGCTTCATCCGCGCAGCCGACGGCACCGAGTTCTACTTCCACCGCTACAACGTCGTGCACCCGGATTTCGACGAGCTCGACATCGGCGACGAAGTCAGCTTCCTCGAGGAAGCCGGTGCCGAAGGGCCGCAGGCGAACCGCGTCAGCGCGCGCCGCGGCTGATCACCCCGCCGGCGTCGGCCGCGCAACCTGAAGAACGGTCGCCCGAGCGCAAACGGCCGCGGCCGCGGGAGCGGCCCGCGCGCTGCGCGGCCGCCCGATCACAGCTTCCCGGTGTCGCACGGCGGCAGCTCGGCGTCGAGAAACTCCTCCGGCACCGGCAGCGGCGTGTTCGGCAGCACCATGTCTTCGGGGCGCAACTGCTCGGTGAAGCCTTCGAGCGAGCCCATGCTGCGGCAGTCGCGGCGCGCGACCGGTTCGCTCATCATGTAGGCGGCCACCAGGCGCGACAGCGCGACCAGCGCGTCGCGGTGCGTGCGCTCCTGCGCGTGCGAGGCATCGCCGCCGAAGCCGATCAGCGCGGTGCGGATGTCGTTGCCCGCCTCGACCGCGGAGGCCGAATCGGAGCGGTAGAACTTGAATACGTCGCGCCGGTGCGCGATGCCGTGCTCGCGCGCGAGCCCGATCAGCTTGTGGGTGAGGTGGTAGTCGAACGGACCGGACATGTCCTGGATGCAGATCGTCGCGGCGTGCTCGGAAGTGTTCTGTCCGGGTGCCGCGATCGAGATGTCCAGGCTCACCATCTCCGCGATCTCGCCGTGCAGCGCGGCCGACGAGCCGGAGCCGACCTCCTCGGTCAGGGTCAGCAGCGGGTGCACATCGACCGGCAGCGGCAGCCGATGATCGCGCACCGCCTTGCACGCGGCCAGCAGCGCCGCCACTGCAGCCTTGTCGTCGAGGTAGCGCGAATTGACGTAGCCGTTCGCATCGATCTCGGTCTGCGGGTCGAACGCGATCCAGTCGCCGACGTGGAGGCCGGCCGCGTCGAGCTCGGCCGCGGTCGTGGCCGGCACATCGACGCGCACCTCGACGTGATCCCAACCGACCGGCTGCGTGTCGATCTCGTCGCCGAACGCGTGACCGGAAGTCTTCAGCGGCAAACAGGTGCCGCGATAGTGGCCGCTGTCGGTGAAGATCGTCAGGCGCGAGCCTTCGGCAAAGCGCGCCGACCAGTGGCCGATCGGCGCGATCGCCAGGCGGCCGTTGGGCTTGATCGCGCGCACCATCGCGCCGAGCGTGTCCAGATGCGCCACGACCGCGCGCGCGGGCTGGCTCTCGCGCCCGCGCAAGGTGGCACGGATCGCACCGCGCCGCGTCATCTCGTATGGAATGTCGAGCGCCTCGAGCCTTCCCGCGGTGTAGCGTGCCGCCGCATCGGTCAGGCCGACCGGGCTCGGAATCGCGAGCAGCTGCAGCATCGTCTCTTCGAGATATTCGTAGTCGATCTCGGGCAGGATCGCTGGAATCATCTGGCGGGTCCTCGTGTCGTGAATCTGGTAATTGGGAACAAGAGGTCCACGAATCGTTCCGCGGTGGGCTGCGGTTCGTGGTTCGCGAGCCCCGGGCGCTCGTTCGCCTCGATGATCACGTAGTCCGGGCCATCGACCGCCGGCACCAGGAAGTCGAGTCCGGTGACCGGAATGTCGAGCGCACACGCGGCGCGCTCGGCCGCCTCGCGCAACCCGGGATGCAACGCCGCGGTGACGTCGTGGATGGTGCCTCCGGTGTGCAGGTTGGCGGTGTTGCGCACGCGGATCTGCTCGTCGATGGCGAGCACGTCGTCGAGCGCGTGGCCCTGCGTCTGCAGGCAGCGGCGCGCCTCGTCGTCGATCGGGATGCGCGATTCGCCACCGGTGGCGGCCTGGCGGCGCCGGCTCTGCTTGTCGATCAGCGCGCGCACCGTCGAATGGCCGTCGCCGACGACCACCGGCGGACGGCGCACCGCCGCGGCGACGACGCGAAAATCGATCACGACGATGCGCAGATCCTGTCCCGCGCAGTATTGCTCGAGGATCACGCGGTCGCAGAAATGGCGCGCCCGCTCGACCGCCGCCTCGACTTCGTCCGCGCTGCCCAGGTTGACGCTGATGCCCTTGCCCTGCTCGCCCTCGACCGGCTTGACGACGACCGCACCATGGCGCGCGACGAATTCGGCGTTCGCGGCAGGGCCGTCGGCGGCCATCTGCGCCGGCACCGCGAGGCCGGCCGCCGCGAGCAGGCGCAGCGTCACGCGCTTGTCCTGGCAGCGGCTCATCGCGATGGCGGTGGTGAGCTCGGACAGGGACTCGCGGCACACGATGCTGCGCCCGCCCAGCGTAAGCCGGAAGTAGCCGTTCTCGGCGTCGACGACCTCGACGTCGATGCCACGCTTGCGCGCCTCGTCGACGATCAGCCGGGCATACGGGTTCAGGCGATCGATGTCCTCGACCGGACCGGTGAACAGCATCTCGTTGATCGCATTGCGGCGCTTCACCGCGAAGGCCGGGATGCGGTAGAAGCCGAGCTTTTCATACAGCGCGATGGCCTGCTCGTTGTTGTGCAGCACCGACACGTCCATGTAGGCACGCCCGCGCGCCTGGTAGTGCTCGGCCAGATAGCGCACCAGCGCCTCGCCGATGCCGGGGTGGCTCGCCTGCGGCGCCACCGCCAGCGCCCACAGGCTCGCGCCGTGCTGCGGGTCGGCGAAGGCCTCGACGTGGTCCAGGCCCATCGCCACACCGATGATCTCGCCACTGACCCGATCCTCGGCGATCGCATAGGTGATCGCCCGGCTCGCGCGCTCGCGCCACACGTGCTGGGCGTCGACCGGCACCATGTGCCGCGCGCGGTACAGCACGTTGATCGCGGCCACATCGCTGCGCGTGCGCAGCCGCCGCAGCGTGAAGCCGCGCCGCGCGGCGTGGCTGGTGCGGTAGCCCGACAGATCGAGTCGAAGCGCGTCGGACGGGTCGAGAAAGAGCTGCTGCGGCGCGGTACCGACCAGCACCTGCGGCTTCTCGACGTAGAAGGCGATGTCGCGCTGGCCGCGGTGCTCCTTCAGGAGCTCGGCCGCAAGCCGTTCGGCGTCGCGCCAGGTCTGCGCCGGCATCAGCCGCCCCCAGCCGCATTCGATCACGACGTCGTCGGGCATCGCCTGCATCTCGGGCTGGCCCGGCGGCAGGTGCAGCGGCTGCCGGCCGGGACGCAGTGCGAGGGATAGCCGTTTCTTGCTCATCGCTTTGCTCTCCTGGCGAATCGCGGCGTGCGCGCCCGGGCGCGGCGGCGCGTTCATCGGCACTCCCGCAGACTCGCCGCAAGGTCGTCGCGCCGCCGCGCGCGCCGCTTCGCCCGCCCCGTCCGGAGCCGCGTTCGCCGCGTGCGGCCGGCGCCGTCCGAAGCCGGCATGGCGGCCCTCATGCCCGCCCCTCCACGTGCGTCTGCAGCCACCACTCGAGCAGCCCGAGCTGCCACAGCTTCGAACCGCGCAGCGGCGTGATGTGGGCACCCGGATCGGCGAGCAGCATGTCCACGTAGTCCGGGCGGAACAACCCCCGCTCGCGCGCGGCCTGGCTGGTGAGCGCATCGCGCACGCGCTCGAGCACCGAGCCCTGCAGGTACTTGAGCGCCGGCACCGGGAAGTAGCCTTTGGGCCGGTCGATGACCTCGGACGGGATCACCTTGCGGGCGGTCTCCTTGAGCACCCCCTTGCCGCCGTGCGCGAGCTTGTGGCGCGCCGGGATGCGCGCGGCCAGCTCGACCAGTTCGTGATCGAGGAAGGGCACGCGGGCCTCCAGCCCGAACGCCATGGTCATGTTGTCGACGCGCTTCACGGGGTCGTCGACGAGCATCACGGTGGTATCGAGGCGCAGCGCCTTGTCGACCGGATGCGCTGCACCGGGCGCATTGAAACGCTCGGCGACGAAGGCGGCCGACTCGTCGCCGGCGAGCCATTGCGGCGTGACGACGCGCGCATACTCGTCGTAGTCGCGATCGCGGAAGGCGGCGAGGTAGTCGGCCACCGGCTGGGCGCTGCCGTCGAGCGGCGGGTACCAGTGATAGCCGCCGAACACCTCGTCGGCGCCCTGCCCGCTCTGCACCACCTTGCTGTGACGCGACACGGCCTCCGACAGCAGGTAGAAGCCGATGCAGTCGTGGCTCACCATCGGCTCGCTCATCGCCTCGACCGCCTCGGGCAGGCGCGCGAGCAGTTCCGACTCGGGCACGAAGATGCGCTCGTGAATGGTCGAGAAGCGCTGCGCGACGATGTCGGCGTATTCGAACTCGTTGCCCTTCTCGCCGCCGACGTCCTCGAAGCCGACGTTGTAGGTGCGCAGCTCGGCAACGCCGGCCTCGGCCATCAGGCCGACGATCAGCGACGAGTCGACACCGCCCGACAACAGTGCGCCGACCGGCACGTCGGCGACCAGCCGCCGCTTGACCGCGGCACGCAGGCCGTCGAGCAGGATGTCGGTCCATTCGTCGAAGCTGCGCGCCTCGTCGGCGGCCTCCTGCGGGTAGGCGAGCGACCAGAAGCGCCGCTCGCTGCGCCGCCCGTCCGGCTCGATCGTCATCACGCTGGCCGGCGCGAGCTTGCGCACGCCGGCGAGCATCGTGTAGGGCGCCGGCACGACCGCGTGAAAGGACAGGTAGAAGTTCAGCGCGATCGCATCGACGGTGGTGTCGACGCCGCCCGCATCGAGCAGCGCCGGCAGCGCCGAGGCGAAGCGCAGCCCGCCAGGCACCTCGGCGTAGTACAGCGGCTTGATGCCGAGGCGGTCGCGCCCGAGCAGCAGCCTGCCGCTGTCGCGCTCCCAGATCGCGAAGGCGAACATGCCGTTGAGCCGCTGCACGAAATCAGGGCCCCACGCGTGATAGGCCTTCAGCAGCACCTCGGTGTCACCGTGCGAGTAAAAGCGGTAGCCTTGGCCCTCGAGCTCGCGGCGCAGTTCCGGGTGGTTGTAGACGGCGCCGTTGAACACGATGCCAAGCCCGAGATTCGGATCGAACATCGGCTGCTGCGACGACTCGGACAAGTCCATGATCTTCAATCGCCGATGGCCGAAGGCGCGGCCGCCCTGCGCGTAGAGACCGCCGCTGTCCGGGCCGCGCCGGCGCTGACGCCGATTCATCCGTTCGAGCGCTGCGATGTCCGGCGCAGTGCCGTCGAAACGCAATTCCCCTGCGATTCCGCACATTTTCTCATGTCTCCTCTCGCTGGGAAGAAGTCCGCTCGTCCGCACGGATGCACGCGCACGATGCGACCCCTTCAGGTTGGCGACCCCTTCACGTCGGGGACTCGCGCGAACCGCCCCGAAGCATCCGACCCGCGGCGTGGGCGGTGCAGCGCGAGCACGGCTGCCGTCGAGCCGCGAATCGGCTCCGAGTCGATCCGTTATTATAACAAATCGATTTGTGCCAATATTTCAGGCCCTTGACATCGCCGACGCAAAGCGACAGGCTGTGCCGCCCGCAGCCGTCTCGTCGCACGCCCGCCATGCCATCCGAGTTCGATCTGATCCGCCGCCATTTCACGCGCGCAACCGGCCACACCGATCTCGCGGTCGGCGACGACGCCGCGCTGCTGAGCCCGCGCCCCGGCATGCAGCTGGCCGTGTCGACCGACATGCTGGTGTGCGGCACGCACTTCCTGCCCGACACGGAGCCCGGCGCGCTCGGCTGGAAGACGCTCGCCGTCAATGTGTCCGATCTCGCCGCGATGGGTGCCGAACCGCGCTGGGCGCTGCTCGCGCTGGCCCTGCCGGACGCCGACGAAGGCTGGATCGCCGCCTTTGCCGGAGGCCTCTTCGAGTGCGCAGCGAAGTTCGGCGTCGATGTCGTCGGCGGCGACACGACACGCGGCCCGCTCAATCTGTGCGTGACGGTGTTCGGCGAGCTGCCATACGGCGGCGCGATCACGCGTGCCGGCGCGCGCGCCGGCGACGACGTCTGGGTGAGCGGCTGGCCCGGACGTGCCGCGCTCGGCCTCGCACAGCTGCGCGGCGAGCTCGCGCTGACCGCCGACGGCGCGCGCGGCTGCGTCGATGCGCTGACGCGGCCGCAGCCGCGCGTGGCGACCGGGCTCGCGCTGCGCGGGCACGCGAGCGCGATGCTGGACGTCTCCGACGGCCTGCTCGGCGATCTCGCGCACATCCTCGAACAGTCCGGCGTCGGCGCCACCGTCGAGGTCGCCGCGCTGCCGCTGGCGGCGCTGCAGGCGCTCGGCGCGCCGCCCGAGCGCGCGCGCGCGGCGCTGCTCGCAGGCGGCGACGACTACGAGCTGCTGTTCGCCGCGCCGCCGCCGCAGCGCGACGCGATCGCGCACCTCGCCTCGACGACCGGCATCCCGCTCACGCGCATCGGCCACATCACGCCCACGCCGGGCGAACTGCTGCTGCGCGAGCCCGACGGGCGGCTCGTGCGCCCGGGCGCGCTCGGCTACGATCATTTCAAGTGACATGCAGCCGACCTTCCGTTTTCTCGTCAGTCATCCCGCCCATTTCATCGCGCTCGGTTTCGGCTCGGGGCTGTCGCCGCGCGCGCCGGGCACCGCCGGCACGCTGCTCGCATGGGCCTTGTACCCGCTCATCAGCGCGCCGCTTTCGAGCACGCTGTTCGCCGCCATGCTCGCCAGCCTGTTCGTCGCCGGCGTGCTGGTGGCCGCACGCACCGGGCGCGCGCTCGGTGTGCCCGACCACGGTGCGATCGTGTGGGACGAAATGGTCGCGATGTGGCTGGTGCTGATGTTCACCCCGGCGGTCTTCGCCTGGCAGGCCGTCGCAGTGGCGCTCTTCCGTTTCTTCGACATCGTCAAGCCGCCACCGATCCGCTGGGCCGACCGACGCCTGAAGGGCGGCTTCGGCGTGATGTTCGACGACCTTCTCGCAGCCGGCTACGCGATCGCGAGCCTGCTCTTCCTGCTCCACCTTTTCGGAGGCACGCCGTGGATGACGACCTGAGCACGCTGTCGCGCGAGGTCGGCGCGTGGCTGTCGCGCCACGGCTGGACGCTCGCGGCCGCCGAATCGTGCACCGGCGGCTGGATCGCCACCGTCGTCACCGCGACCGCGGGCAGCTCGGCGTGGTTCGAGCGCGGCTTCGTGACGTATTCGAACGAGGCCAAGCAGGAGCTGCTCGGCGTCTCGGCGGCGACGCTCGCTCGCCACGGCGCGGTCAGCGAGCCGACCGTGCGCGAGATGGTCGCCGGCACACTGGCCGCCAGCCATGCCGACGTCGCACTGGCGGTGTCGGGGATCGCGGGGCCGGGCGGCGCCACCCCGGGCAAGCCCGTTGGCATGATATGTCTTGCATGGGGACGGCGCGGCGGGGCACCGCAGAGCGAGACATGCCATTTCACGGGCGATCGCGAGGCGGTGCGACGCCAGGCCGTCACGCATGCACTGCAGGCACTGATGGCGCGCCTCGACACGGCGGGCCCGTGAGCACCCGCTGCGCGCATGCAATCTCTGTGCCATAATCCGCAAACTTACCCGAGGACACGACATGGACGACAACAAGGCCAAGGCCCTGCAGGCAGCGCTCTCGCAGATCGAGAAGCAGTTCGGCAAGGGCTCGATCATGCGCATGGGCGACGGCACGGTCGAGCGCGACATCCAGACGGTGTCGACCGGCTCGCTCGGGCTGGACATCGCGCTGGGGCTCGGCGGGCTGCCGCGCGGGCGGGGGGTCGAGATCTACGGCCCCGAATCGTCGGG
>DAOMOP010000144.1:0-2075 GCA_035444405.1 Rhodocyclaceae bacterium
GGTCGGGATGTTGGCCATCGGCCCCGGCCGGTAGAGCGCGACCAGCGCGATGATGTCCTCGAAGCGGTCGGGGCGCATGTCGAGCAGCGCGCGCCGCATGCCCTGACTTTCAACCTGGAACACGCCGACGACGTCGCCGCGCGTCAGCATCGCGTAGGTGTCGGCGTCGTCGAGCGGCAGATGCGCCAGATCGATATGGACATCGCGCTCGCGCAGCAGTTTGACGGCAACGTCGAGCACGGTCAGCGTCTTCAGGCCGAGGAAGTCGAACTTGACGAGGCCGGCCGGCTCCACCCACTTCATGTTGAACTGGGTGACCGGCATGTCGGACTTTGGGTCGCGATAGAGCGGCACCAGTTCGTGCAGCGGCCGGTCGCCGATGACGATGCCGGCGGCATGGGTCGAGGCGTGGCGGTTCAGCCCTTCGAGCTTCTGGGCGATGGTGAAGGCGCGCGCCACCACCGGGTCCTCGTCACGCGCGGCCTGCAGTTTCGGCTCGCCCTCGATGGCCTTCGCCAGCGTCACCGGCGCGGTCGGATTCTGCGGCACCAGTTTCGTGAGCTTGTCGACCTGCCCGTAAGGCATCTGCAACACGCGGCCGACGTCGCGCAGCACGCCGCGCGCCTGCAGCGTGCCGAATGTGATGATCTGCGCCACCTGGTCGTGGCCGTAGCGACGCTGCACATAGCGGATCACCTCGTCGCGGCGATCCTGGCAGAAGTCGATGTCGAAGTCGGGCATCGACACGCGCTCCGGGTTCAGGAAGCGCTCGAACAGCAGCGCGTACGCGAGCGGGTCGAGGTCGGTGATGCGCAAGGAATAGGCCACCAGCGAGCCCGCCCCCGAGCCGCGCCCCGGGCCGACCGGCACGCCGTTGTGCTTGGCCCAGTTGATGAAGTCCGCGACGATCAGGAAGTAGCCGGGAAAGCCCATCTGGATGATCGTGTCGGTCTCGAACGCGAGCCGCGCCTCGTAGGTCGGGCGCTGGCGCTCGCGTTCGGCCTCATCGGGATAGAGCTCCTTGAGGCGCACTTCGAGTCCGGCCTTGGCCTCGGCGACCAGGAAGTCGTCGAGCGTCATGCCCTCGGGCGTCGGAAAAAGCGGCAGGAAATTCTTGCCGAGCTCGACGGTCAGTGAGCAGCGCCGCGCGATCTCGACCGCGTTCTCGAGCGCCTCGGGGAGGTCCGCGAACAGCGCGCACATCTCGTCCTGGCTCTTGAAGTACTGCTCGGGCGTGAACTCGCGCGGGCGGCGCTTGTCGGCGAGCACGTAGCCCTGCGCGATGCACACGCGCGCCTCGTGCGCCTTGAAGTCCTCGGGCTTCAGGAACTGCACCGGGTGGGTCGCCACGACCGGCAGCTCGAGTGCGGCGGCGAGCTCGACCGCGGCGCGGATGTAGCCTTCGGTGCCGGCGTGCCCGGCGCGCTGCAGCTCGATGTAATAGGCGCCGGGAAAGCGCCGCGCCCACTCGCCGGCGAGCTGCCGGGCAAGCTCCGCGTTGCCGTTCGCGAGCGCCTGGCCGACATCGCCGGCGAGCGCGCCGGACAGGCACACGAGCCCGGAGGCCGCGCCGTCGTCGAACCACGCGCGCCGCATCTCGGCGCGGCCACGGTACTTGTTCTCGAGATAGGCACGCGTGAGCAGTTCGCACAGCTGCCCGTATCCGGCGCGGTTGCGACAGATCAGCAGCACGCGGAACGGCTTGTCGCGCTCGGCCTCGTTGGTGATCCACGCGTCGACACCGATAATCGGCTTGACCCCCCTGCCGCGCGCGCCCTTGTAGAACTTGACCATGCCGAAAAGGTTGGCGAGGTCCGACATGCCGAGCGCCGGCATGCCGTCGGCGGCGGCGCGGGCGATGGCCTGGTCGAGCTGCACGATGCCGTCGAGGATCGAATACTCGGAATGCAGGCGCAGATGGACGAAGCGGGGGGTGTGTGTCGCGGTCATGGGGGCGGATTTTACCCGAGCTCGCGCGCCATCAGGACACGCGTCAAACACCCGCTCAGCGTTGCCACGCGCCCTCGCGCACGCGCGCGAGCGCGGCACGCCGGTCGGCATCGGCGGCGTGGATC
>DAOMOP010000144.1:2085-10667 GCA_035444405.1 Rhodocyclaceae bacterium
CGCGGACTTTTGCTCGTCGGAGAGCGCGCGGCCGAGATCGCGCTCGAGCGCGGCGACGAGCCGCGACACCGCCACCGTGATGCGCCGCTCGTCGGGCATCGCCGCGCGCACCTGGGCGGGGTCGATGCCGACGATGCGCGCGACACGCTCGACGAAATGGTCCTCGATGCGCCGGCTCTCGGCCTTCAGAAAGGCGGCTTGCGACGGGCTGAGCGCAGGCGGCTGGCCCCGCGGCTGCGCGAACACCGGCGCCGCGCCCCATGGCAGCGCCAGAACAGCCGCCACGATGGCGGCGACGAAACGCTCACGCACGCGTTCCCTCGCCCCTGGCCTGCGTGCCACGCCGTCCCGGACGGACACGCCATCGCAAGCCGACGGGACTGCAACCCGGACACGGCTGCACGAGCGTCCGCATCGCAAAGTCCGGCGCGCCGCGTGCCCGGCATCGCGTGACCGCACACAGCCTCATGGCAACAGTACCGTCGAGCCGGTCGTGCGGCGCCCCTCGAGGTCGCGATGCGCCTGCGCGGCGTCGCGCAGCGCATAGCGCTGGTTGACCTCGATCCGGACCTGCCCCGACGTGACGACGGCAAAGAGTTCGCCGGCCATCTCGAGCAGATCGTCCCGGCGGGCCGAATACGTGAACAGCGTCGGCCGCGTCAGGAACAGCGAGCCCTTTTGCGCCAGCAGCTGGCAGTCGAACGGCGGCACCGGCCCCGAGGCCGCGCCGAACAACACCATCATGCCGAGCGGGCGCAGGCAATCGAGCGAGGCCATGAAGGTGTCCTTGCCGATGGAGTCATAGACGACCGCCACGCCCGCGCCGCCGGTGAGCTCGCGCACCCGCTCGGCGAAGTTCTCGCGCGTGTAGACGATCGGATGATCGCAGCCGTGCGCGCGCGCGAGCGCGGCCTTGTCGTCCGAGCCGACCGTGCCGATCACGGTCGCGCCGAGCGCCTTCGCCCACTGGCACACGATCAGCCCGACGCCGCCCGCGGCCGCGTGGATCAGGATCGTGTCGCCGGGCTGCACGCGGTAGGTGCGGCGCAGCAGGTACTGCGCGGTCAGCCCCTGCAGCATCATCGCCGCCCCCTGCTCGAAGGACAGCGCCTCGGGCAGCTTGACCAGGCGCTGCGCCGGCATGTTGCGCACCTCGGCGTAGGCGCCGAGCGGACCGCCCGCGTAGGCGACCCGGTCGCCGGGCGCAACCTCGGTGACCCCCTCGCCGACCGCCTCGACCACGCCCGCGCCCTCCAGACCGATACCCGACGGCAGCGTGGCCGGGTAGAGCCCCGAGCGATGATAAGTGTCGATGTAGTTGAGACCGACCGCGTGATGGCGCACGCGCGCCTCGCCCGCAGCGGGGGGTGCCAGCGTGACCTCCTCCCATTGCAGCACTTCGGGGCCGCCGGTCTGATGGAAACGGATCGCATGGGTCATCGGGAGTCTCCCTCGTGGTGGTCGCTCGGCTGCCGGCTCAGCGCCGAAAGATCCAGAGCAGCAGGCTGATCAGCGCGGAGATGAGCAGCCCGGTGGTGATCGGAAAGTAGAAATCGAACCCGTCGCGCTCGATGTGGATGTCCCCGGGCAGGCGCCCGAACGGCAGGCGCGCGAGCCACGGCCACAGCAGGCCGATGACGATTAGCACGACACCGAGGACGACGAGCACACGCTGCATGGCGGCAACGCCGCTGCCACGCGAACCGCGACCGCACGGTCCGCGTGGCGGCGGACACGATCAGGCCCCGCCCTTGCGCAGGCGCAACTCCTGCGCATCGATGACCGCCAGCGCGGTCACATTCACGAGGCGGCGCACCGTCGCCGACGGCGTCAGGATGTGCACCGGCAGCGCCGTGCCGAGCAGGATCGGCCCGATCGACACGCCGTCGCCGTTGGCGATCTTCATCAGGTTGAACGAGATGTTGGCCGCGTCGAGGTTGGGCATCACCAGCAGGTTGGCCTCGCCCGCCAGCGTCGAGCCCGGATGCACGCGCTCGCGGATCTCCGGCGACAGCGCCGAGTCGCCGTGCATCTCGCCGTCGCACACCAGATCCGGCGCGCTCGCACGCAGCAGATCGCGCGCCGCACGCATCTTGCGCGCCGAGGCCGACGTCGAGCTGCCGAAGTTCGAGTGCGACAGCATCGCCAGGCGCGGCTCGATGCCGAAGCGGCGCAATTCCTCGGCGGCCATGCGCGCGATCTCGGCGACCTCTTCGGCGCTCGGATTCTCGTTGACGTAGGGGTCGGTGATCGCGAGCGTGCGCTTGGGCAGCATCAGCAGCGTCATCGCCGCGAAGAGCTTCGCCTCCTCGCTCAGGCCGATCACGTCCTGCACCTGCTTGAGGTGGTAGTCGTAGGTGCCGAAGGTGCCGCATACCATGCCATCGGCGTAATTGTGGCGCAGCAGCATGCAGCCGATCAGCGTCGTGTCACGGCGCATCTTGGCCTTGGCGATCTCGGGCGTGACGCCGTCGCGCGACATCAGCTCGTAGTAGTCGTTCCACAGGTCGCGGTAGCGCGGGTCGGACTCCGGATTGACGATCTCGAAATCGCGCTCGGGCACGAGGTTCAGGCCGATCTTCTGGATGCGCATCTCGATCACGCTGGGCCGGCCGATCAGGATCGGCCGCGCGAGATCCTCGTCGATCACCACGCGCACCGCGTGCAGCACCCGCTCGTCCTCGCCCTCGGCGAAGATCACGCGCTTTTGCTCGGCGGGGATCAGCTTGGCGGCGTTGAAGACCGGCTTCATGACGATGCCGGAGTGATAGACGAAATCGGTCAGGCTGGCGGTATAGGCCTTGAAGTCGTCGATCGGCGTGGTCGCGACCCCGGAGTCCATCGCCGCCTTCGCGACCGCCGGCGCGATCTTGACGATCAGGCGCGGGTCGAACGGCTTCGGAATGATGTAGTCCGGGCCGAAGCTGAGCTCGGCCCCGCCGTAGGCCGACGCGACGATGTCGCTCTGCTCGGCCTGCGCGAGCTCGGCGATCGCCTGCACGCAGGCGAGCTTCATCTCGTCGGTGATGCGCGTCGCGCCGACGTCGAGCGCGCCGCGGAAGATGAACGGGAAGCACAGCACGTTGTTCACCTGGTTCGGATAGTCCGAACGGCCGGTCGCGATGATGCAGTCCGGGCGCACCTTCTTCGCGTCCTCGGGCAGGATCTCCGGGTTCGGGTTGGCGAGCGCGAAGATCAGCGGCTGGTCGGCCATCTTCGCGACCATCTCGGGCTTCAACACGCCGGCCGTCGACAGGCCGAGGAACACGTCCGCCCCCTCGATCACGTCGGCGAGCGTGCGCGCGTCGGTCTTTTGCGCATAGCGCGCCTTGTTCGCCTCCATGTTCTCGTCGCGCCCCTCGCGGATCACGCCCTTGGAGTCGCACACGAAGACGTTCTCGCGCTTGAGGCCGAGGCCGACCATCACGTCCAGGCACGCGATCGCGGCCGCGCCGGCTCCCGAGCACACCAGCTTGACCGTCGCGATGTCCTTGCCGACGATCTTCAGGCCGTTGATCAGGCCGGCCGCCGAAATGATCGCGGTGCCGTGCTGGTCGTCGTGGAACACCGGGATGTTCATGCGCTCGCGCAGCTTCTGCTCGATGTAGAAGCACTCGGGCGCCTTGATGTCCTCGAGGTTGATGCCGCCGAGCGTCGGCTCGAGCGAGGCGATGATGTCGATCAGCTTGTCGGGGTCCTTCTCGTCGAGCTCGATGTCGAAGACGTCGATGTTCGCGAACTTCTTGAACAGGCAGCCCTTGCCTTCCATCACCGGCTTGGCGGCGAGCGGCCCGATGTTGCCCAGGCCCAGCACGGCCGTGCCGTTGGTGACGACGCCGACCAGATTGCCGCGCGAGGTCAGCTGCCGCGCCTCGGCCGGGTCGGCGACGATCGCATCGCACGCTGCGGCCACGCCCGGCGAATAGGCCAGCGCGAGGTCGCGCTGGTTGGTCAGGCCCTTCGTGGGCACGACCGAAATCTTGCCGCGGGTCGGCGAGCGATGATAATCGAGCGCAGCGGCGATGAAATCCTGATCCATTGTTCTCCCCCTCGGAGTATGAAATGTCGTGGTGAACCGCGCGCCGTCCGGGTCGCCGTCACGGTGATCCGGCGCGGACGAACGCACCGCCAGGGCGGCGTGCGCGAGTCGGCAGCTGTGCTGTTCTTTTCGGCGCCATGCGGCCATCGCCGTGCTGCAACCCGCGCCCGGAACGTCGCACGAAGCGTCGCCCGGGCCACCCGTTGCCGGCTACGGGAATGCCGGCCATCTTCATATTGTCGCGGTCTCGCAAGTTTAGCGTAGCGCCGCCGGATTTTGCAGCACTCGTCGCGGCGGGCACGCGGCGCGACGCGAGCATTGCGCCGGCATTTTTGGCACAATCGTGCGACTGCATCGACGCGGGAGCTGCAAACGACATGCGCACAGTGGTATTCAATCAGAAAGGCGGGGTCGGCAAATCGACGATCACCTGCAACCTCGCGGCGATCAGCGCACACCAGGGCCTGCGCACGCTGGTCGTCGATCTCGATCCGCAGGGCAACTCGACGCACTACCTGCTCGGCCATCCCGGCGGCGATCTGGACGCGACGCTTGCGGATTTCTTCGACCAGACGCTGAACTTCAAGCTCAACCCCAAGCGCACCGCCGAATTCGCCACCGAAAGCCCGTTCGAGGGCCTGCACGTGATGCCCTCGCACCCGGCGCTCGAGGACCTGCAGGGCAAGCTCGAGTCGCGCTACAAGATCTACAAGCTGCGCGATGCGCTCGATGAGCTCGCCGACGCCTACGACGTGATCTACATCGACACGCCGCCGGCGCTGAACTTCTTCACCCGCTCGGCGCTGATCGCTGCCGACGGCTGCCTGATCCCGTTCGACTGCGACGACTTCTCGCGCCGCGCGCTGTATGCGCTGCTCGAGAACGTGCAGGAGATCCGCGCCGATCACAACCGCGGGCTGGCGGTCCAAGGCATCGTCGTCAACCAGTATCAGCCGCGCGCGAGCCTGCCGCAGAAGGTCGTGCGCGAGCTCATCGACGAGGGCCTGCCGGTGCTCGCACCGTATCTGTCGTCATCGGTACGCATCAAGGAGTCGCACGAACAGTCGCGTCCGATGATCCATCTCGACGCCAGGCACAAGCTCGCCCAGGAATACGTGGCGCTGCACGACACGCTGGTGCGCCAACGACAGACCGCCTGAAGCCGGGCGGCCTACCCGTCACGCCGGGCCGAGCTTGGCCACCGCGAGCAGCAGCCACTTGATGCCGGCGGTGCCGAAATTGACCTGTACTCGCGCATCCGAGCCGCTGCCTTCGGCCGCGACGATCACGCCCTGGCCGAACTTCGCGTGGCTGACCAGCTGGCCGACGCGCAAGCCGCCAAGATCCTGCTTCGTCGCGCCGGCCGCGCCACGCCGCGTCATGCCGCTCGCCGCGGCCGACGACGCGCGCGCCGGCTCAAAGTAGCCGCCAAAGCCCGAGCGTACGCTCGCCCCGCGCGCGCTCGGCGGCGACAGCCACTTCACCAGTTCGTCCGGAATTTCCTCGAGAAAGCGCGAGCGCAGGTTGTAGCGCGCCTGCCCGTGCAGCATGCGGCTTTGCGCGAACGACAGGTAGAGCCGCTCGCGGGCACGCGTCACCGCCACATACATCAGGCGCCGCTCCTCCTCGAGCCCCTCGGCCTCGACGATGCTGTTCTCGTGCGGGAACAGCCCTTCCTCGAGCCCGGAGACGAACACGACGTCGAACTCCAGCCCCTTGGCCGAATGCACGGTCATCAGCTGCACCGCATCGCTGCCGGCATCGGCCTGATGCTCGCCGGCCTCGAGCGAGGCATGGGCGAGAAAGTCGGCCAGCAGCGCGTGTGGCGCCGCCAGCGCTTCGGCGTCGGCGCCCGACTCGGCGACGAAATTGGTCGCCGCATTGATAAGCTCGTCGAGGTTCTCGAGCCGCTCCTGCCCTTCCTTCTCACCGCGGTAGTGCGCGCGCAGTCCGGACGCGTCGAGCACGTGATCGACCAGCTCGGGCAGCGCCAGCGCGCGCGTGTCGCGGCGCAAGTCCTCGACCAGGCGTACGAACTGCGCCAGCACCGTGCCCGGCTTGCCGGACAGATGCGGCACGCTCGCGTACAGGCTGGCGTTCCACGTGCGCGCGGCATCCTGCAGCACCTCGAGCGAGCGCGCGCCGATGCCGCGCGTCGGAAAGTTGACGACACGGGAAAACGCCGTGTCGTCGTCCGGATTCGCGATCAGGCGCAGATACGCGAGTGCGTGCTTGATCTCCTGGCGCTCGAAAAAGCGCAGGCCCCCGTACACCCGGTATGCGATGCCGGCCGAAAACAGCTGGTGCTCGAGCACGCGCGACTGCGCATTCGAGCGATACAGCAGCGCGATGTCCGAGCGGCTCATGCCGTCGCGCACCAGCGCCTGGATCTCCTCGACGATCCAGCGCGCCTCGTCGCTGTCGGCGAAGGCCTCGAAGACGCGGATCGGTTCGCCGGCGCCGCGCTCGGTCCACAGATTCTTGCCGAGCCGCCCGGTGTTGTAGCGGATGATCGCGTTGGCGGCATCGAGGATGTTGCCATGCGAGCGGTAGTTCTGCTCGAGTCGGATCACGTTCGCGACACGGAACTCGCGCTCGAAGTCGCGCATGTTGCCGACCTCGGCGCCGCGAAAGCGGTAGATCGACTGGTCGTCGTCCCCGACACAGAACAGGCGCGCACCGCCCTCGCGGCCGTCGTCGGCCATCAGCTTCAGCCACTTGTACTGAAGGCGGTTGGTGTCCTGGAACTCGTCGACGAGGATGTGGCGGAATCGCCCTTGATAGTGGCGGCGGATCGGCTCGTTGCGTTCGAGCAGCTCGTAGGTGCGCAGCAGCAACTCCGCAAAATCCACAACAGACTCGCGCTGGCACTGTGCTTCATACTCCGTGTACAGCTCGACGCGGCGGCGCGTCCAGTCGTCCCAGGCCTCGACCGCGTGCGCACGCACACCGGCCTCCTTCTGCGCATTGATGAAATGCTGCAGGTCGCGGGGCGGGAACTTGTCGTCGTCCACGTTGAGCGTCTTCAGCAGCCGCTTGACCGCGGCGAGCGGATCGGCCGAGTCGAGGATCTGGAAGAGCTGCGGCAGGCCGGCATCGCGGTGGTGCGCGCGCAGCAGGCGGTTGCACAAGCCGTGGAAAGTGCCTATCCACATGCCGCGACTCGCACGCCCGAAGGACAGCGGCAGTATCGACGCGAGTCGGGCGAGCATCTCCTTGGCGGCCTTGTTGGTGAAGGTGACGGCCAGCACGCCCTGCGGGTCGACCTGCCCGGTCTGCACCAGCCAGGCGATGCGCGTCGTCAGCACGCGCGTCTTGCCCGAGCCGGCGCCGGCCAGGATCAGGGCGTGCTGCGGCGGCAAGGTGACGGCCTGCAGTTGCTGGGGATTGAGATTGGCGAGCAGATCGGACATCGGGATTTCCTTCGTTTGGGCGATTCTAACCGCTCGCTCGCGAATGTCCGCGCCGAGCCACCCCGCTCGGGCATTGCCCGACGACGTTGCATGAATGCAACATCGACTTGCGGGAACTTTCGACCCCGTCTAAGTTGTCAATCGTGCACCGCAGCAAATTTGACGTACATCAGGGTTGCGCGCATTTTTTGCATTTATATTTCAATTCAATACAGATTTTTGCAGCGCGCTATGCGACTGAATGTCAATGGACGGGCACCGGCCCACAAGGCCGGCTCGAAAGGCGCACAGGCCATACCGGGCTTATGGAGATCGACATGAAAACGCCAAAACTGCTTCCGTGGTACGCGCGCAAGGCGGGCGTATCGATCGAACGTGCCACCGTACTGTGGCGCACTGCCGTGCGCGAGGCCACCGAGAAGACCGGCTGGGTCGGCAACACCGAGTACTGGGGCGAGGCGATGCACAGTTTCATCGAACTGCTCGAACGTGAGCAGACCAGTCTGTGCGCGCCGTGCGTGACCCCGCTGGTGCGCAGCCAGAACCGCCTGTGGGGCCTGCCGCTGACGGCCATGGAAGACATGGTCACGGTCATGTCGGCGAGTTGGCAACGCCAGGTCGAGACGACCACCCACCGCGCTGCCTGACACTCGGGCGCCACAGGCCGATTTTCGGTGACGCCCGACGTCACCACGACGCACTCCTCCCTCTCCTTCGACGGAGATCGAGCATCCGGAATCGTCCGGGTGCTCTTTTTTTTGCCCGCGCGCTGGACATCAGTCACGCGGACGGGCACCGCGCCGCTGCCGCGACGTCGATTCGCCGCCCGGGGTGCCGGAGCTTCACGCTATAATTTTCCGTTTTCGTCGCCTACACGCCAGCTTCCAGCCATGCAGGACAAATACAACCCCGCCGAGATCGAAGCCACAGCCCAGCAACACTGGGACCGTGCCGAGGCCTTCCGCGTCACCGAAGTCGCCGGCAAGCCGAAGTACTACTGCCTGAGCATGTTTCCGTACCCGTCGGGCAAGCTGCACATGGGCCACGTGCGCAACTACACGATCGGCGACGTGCTGGCGCGCTTCCACCGCATGCGCGGCTTCAACGCGCTGCAGCCGATGGGCTGGGAC
>DAOMOP010000145.1:0-10623 GCA_035444405.1 Rhodocyclaceae bacterium
GTTCAGGCGCTCGAGCTCGGCGGCCGATTCGACGTTGAAGCAGCGGATGCCGGCCGCGAGCGCGTCGCGCATCTCGTCGGCGCGCTTGCCCACGCCCGAGAACACCACCTTGCCGGCGTCGCCACCGGCGGCGAGCACGCGCGCGAGCTCGCCGCCCGAGACGATGTCGAAGCCCGCACCGAGGCGCGCGAAGGCCGACAGCACGCCGAGGTTCGAGTTGGCCTTGACCGCGTAGCACACCAGCGCATCGCGCCCGGCCAGCGCCGCGCGCCAGGCCTCGAACGCGCTGCGCAGCGCCGCATGCGAATAGACGAAGGTCGGGGTGCCGAACTGCGCGGCGATCGCGGCCAGCGGCACGCCCTCGAGCTGCAGTCCTTTAGCGCCGTGCGCGAGCGTCGGAGCGGGAAAATCGGTGTTCATGTTCAGTCTGTCGTGTCGGCCTTGTTATGATCGCCCATGGATGGCGGTGCGGCGGCCGCAGGCGGCGGGTCCGGCAGATACAGCGGACCCTTGATGCCGCAGCCGGCCAGTGCCAGCGTCGCGGCGAGGGCCGCCCCAAGCGTTCGGATGCGCATCGTGTCGTCGTTGTGCAAAAGCGCCAATGCTAACAGAAGGAGTGATGATGGATGAGTCTGCTTTCAATGCGCTCGCCGATGCCGAGCTGGTGAGGATCGAGGCGGCGATCGAGGCCTGCGGGGCGGAGGTCGACATCGAGTCCAAGCCCGGCGGCGTGCTCGAGCTGGAATTCGAGAACGGCAGCAAGATCATCGTCAATCGCCACAGCGCGGCCCAGGAGATCTGGGTCGCCGCACGCTCGGGCGGCTTTCACTTCGGTCCGGCCGACGGCGCGTGGATTGCCGGCCGCGACGGCGCCGAGCTGTACGCGACGCTCTCGCGGCTCGTCAGCGAGCAGGCCGGCGCCGCGGTTACGGTCGCGCGCGGCTAGGCGCGGCGCTCACGGCCGCAGCGGCGTGACGATGCGTTCCTCGACCGGTGCCGGCGCACTTCGTGCAGCCGGCACCGGTCGCGGCGGCGCCGGCGGGATGCCCGGCGGGGTGAGGGTGGGGGGCTGGCCGCGCCACGGGGTCTCGTCGCTGATGAAGTAGCGCAGCTCCGGGATGTCGGGCAGGGCCAGCTGCGGCGGCTCCGGCATCGGGTTTTCCTGGTAGTAGTAGTCGGTGTAGTCGCTGCCGGCATGGCGCACCGGCAGCAGCCCGGCAGGACGGTTGCGCGTCTTCTCGGGGATGTCCGCGAGCGCCGTGCGCATGTAGTCGATCCAGATCGGCAGCGCCGCACGGCCGCCGGTCTCGCCGCGACCGAGGTTGCGCGGCTGGCTGTGACCGACCCACGCGATCGCGACGACGTCCGGGTTGTAGCCGGCAAACCAGGCATCCACGTAGTCGTTGGTCGTGCCGGTCTTGCCGGCCAGGTCGTTGCGGCCGAGCGACTTCGCGCGTGCGCCGGTGCCCCGCTGCACGACGTCCTGCAGAATCGAGTCGATCAGCCATGCGTTGCGCGGATCGATCACGCGCGGCGCGCTCTTGCCGGCGACCGGCGGGTCGACGCGTGCGACGGTGCGCCCATTGCCGTCGATGATCTCCGAGACGATGTAGGGCTCGATCTTGAAGCCGCCGTTGGCGAACACCGCATAACCGGCGGCCATCTGCCACGGCGTCGCGGTGCCGGCGCCGAGCGCCATCGTCAGAAACGGCGGGTGGCGCTCCGGCTCGAAGCCGAAACGCCCGATGTAATCCTGGGCGTACCGCGGCGTGATCGACTGCAGCACGCGGATCGAGACCATGTTCTTCGAGCGTGTCATCGCATCGCGCAGCGTCATCATGCCGTCGTACTTGCCGTCGTAGTTCTTCGGCTCCCAGTCCTTGCTGCCGGTGACTTCGGCCGGGAAGAACAGCGGCCCGTCCTCTTCGAAGTGCGCCGGCGAAAAGCCGCGCTCGAAGGCCGCCGAGAAGATGAACGGCTTGAACGCCGAGCCCGGCTGGCGCAGCGCCTGCGTGACGTGGTTGAACTTGTTGCGGTCGAAATCGAAGCCGCCGGCCAGTGCCCGGACCGCACCGGTATTGGCATCGATCGAGATCAGCGCCGCTTCGACTTCCGGCAGCTGCGTGATTTCCCAGCCCTTCTCGCCGGTGTCGCGAACGCGCACGATCGCGCCACGGCGGATGCGTCGCGTCTGCGGGGCGCGTTCGTTCAGCATCGGCGCTGCGAACGCGAGGCCCTTGCCGGCGATGTGCAGCACTTCGCCGTCGCGATAGACCCTGACCTCCTTCGGTGAGGCTTCCAGTACGACGGCCGGGTGCAGCCCGCCGTGCTCGTCGAATTCGGCAAGTCGCTCGCCGAGCGCCTCCTCGTCGCCGTCGGCGACACCGGTCAGATCGACGAAGGCCTCGGGGCCGCGATAGCCGCGCCGCCGGTCGTAGTCCATCACGCCCTGGCGCAGCGCACGCTGTGCCGCGGCCTGTTCGGCGCGCGTGACGGTGGTGATGATCTTGATGCCGAGCGTATAGGCATCGTCGCCGAACTGGTCGACGGCGATCCGGCGCGCCATCTCGGCAACGTAGTCGCCGCCGCCGGCTTCACGTGCCTGCGTGCGCGCGGCGCCGCTGGCGAGCCTGACCGGTTCGGCGCGGGCGCCTTCGAAAGCGGCCTGGTCGATGAAGCCGACCTCCAGCATGCGCCGCAGCACGTAGTGCTGGCGCAAGGTGGCGCGACGCAGGTTGGAAATCGGATTGAAGGCCGACGGCGCTTTCGGCAGACCGGCGAGCATCGCCGCTTCGCCCAGCGTCAGCTCGTCCAGCGTCTTGCCGAAGTAGGTGCGTGACGCGGCGGCAAAGCCGTAGGCGCGGTGCCCGAGGAAGATCTGGTTGACGTGGAGCTCGAGGATCTGGTCCTTGCTGAGGTTGTGCTCGATCTTGATCGACAGCAGGATCTCGTACAGCTTCCGGTTGTAGGTCTTCTCGCGCGACAGGAAGAAGTTGCGCGCGACCTGCATCGTGATCGTCGAGGCGCCCTGTCCGCGTTCACCGGAAACGAGGTTGGCGACCGCGGCGCGTGCGATACCGATGAGGTCGACGCCGGGGTGCTCGTAGAAGCGCTCGTCCTCTGCGGCGAGAATGGCCTGACGCAGTCTTGCCGGCACGTCGTCGATGCGCACCAGGGCCCGGCGCTCTTCGCCGAATTCGCCGAGGAGATGGCCGTCGGCCGTGTATACTCGCAGCGGAATGCGCGGGCGGTAGTCGGTCAGCGCCTCGAGCGAGGGCAGCTTTGGCCAGGCCAGCACGATCGCGGTCGCCACGCTGGCAAGGGCGAGAAAGGCGGCGACCAGCAGCGCGACGAAAGTGTAGAGAGCCCAGCGCATCAAGAATCCAGGAGTTTTGCCGAAATAGGGATTATACGGAGCGGTAAAGGGTGGCTCCAGTGCGTTTGTGCGCACACCCGTAGCGTGTGTGCGCACACCCTTAGTGTGTGTGCGGTTTGCCTTTACACGGCCGCTCTTTTGTTGTTAGCATTTCAGAAGCCTGTCTAGGTGTTGCGCCTAACATAAAGAAATTTAAGGATTTTCTTTGTGAAAGAGTTCTCCTTGTTCGGTTCCAGGGCGCGCCAGCTGGCCGGGCTTGATATTTCATCTTCATCGGTGAAGCTGGTCGAGCTGTCCGGTGGCGAAAAGGAGACATACCGTCTCGAGCGCTACGCGATAGAGGCGCTTTCGCGCGAGGCGGTCGTCGACGGCAACATCGCCAACCTCGACGCGGTCAGCGAGGCCATCCGGCGCGGCCTGCGCAGGATGGGCGGCGGCGTCAAGCAGGTGGCCATGGCCCTGCCGGCCTCGGCGGTGATCACGAAGAAGATCGTCCTGCCCGAGGGGCTGCGCGAGCAGGAAATGGAGTTCCAGGTCGAGTCCGAAGCGAACCAGTACATTCCGTTCGCGATCGACGAGGTCAATCTCGATTTCCAGGTCGTCGGACCGTCGCCGGGCAACGCCGAAGATGTCGAGGTGCTGATCGCCGCCTCCCGCAAGGAAAAGGTCGAAGACAGGGTAGCAGTGGCGGAAGCCGCCGGTCTGAAAGCAGTTGTAATGGATGTCGAATCGTTCGCGGCCGAGGCGGCCTTCGAGCTGATCGATCGCCAGCTGCCCAAGGCCGCCAAGGGACGAATCGTCGCGCTCGTCGATATCGGCTCGGCCGCGATGAGCGTGACCATTCTGCGCGACGGCAAGCAGATCTACGCGCGCGAGCAGTCGATCGGTGGCAGCCGCCTGACGCAGGACATCGCGCGCCAGTACGGCCTGAGCATCGAAGAGGCCGAGACCGCCAAGAAGACCGGCAGCCTCCCCGACGACTACGAGCGCGATCTGCTGCGCCCGTTCATGGACAGCCTGGCGCTCGAGCTCGCCCGGGCGTTGCAGTTCTTTTTCACCTCGACGCAGTACAACGAGGTGCATCACATCGTGCTCGCGGGCGGTTGCGCCGTGATGCCCGGACTCGTCGACGTGATCGCCGGGCGCACCCAGGTGCCGTCGCTGATCGCCAACCCGTTTGCCGCGATGGCCTTGTCCTCACGCGTGCGGCCGAAGAATCTGCTTGCCGATGCGCCCAGCCTGATGGTCGCATGCGGGCTCGCGCTGAGGAGGTTCGATCCATGATCCGAATCAATCTGCTGCCGCACCGGGAGCAGAAGCGCCGCGAGCGGCGCAAGCAGTTCTATGTGATGTCCGGCCTGATGGTCGCATTGGGCGCCTCGATCGCGTATCTGGGGCATACGTATCTGGGTGGATTCGTCGCGCAGCAGGACCAGCGCAACGGCTTTCTGAAAGCCGAGATCGCCAAGCTCGACGAAGAAATCAGCGAGATCCGGCGCTTGCGCGAACAGATCGACGCGCTGCTCGCGCGCAAGCAGGTCATCGAATCGCTGCAGGGCGACCGCGCCGAAACCGTGCACCTGCTCAACGAGCTCGCGCGTCGCATGCCGGAAGGCGTGCACCTGCGCTCGGTGCGCCAGGCCGGTTCGCGTGTGACGCTGACCGGCTATGCGCAGTCGAACGCGCGTGTGTCGCACCTGATGCGCGACCTCGACGCATCGCCTTTCCTCGGCCAGCCGGGTCTGGTCGAGGTGAAGGCGGCGACCGTCGACAATCGCCGCCTGAGCGAATTCACCTTGCAGATCAGCATAGAGCGCCCCGGTGAAGACGACGAGGTGCGGGGAGGCGCGCTATGAAGGCGGCGCACAAGAAGGCGGCGCGCAGCATCGATCTCGCGCAGCTCGCCGACGATTTCAGAGGCCTCGATCCGAACGATCCCGGGCAGTGGCCGGCCGCGCCCCGTGTCGCGGTGTTCATCGGCCTGCTCGTCGCGACCGTTGCGGCCGCCTGGTGGTTCGATTGGCGCGACCAGGTCGAGCTGCTCGAGCGCCGCCAGGCCGAAGAGCTGCAGCTGCGCGAGAGCTGGGTCGCGAAGAAGCGACAGGCGGTCAATCTCGACGACTACCGGCGCCAGCTCGCCGAGACCGACCGCCAGTTCGGTGCGCTGCTCAAGCAGCTGCCCAACCGCGCCGAGATGGATTCGCTGCTGTCCGACATCAACCAGGCGGGCCTCGGGCGCGGGCTGCAGTTCGAGCTGTTCAAGCCGGGCAACGACGTGGTCAAGGATTTCTACGCCGAGATGCCGATCGACGTGCGCATCATCGGCGCCTACCACGACCTCGGCGCCTTCGCCAGCGACGTCGCGCGCATGCCGCGCATCGTCACGCTGGGCAACCTCGCCATCGACAAGCAGGGCGAGGGCGTGCTCAAGCTCGAGGCCAAGGCGATCACCTACCGCTATCTGGACGAAGAGGAACAGGCGCGGCAGCGCCAGCTGGAGAAGGACAAGGCGGGAGGCCGCAAATGACGTACGCGAGAGCGCTGCTCGCGCTGGCATGCGCACTGGCCATGACCGCCTGCACCAGCGAGCAGGACGACCTGCGGGCATGGATGGCGCAGCAGGAGCGCGGCCTCAAGGGCGGCGTGAAGCCGCTGCCGGAGATCAAGCCGTTTCCGGTCGTCGATTACGACGCCGAAGGGCTGATCGAGCCGTTTGCCGGATCGCGTATCGAGCCCGAGCCACGCTCGAGCGTCGGCGGCCCCGACCTCAATCGACCGCGCGAACCGCTCGAAGCCTATCCGCTCGAGTCGCTGGCAATGGTCGGCGTGCTGATGCAGGAAGACCGCATCCACGGGCTGGTCAAGGTCGACCAGACCCTGCATCAGGTCAGGGTCGGCAACTACATGGGCCAGAATCACGGCGTCGTGACGCAGATCGGTGACGGCGAAATCGCGATCAAGGAACTCGTCGAAGACATCAATGGCGACTGGGTCGAGCGCACCAGCCGGTTGCTGTTGCAGGAGCGGTAGGGAGCGAACCAGGATGAAATCAACAACAATCACGTTGCTGCTCGCGGCCGCGATCGCGTTCGGCTTGCCGGCGCCGGTCGTGTTGGCGCAGGCGCCTGCCGCCGGTCAAGCGCAGCAGCCTTCCAACCGCATCGAGGGCCTGCACGTCGCCGAGCAGGGCGGCACGCTGTTCGTGCGCGTGACGCTGAGCGCGCCGCTCGCGAATCCGCCGGGCAGCTTCAGCATCGCCAATCCGGCGCGCATCGCGTTCGACTTCCCCGACACCGGCAACGCGCTGGGCCGCACGCAGCAGAACATCGGTCTGGGTGACCTGCGCAGCGCGAACATCGTGCAGGCGGGCGATCGCACCCGTCTGGTGCTCAACATGACGCGCGTCGCGCCCTACGAAACGCGGCTCGAAGGCCGGGACGTCATCATCGCGTTGTCGCCGGCCGCGTCCGTTGCCGCAGCCCCGGCGCCCGAGGCCGAGACCGTCACCAGTTTCGCGACGGCGCCGCGCCCCGAACTCGGCGCCGGCGTGAAGAGCGTGCAGGACATCAAGTTCCGCCGTGGCGCGGACGGTGAGGGGCGGGTGCTGGTGCAGCTGTCGAGCCCGGATACCGGCATCGACATCCGCCGCCAGGGCCCGAACCTGGTCGTCGAGTTCCTCGGTGCGAGCCTGCCCGAGCATCTGCAGCGCCGCTCCGACGTCACCGACTTCGGCACCCCGATCACGACGATGACGGCCCAGCCGGTCGGCGCCAATGTGCGACTGACGGTCACCCCGCACGGCATGTGGGAGCACAACGCCTACCAGAGCGACAACCAGTTCGTGCTCGAGGTGCGTCGCGTGGTCGAAGACCCGACGCGGCTCGTGCAGGGCGCCAGACCCGGCGAGTATGCGGGCGAGAAGCTGTCGCTCAACTTCCAGAATGTGGACATCCGCTCGGTGCTGCAGGTCATCGCCGATTTCACCGACTTCAACATCGTCACCAGCGATTCGGTGCAGGGCAATCTGACGCTGCGGCTCAAGGATGTGCCGTGGGATCAGGCGCTCGACATCATCCTGCAGGCCAAGGGTCTGGACATGCGCAAGACCGGCAACGTGATCTGGATCGCGCCGGCCGACGAGCTCGCCGCGCGCGAGCGCCAGCAGCTCGAGGCGCTCGCCGCCGTCGGGGACCTCGAACCGCTGCAGACCGAGAGCTTCCAGATCAACTACCACCGCGCCAGCGAGATCTTCGAGTTCCTGAAGACGCGCGAGCAGACGCTGTTGTCGCCGCGCGGCAGCGTCGTGTTCGACGAGCGCTCGAACAAGCTCTTCGTGACCGATGTCGCGCTGAGGCTGGACGACGTCCGTCGCCTGGTCACCGAGATCGACATCGCGCCGCGGCAGGTGTCGATCGAAGCCCGCGTGGTCGAGGCGAACAAGGATTTCGCCCGCGATCTCGGCGTGCGCCTCGGCATCGGCGGTGTCGGTGGCCGCACGGTCGGCTTCGATGCCGACGGGCGTGCGATCCGCCGTGCCACGGTCGGCGGGGGGCTGGGGTCGACCGCGGCCAACGCCGGACAGCTGCTCGACATCAGCGACCTGAATCCGGGCGGCCTGAACCTGAACCTGCCGGCACCGGCGGGCTCGGGGGCGCTGTCGATGGTCTTGTGGAACAATGCCGCGACGCGCTTCCTGAATCTCGAGCTGAGCGCGCTCGAATCGGACGGGCGCGGCCGCATCGTGTCGAGCCCGCGTGTGCTGACCGCGAATCAGGTCGAGGCCGTGATCGAGCAGGGTACCGAGATCCCCTACCGCAAGGAGACCAGCTCCGGGGCGACGAGCGTCGAGTTCAAGAAAGCCGTGCTGGCGCTCAAGGTCAAGCCGCAGATCACGCCGGACGGCCGCATCCAGCTCAGGGTCGAGGTGAACAAGGACCGGCCCGAGTTCCTGCCCGGCTTTGCGGAGCCGGCGATCAACACCAAGAACGTCAGCACCGAGGTGCTCGTCGACAACGGCGGTACGATCGTCATCGGCGGGATCTACGAGGAAGAGGACACCGATGCCGTCGCACGCATTCCGGTGCTCGGCGAGGTGCCGGTGGTCGGTGCGCTGTTCCGCAACACCAAGAAGGTGTCGAATCGCAAGGAGCTGCTGGTGTTCATCACGCCGCGAATCGTGGCCGACTCGCTGACGCTGCGCTGACCGTATAATCCGGTCTCCTGTTGAACGGAGACCGACCCCGGGTGGGTTTATCGGACGTGCCAGTCATTCTCGTGGGCATGATGGGTGCCGGCAAGACCACCGTCGGGCGTGAGTACGCCCGGCGTCACGGCTTGCGTTTCGTCGACTGCGACCACGAGCTGGTCGCGCGCACCGGCGTGAGCGTCGCGACGATCTTCGAGATCGAGGGCGAAGCCGGCTTTCGCCGGCGCGAAAGCCAGCTGCTCGACGAGCTCACGCGCGACGAAGACCTCGTGCTCGCCACCGGCGGCGGCGTCGTGCTGTCGGCCGACAACCGCGTCCTGTTGTCGCAGCGTGGTATCGTCGTGTATCTGAACGTGCCGCCGCGCGTGCTGTGGGAGCGTACCCGGCACGACCGCAATCGGCCGCTGCTGCAGGTTCCGAATCCGCGCGAACGCATCGAGGCGCTGTATCGCGAGCGCGATCCGCTCTATCGCGAGGTCGCCGACATCGTCGTCGACGGTGGGCGCAGCCACCTCGGGAACATGGTGCGCCACGTCGAGAGGGCCATCGAGGAGTTCCAAGGCAAGCATGCGAACATTGAACGTCGCCCTGGGTGAGCGCAGCTATCCGATCCACATCGGCCGCGCCCTGCTCGATGATGCGGCGCTGATCCTGCCGTTCCTGAAGCGGCCGCGGGTCGCGATCGTGACCAACGACGTCGTCGGCCCGCTTTATCTCGAGCGGCTCGCCGCCACTCTGCGTGTGCACGATGTGCAGGTCGACACGGTCGTCCTGCCGGACGGCGAGGCGCACAAGGACTGGCAGACCCTGAACCTGATCTTCGACGCGCTGCTCGCCGGGCGCGTCGAGCGCTCGACGACGCTGATCGCGCTCGGTGGTGGCGTGGTCGGCGACATGGGGGGCTTCGCTGCCGCGTGTTACCAGCGCGGCATGCCCTTCATCCAGGTGCCGACGACGCTGCTCGCGCAGGTCGATTCGTCGGTGGGCGGCAAGACCGCGATCAACCATCCGCTCGGCAAGAACATGATCGGCGCGTTCTACCAGCCGCGCCTGGTGCTCGCCGACATCACCACCCTCGACACCCTTCCCGATCGCGAGCTGAGCGCCGGGCTGGCCGAGGTGATCAAGTACGGCCTGATCCGTGACGCCGGGTTTTTCGCGTGGCTGGAGGCCAACATCGAGGCCTTGCGCGCACGCGACGCGGATGCGCTCGCCCATGCAATCGAACGTTCGTGCGCGAACAAGGCCGAGGTCGTCGCGGCCGACGAGACCGAACAGGGTGAGCGCGCGCTGCTCAACCTCGGCCACACCTTCGGCCATGCGATCGAGGCCGGTCTGGGCTATGGCGAATGGCTGCACGGCGAGGCGGTCGCGGCCGGCACGATGATGGCGGCCGAGCTGTCGCGCCGCCTCGGCTGGCTGGTCGCGGCCGATGTCGCCCGCATCGAGGCGCTGCACGCGCGCGCGGGCTTGCCGGTGCGCGGGCCGGCGCTGGCGGTTTCGCGCTATCTGGACCTGATGGCGAGCGACAAGAAGGTCGACGCCGGGCGGCTGCGCCTCGTCTTGCTGCGCGCGATCGGTCATGCGGTGATCCACGCCGATGCGGGCGAGGACGACATCGCCGCGGCGATCGCCGCCCGCAGCCCATGAGGCGGTCCGGCGGCCGCCCGTGCGGACGCGGTCGCGCACGGCCCTCGACGCAAGGACGCGGATGCCGGCGATGCTGAACCGGCTCGCTCCCTATGCCGTATCGGAAGCGGACTCGCGCGGGCGCGTGCACGCCGAGCCCGCGCCCGGCGAGCGCAGCGAGTTCCAGCGCGATCGCGACCGCATCGTGCACTCGACCGCGTTCCGGCGCCTCGAGTACAAGACCCAGGTATTCGTCAATCACGAGGGTGACCTTTTCCGCACGCGGCTGACGCACAGTCTGGAGGTCGCGCAGATCACCCGCAGCATCGCGCGCGCGCTCGCGCTCAACGAGGATCTGGCCGAAGCGATCGCGCTCGCGCACGATCTCGGGCACACGCCGTTCGGACACGCC
>DAOMOP010000146.1:0-10622 GCA_035444405.1 Rhodocyclaceae bacterium
GCGGCCGGACGCCGCATCACCGCTGCGGCCCCGTCCGGCAGGCGGATCGATGGCGGCCTACTCCATCAACGCGGCCGACTTCACCAGCGCCCAGGCCTGTCCTCCTGGCGCCAGGTCCAGTTGCTCGACCGACCATGAGGTGACCTGCGCCAGCAGCAGTTGCCCGTCGGCGAGGCGGCACGCCACCGTTGCGCGCCCGCCGCTACCCGCATCGATGCGCTCGAGCGTGACCGGCAGGTGGTTGCGGATGCTGATGTGCTCGGGCCGTTCGAGGGCGAGGCTGACGTCGCGCGCGAGCACGCGCACGCGCCGGCGCGCCGGCTCGCCGGCAGGATCGGCTGCACCGACCCACAGCCGCAGCGGCCCGTTGTCGAACGGCGCCAGGCCGTGGGCGTCGGGCGCGCCGACGGCGCCGAGCAGCACCGAGGCCGGTCCTTCTTCGTCGAACAGTGGCGAGTCGGCGCGCGCGAGCGCCTCGTGCAGCGGCTCGACCGTGGTGATGCGGCCGGCGTGCATGAAGGCGACGCGGTCGGCGAGCCGCTCGACCTCGTCGGGGACGTGGCTGACCATGACGATGGGCACGAGAGCCTCCTGTGCGAGGCGCGCGAGAAAGGGCATGATCTCGCGCTTGGTCTGCGTGTCCAGTGCGGCGAGCGGCTCGTCGAGTAGCAGCAGGCGCGGACTCGTGAGCAGCGCGCGTCCGAGCGCGACGCGCTGGCGCTGCCCGCCCGAGAGCTGATCGATGCGGCGCGCGAGCAGCGTTTCGATGCCGAGCAGCTCGGCGACCTCGGGCAGTGCCAGCCGACGCAGCGCCGGTGGCGTGCGCCGCCAGCCGTATTCGAGGTTGCCGCGCACCGACAGGTGCGGCAGCAGGCTGTGCTCCTGGAACACCAGCCCGATGCGCCGCCGGTGCAGCGGCACGAAGCGGCGGTCGCGCTGCCACGGCTCATCGCCGAACACCACCCGCGCGCCGGGCACGCGCTCGAGGCCGGCGATCACGCGCAGCAGCGTGGTCTTGCCGCAGCCCGAGCGGCCGAACAGCGCGGTGACGCCTTCGAGCGGCAGCGCCGCGTCGATGTCGAGCACGAAGCCTTCGCGTTCGAGCCGGGCGGCGATCGTGAGCTTCATGGCTTCGCCGCGCGGAAGCGCCGGCTGATGCTGTAGACGACGAACAGCACCGCGAACGCGAACACCAGCAGGATCGCCGACAGGCGGTGTGCGGCCGCGTAGTTCATCGCTTCGGCATGGTCGTAGATCAGCACCGACAGCACCTTGGTCTCGCCCGGGATGCTGCCGCCGAGCATCAGGATCAGGCCGAACTCGCCCAGCGTGTGCGCGAAAGTGAGTGTCGCGGCGATCACGAAGCCGCCGCGCGTGAGCGGCAGCACGACGGTGAAGAAGCGGTCGACGAGACCGGCGCCGAGCGAGGCGGCCACCTCGACCGGACGGCGGCCGAGCGCATCGAAGGCCTCCTGCAGCGGCTGTACCGCGAACGGCATCGAGTACAGCACCGAGCCGATCAGGATGCCCTCGAAACTGAACGCCAGATGCGTGAGGCCCACCCCCTCCAGCGTGCCGCCGACGAAGCCGCGCGGCCCCAGCACGATGAGGAGGTAAAAGCCCAGCACCGTCGGCGGCAGCACCAGCGGCAGCGCGACGACCGCCTGCACGGCGGTGCGCGCGGCCGAACGCCCGCTCGCGAGCCACCACGCGAGCGGGGTCGCGATCACCAGCAGGATCAGCGTCGTATACAGGCACAGCCGTAGCGTGACGTCGATCGCCTGCCAGTCGGCGGGGCTCAAGTCCAGCATCGGGCGGCGCGGCCTATTGCGCGTGCGGCAGCACGAAGCCGTAGCGCGCCATCACCGCGCGCGCCACCTCGGTCTGCATGTAGCCGGCGAAGGCCTGCGCGGCGGCGTTGTCGCGTGCGCGCCGCGTCACGACGTAGGCCTGGGTGAGCGGCGCGTGCAGCGTGCCGTCGATGAGGTGGTGGCCGTGGCGGGCGAGGTCGGGAAACAGCGCGAGCGACAGCGCGATGATGCCGATGTCGGCCGCACCCGACTGCACCATTTGCGCGGCGTGGGCGACGTTCTCGGCGAACACCAGGCGCGGCCGCACCGCCTCCCACAGGCCGGCCGCCTCGAGCGCTTCCTGCGCGCGCTGGCCGTAGGGCGCGTGGGCGGGCTGCGCGATCGCGATCCGGCGAAAGCGCGCGTCGGCGAGATCCGCGAGCGCGAGTTGCGACGCATCGACGGTGGTGCTCCACAGCACGATGCGCCCGGTCGCGTAGGGCCGCGGCTCGGTCGCCGCGTGACCTTCGGCCCACAGCCGCCGCGGGAACGCGATGTCGGCCGAGAAGAACACGTCGTAGGGCGCGCCGTTGACGATCTGCGTCGTCATCTTGCCCGACGAGCCGTAGATCACCGTGACCGCGTGCCCGGGATGCTCGGTCCGGAAGGCCGCGACGACTTCGTCGAGCGCGTAGCGAAGATCCGATGCGGCGGCGATCGTGAGCCGTTCCGAGGCCGCCGCGCCGATCGGGAGCAAGGCCGTCAGCAGCACGAGCATGAGCTGGATGATCTGCATGAAGATCGAAGATCCCCGAAATGAGTGAAACGGGCCGGGCGACGCGCCGAGCGGGCAGGGCGGGCGCCTCGCAGGCGACATATTCGGGATTAACGTCCGGGAATACAAGCCGGACATCCGCGGTCGGCGCCGCCGGATCGGCCGGCCAAACCACATGGACGGGATGCCAAGCGGCTTGGCCGGATGGGGCGGCGGCAGCGCTCAGCGCGATTTGCTGGTGCGGTAGGTCCACCACGGCAGCACCTCGCGCATCGACAGCACCTCGCCGCATTGCGCCGGCGCGTAGCCGGGCAGGGCCGCCAGCGCGGCCTGCCATTCGGCGCGCGCGAGCAACTGCAGCAGCGCCCGGGTGGCCGGCTCGTCGAGCCACGACTTCAGGCATACGAGGTGGTAGCGCTCCTCGGCCAGCGGGACGAAGCCGAGCCCGAACGCATGCGCGGCGGCGGCGATGCCCAGGCCGGCGTCGGCCTGCCCCGACGCGACTGCGCTCGCGACCGCCGCGTGCGACGGCTCGCTGTCGGCATGGCCGCGGATCGCGTCCGGTGCGATGCCGGCCTCGTCGAGCAACTCGTCGAACAGCACGCGCGTGCCGCTGCCCAGGCTGCGGTTGGCAAAGCGCGCGCCGCAGCGCGCGAGGTCGGCGAGCGTGCGCAGGCCCAGCGGGTTGCCGGGAGCGACGATCAGCCCCTGGCTGCGCCGCGCAAAGCCGATGATCTTGTGCAGGCCGGGGCGCAGCAGCGGCTTGTAGGTACGCTGCGCAAGCGTGCCGTGCGCGGCCGGCAGACGCGTGTGGAAGCCGGCGAGCATGCAGCGGCCCTCGTTCAGCGCGCGGATCGCGTCGACGCTGCCGGTGAAGCGGATGTCCAGGTGCAGGCGCTCGCCGCGCGCGTGCTCGGCGAGCGTGGCGAGCGCGTCGTCGTGGCTCGCGTAGAGCGTGAGCACGTGCGCCGAGGGATCGAACGCGACCGCATAGGCGCGCTCGAGCTCGGCACGCAGCGCCTCGATCTGCGGGCGCAGGCGTGCCTGCGCCTGGCGCTCGGCCCACATCAGCTTGGCGCCGAACTCGGTCAGGCGCGCCGCCTGGCCTTTCTCCCACACGATCAGGCTGCCGCCGAGCTCGGCCTCCCAGCGCTTGAGCGCGCCCCACACATGGCGGTACGACAGCCCGAGCTCGCGCGCCGCCGCCGAGATCGAGCCGCGGCGCGCCACCGCCGCGAGCAGGTCGAGCAGCGGATTGCGGATCAGCGCGGGCGCCGCGTCGCGGCCGATCGTGTAATGGAGCTGGATCCTATGCACGGCGTTGCATATTGCGAAAGAGTCTGCGGGTCCCTAGATTACGCGAAATCACCCTCGACTTGCCATCCGCATGAGGCGCGCTTCCGCCTGCCGGCGTGCGCGCGACCGTTCCTTCCGGAGACACCCATGAGCATCGCGCAGTTCTTCCATTCCATGGCCCGTTTCGGGCGCCTCGTCGCGCTTGCGCTGCTGTACGCGATTGCGCCGCTCGCGGCGGCTCAGTCGTCCATCGTCGTCGCCTCGACCACCTCGACCGAGCAGTCGGGCCTGTTCGGCCACATCCTGCCGCAGTTCCAGCGCGCCAGCGGCATCGAGGTGCGCGTGGTCGCGCTCGGCACCGGGCAGGCGCTCGACATCGGCCGCCGCGGCGATGCCGACGTCGTGTTCGTGCATGACGCCGCGGCCGAGGAGCGCTTTGTTGCCGAGGGTTTCGGGCTGCGCCGTCTGCCGGTGATGTACAACGACTTCGTGCTGATCGGCCCGCGCAGCGACCCCGCGGGTGCGCGCGGCGCCGACATCGTCGCGGCACTCGCGGCGATCGCGGAGAACGACGCGGACTTCGTGTCGCGCGGCGACCGCAGCGGCACCCACGCGGCCGAGCTGCGCCACTGGAAGATGGCCGGCTTCGACGGCGGGGCCGGTGCCGGTTACCGCGAGTGCGGCTGCGGCATGGGGCCGGCACTGAACATGGCCGCCTCGCTCGGCGCCTACGTGCTGGCCGACCGCGGCACGTGGCTCGCCTTCCGCAACCGCGGCGCGCTCGAAGTGCTCGTCGAGGGCGACCAGCGGCTCTTCAACCAGTACGGCGTGATGGTCGTCAATCCCGAGCGCCATCCGCACGTGAAGGCGGCCGAGGCGCAGCGCTTCGTCGACTGGCTCGTCTCCGACGAAGGGCAGGCCGCCATCGCGGGCTATGCGATAGACGGCGAGCGGCTGTTCTTCCCGAACGCGAACGACTGATCGGCGCGATGTGCGTCGTCACAGGTGAAGTGTCCCGCGCGAGTGCGGCGATCAGCGCACCGGCGACGCGTCGGTCTGATACAGGCGCACTTCGCCGTCAAGACTTTCGTCCTCGCCACGCAGTTCGGGCGGCTCGGGCGGATAGACGACGATCATGTCATTGCGCGGCAGCCGCGCCGCGAGCCGCGTCGGCAGCGAGGTCAGGAGCGGCTCCCAGGCGAGGCTGCCAGGGCGCGCGCCGTAGATCACCAGCAGGTCGCCGTCGCCGATGAGCTCGAGCAGGCGGCCACGCATCGCGGTCCAGCGCTCGAGCGCGTCGAAAGCGAGCTCCGCGAGCGGCTTGTGCGGCTTCAGGCGCTTGCGTACGGCCGCCTCCTGCGAGCGCTCGGCCACCACGACGAGCTTGGTGCCGAGCTGGCGCACGAGGCTCGCCAGTAGCGCCGCGACGACCGTTAAGCCGTGCTCGTGCTCGGCATTGGGCGGCAGCGCCACCACGACGCGGCGGCAGGTGGCAGGCGGTTCGGGCAGGCGCGCGACGATCAGCGCGTAATGGCGATCGCTGACCAGATGTTCGAGCATCGAGCCGAAGAAGCGCTCGCGCGGACCGATGCGGTCCTGCCAGCCGACGATCACTTCGGTCGCGCGCAGCTCGCGGCGTGCGCGCAGGATGCCGGCCGCCGGGTTCAGGTCGATACGCGTGAGCGGCTGGGCCGGCACGTCGGCGGCGGCGAGCTGCGCGACCAGCTCGGTGAGCATCTGCTCGGCGCGCGCGACCTTGTCGATCGCGCGCGCCCCTTCCTCGACCACCGTCAGCGGGTAGATCGGCTGGTGCTGCTCGCGGTCGCGCAGCAGCAGCGCGAGCTCGAGCAGCGGCGGCGTCGAGCGCGGACGCCGGCACGCGACGAGGGTGCGCCGTGCCGGCGCGCTCGCCTCGTCGCGGCCGTTCGCACTGCTCAGTGCGAGGCTGCGGCCGTGGCGCTCGACGACGATCGGAGCGACGAAGCAGGTCACCATGATCATGAAGATCGCGCCGTTGACGACCGCGTCGTCGAACAGCCCGAGCTCGTAGCCGACGATGGTCGCCGCCAGCGTCGCGGCCGCCTGCGGCACGCTGAGCCCGAACACCAGCCGAGCCTGGTCGCGGTCGTAGCCGAGCAGCGCGCGGGTGCATTCGGCCGCCAGCCACTTCGTGACGACCACCGTGACGACCATCGCGCCGGCCACCTCCCAGGCGCGCGGGCCGGCGACGAAGATGCCCACGTCGAGCAGCATGCCGACCGACAGCAGAAAGAACGGCACGAAGATCGCGTCGCCGGTGAACTGGATGCGGTTCATCAGCGTGCCGTGGTGCGGGATCAGGCGGTTCAGCGCGAGGCCGGCGAGAAAGGCCCCGACCAGTGGCTCGGCACCGGCCACATGCGCGAAGGCCGCACAGCCGAACACCGTGGCGAGCACGAACACGAACTGCGACACCCCGTCGCGGCCGAGGTTGCGGAAGAACCAGCGCGCGAGCAGCGGCAGCAGCACGAGGATCAGCGCGACGTACAGGCCGAGGCTGACCGCGAGCCGGTACCAGAAGTAGTCGTCCATCGTCCCGCGCGTCGAGGCGGCGATCACCGCGAGCACCAGCAGCGCCAGCGTGTCGGTGACGACGGTGCCGCCGACCGCAGTCGTCACCGCCGGGTTGCGGGCGATACCGAGACGGCTCGCGATCGGATAGGTGAGCAGCGTGTGCGACGCGAAGGTGCTCGCGAGCAGAATCGCCGCCGGCCAGTCGAAGCCGAGCAGGCCGCGCGCGACGGCGAGGCCGAGCGCCATCGGGATCGCGAAGGTCAACAGGCCGAACACGAGGCTGTGCGTGCGGTAGCGCCTGAGCATCGACATGTCGATCTCGAGCGCCGCCGAGAACATGATGTAGAGCAGTCCGACGGTGCCGAACAGCACGAAGGACTGGTCGCGTGCGAGCACGCCGAGCGCGTTCGGGCCGAGGATCGCGCCGGCGAGCAGCAGCCCGATCATGCCGGGCAGGCGCCAGCGCCCCAGCACGATCGGCGCGAGCAGGATCAGCGCCGCGACGATTGCGAAGATCACGACCGGATCGTGGATCGGCAGGCTTGTACTCACGGGGCGGCGGACCTCGTCGTGGAGCCGAACGCGCAGCATAGCAAACCGGACATGAGGCCGAAGCCGGCATGCAGGCCAGGGCGCTGTCCCCGGCGTGCCCGTCACCGGCGTTGCTGGGGCAGCCATGCGGGCGAAGCCACGGTAAACTGAAGGGCCTCCATCAACCCGAACTGCCGCCATGATCGACTGTCGCATCGTCCCCGTCACTCCGTTCGAGCAGAACTGCAGCATCGTCTGGTGCGAAAAGACCCGCCGCGCAGCGGTCGTCGACCCGGGCGGCGACCTCGACCGCATCCGCGCCACGCTCGATCAGCTCGGCGTCAGCGTCGAGAAGATCCTCATCACGCACGGCCACATCGACCACGCCGGCGGCACCGCACGGCTGGCGCGCGAGCTCGGCGTGCCGGTCGAAGGCCCGCACGAGGAGGACCGCTTCTGGATCGAGGGCATGCCGCAGCAGAGCAAGATGTTCGGCTTTCCCGGGGTCGAGTCCTTCGAGCCCGACCGCTGGCTCGTCGATGGCGACACGGTCAGCGTCGGCGAGGAAAGCTTCGAAGTCATCCATGCGCCGGGGCACACGCCCGGCCACGTGGTGTTCTTCAACCGCGGCGCACGGCTCGCCTTCGTCGGTGACGTGCTGTTTGCCGGCTCGATCGGGCGCAGCGACTTCCCCAAGGGCGACCAGGCAACGCTGGTCCGTTCGATCCGCGAGAAGCTGTTCCCGCTCGGTGACGAGGTGACCTTCGTGCCCGGCCACGGGCCCACCTCCACCTTCGGCGAGGAGCGCAGCAGCAATCCCTATGTCGGCGACTACGTCTGAGGCGCGCCGCCGCGCTGTGCGACGCCCGCGCGGCTGAACGGGCGCGCTGCCCGTGCTGCGGCGCGTCCTGACCGTCTTCCTGTGGTTCTTCGCGCTCGTCGTGGCGCTGGCCGCCCTTGTCGCGTGGCGGGGCGATGCGCTGCTGCGCGTGGTGCTCGAGCGCGCACTGCAGCCTTACCTGGTGCCGACGGTCGCAATCGGCGGGGCGAGTGGCGGCTTGCGCCGCGCCCGACCGTGGTCGTGCGTGATCTCGCCTTGCGTGACGCGGGCGGCGAGACGCTGGCGCGGGTCCGCGAGATCGCCGTCGCGTTGGCCGACGACGCGCTGGATGCGCGGCGCCTCGCGCTCGCCTCGATCGATCTCGCCGGCGTCGCGCTGACCCTGAGGCGCGACGGCGCCGGGCGCTGGAATGCCGAGTCCTGGTTGGCGCCGTCGTCGCCCCCGGAGCGTGACGCGACTCCGAGGGTTCTGCCGATCGGGCGCTTGAGTGTCGTCGACGCACGGGTGCGCGTCGAGGATGTGCTCGCGTTCGAGGACGTGCGCTTCGACATCGGCCCGGTCGTGGCGGGCCAGCCCGCGCCGACGCGCTTGAGCGCGCTCGTCGTCGCCGCGACATCGTCGCGCGGTTGCGCGCCGATGCGCCGGTGGCGACGCGGTTCGCTCTGGAGGCGAGCGCACGCCTGCACGTCGATGCGGCCGCGCCGCGCGTTGCCGATGCGCGCGTCGCGGTGGACGGGCGTGTCGGCGACTGGATGGTCGAGCGCGCCGAGTTGCGTGCCGCGACCGTCACGCGCGGCACCGCCGGGGCGGTTCGCGCGACCGGGGTCGAAGCGAGCGTGCTGGCGCGGGGGCAGGCGGCGATGCTCGACGGTAAGAGCGCATTGTCGCCGCATGAGCCCGCCTCGTCGGGTGGCGCGCCGCCGGCGATGCCCGGGCCGCCCGAGCGCGTGCGCGTGGACGCCCGCATCGCGCTCGACGTGCTCGCCGGCCTTGCCTCGGGCTGGTCTGGCGAGCGGCTGCGCGTCGCGGTGCAGGCCGTGCGCGGAGCCGAAAGCGCCGGCGCGCGGCTGCAGGCCGAGCGCGCGCAGCTCGATGGCGACCGATGGGCGCTCGCCGCGCTCGTGCTCGAGCTCTCGACCGGCGGTGCGCTGCCGGCCGCGCGTGCAGTGCTGGACGGCGCCGCGCAAGGGCGGCTGGACGAATGCGGGGGCAGTGCCGCGCTCGAGGTCGCGCGCGGCGAACTCGAGCTGCCGCACCCGGCCGGCACGCCGACCCCGCTTGCGGCGACGTTTGCCGGGGCGCTCCATCTCGACGCGGCCGCGGCGCTGGCCCACGGGACGCTCGCCGGCTCGTTCGACGACAGCCGCTTCGACGGGCGCTGGCGTGTCGATGCCGACGCGACGCCGCCGGTCGAGGTCGTGCTGAAGCTCGATCGCCTCGACCTCGACCGCTACCTGCCGCCGCCCGCTTCAGGCGCGCCCGCAAACGACCTGGCGGTGTGGCGCAACTGGCCGGTGCGCGCGGAGCTCGGCGTCGACGAGCTGCGCGTGCAGGGTCTGGTCACGCACGACGCACGCCTGCGCCTGCTCGGCGGTACGGCTGCGCCGGCGCGCTGAGCCTGCGCGCGTCTCACGAGCGCGCGACGAACACCGGCAGGCGCCAGCCGAACACGATCGCGCCGAGCCGCAGCGCCAGCACCAGCGATCCGGCCGCCAGTGCCGCCCAGCCGGTGGCGATGCCGGCACTGATCAGGCCGACCAGCAGCAGCGCCCCAGCCCACGATGCGGTCGCATACAGCTCGCCGGTGAACACCAGCGGCACTTCGTTGCACAGCATGTCGCGCAGAATGCCGCCGAATACGCCGGTGATCACGCCCATCAGGCTCGCGACCAGCCACGGCGCGCCGACCGACAGCGCCGCCTGCGTGCCGCTGACGGTAAACAGCGCCAGCCCGATCGCGTCCGGCAGCAGGAACAGCTTGCCCGGCAGGCGCACCAGGCGCACCAGCGTGAAGGTGGCGAGTCCGGCCACGGTGGCGGCGACCAGGTAGCTCTGGTCGGCGACCCAGAACACCGTGCGGTCGAGCAGCACGTCGCGCAGGCTGCCGCCGCCCAGCGCGGCGGCGAGGGCGACCACGACCATGCCGAACAGGTCGAACGGGCGGCGCCCCGCCTCGAGCACGCCCGACGCCGCATTGACCGCGACGGCCGCAAGGCCGATGCCGTAGAGAAGGGTATCCAGCGTATTCATGCCCCGAGAGCATACCACCGGTGCCGCCTGGGACGGCGCGACCGTGGCGGGCGGCGGCACGGCTCGGAGAAATCAAACGAACGTTTGAATAACACGGTCGGCATGCTACAGTGGCGGTCGATCCGCGAATCCCAACGAGGAGATGGAATGTCGATCCCGAAGGCCTTTCAGGGCACGATGCGCGTGCCGGTGATCGCCGCGCCGATGTTTCTCGTGTCCGGCCCCGAGCTGGTCATCGGCGCCTGCAAGGCCGGCGTCGCCGGCACCTTGCCGTCGCTCAACGCGCGCCCGCTCGCGCAGCTCGACGAATGGCTCGCGCGCATCAACGCCGAGCTGGCCGAGCACCGCGCAGCGGCGCCGCACGCGCCGTGCGCGCCGTATGGCGTCAATCTGATCCTGCATCCGTCCAACGCACGCATGAAGGACGACCTCGCCATGCTGGTGCGCCACCGGGTGCCGCTGGTGATCACCAGCCTGGGCCATCCCGGCGAGGTCGCGAAGATCGTGCACGAGTACGGCGGCCTGGTCTTTTCCGACATCATCCACGCCTACCACGCGAAGAAGGCGATCGAGGCCGGCGTCGACG
>DAOMOP010000147.1:0-384 GCA_035444405.1 Rhodocyclaceae bacterium
ACACCTGGAAGGCGATGCGCGTCGGTACGTTGGCCTTGATCAGGCCGGTGATCACATCGACCGACGGGCGCTGCGTGGCGAGGATCAGGTGGATGCCGGCCGCACGCGCCTTCTGCGCGAGCCGCGCGATCAGCTCCTCGACCTTCTTGCCGACCACCATCATCATGTCGGCGAGCTCGTCGACGATCACGACGATATGCGGCAGCGTCTCGAGCGGCTCGGGGTTGTCCGGGTTGATCGCGAACGGATTGGTGAGCGGCGCGCCGGCCTTGGCCGCCTCGGTGACCGCCTTGTTGAAGCCGGCCAGATTGCGCACGCCGACCGCCGCCATCAGCTTGTAGCGCTTGTCCATCTCGGTGACGCACCAGTTCAGCGCATTGGCGG
>DAOMOP010000147.1:434-10531 GCA_035444405.1 Rhodocyclaceae bacterium
CCTCGTAGATCGACAGCTCGAGCATCTTCGGGTCGACCATGATCAGGCGCACCCTCGACGGCTCGGACTTGTAAAGCAGCGACAGGATCATCGCGTTGATGCCGACCGACTTGCCCGAGCCGGTCGTGCCGGCCACCAGCAGGTGCGGCATCTTGGCGAGATCGGCGACCACCGGCTGGCCGCCGATGTCCTTGCCGAGCGCGACCGTCAGCGGCGAATGCATGGCGTGGTAGGCCTTCGAGCCGAGGATCTCGGACAGGCGCACGACCTGGCGCTTCGGGTTGGGCAGCTCGAAGGCCATGCACGATTTGCCCGGCACCGTCTCGACGACGCGGATCGACACCAGCGACAGCGCACGCGCGAGATCCTTGCTCAGATTGACGACCTGGCTGCCCTTCACGCCAGTGGCCGGCTCGATCTCGTAGCGCGTCACGACCGGGCCCGGGTAGGCCGCGACGACCTTGACCTCGACGCCGAAGTCGGCGAGCTTGGTCTCGATCAGCCGCGAGGTGAACTCGAGCGCGTCGGCCGAGGGCGGCTCGACCTCGCCGGAAGGCTGGTCGAGCAGCGCCAGCGGCGGCAGCTCGCCCTCGCCGGGCGTGACGAACAGCGTCTGCTGGCGCTCCTTTTCGATGCGCTCGGAGCGCGGCACGCTCACCATCGGCGGCTCGATGCGCAGCGGCCGTGCCGGCGCAGCCTCGCTCTTGCGGCGCTTGGACTCGACGGCCGCCTCGCGGCTGCGTGCGAGCTCACGGCCGGCGCGCCGGTCCTTCCATTTGCTCCAGGCCGTCGCAATGCCCAGCCACGCCTGCTCGAGACTGCCGCCGATGCGCTCGATCACGGAAAGCCACGAGATGCCCGAGAACAGGCTGAGCCCGCTGGCGATCAGCGCGATCAGCAGCAGCGTGCCGCCGGTGAAACCGAGATAGCGCTTGACCAGCTGGCCGAGCTCGACACCGACCAGCCCGCCCGGCGCGAGCGGGACGCCGACGCCGTGCGAGTGAAAGCGCAGCGCCTCGAGCGCGCTGCTCGACAGCAGCAGCACGACGAAACCGGTCAGGATGATGAAGAACGAGCGCTTGTCGGCGCGCAGCTCGTGGCGCAAGCGGCGGAACCCCCAGACGAGCCCGTAGCCGAGGAAGATCACCCACCACCACGCCGACAGCCCGAACAGGTAATAGAGCAGGTCGGCCAGCCACGCGCCGAAGCGCCCACCGGGATTGGACACGCGCGAGACCTCGGCCGCATGCGACCAGCCCGGATCGGCCTGACTGTAGCCGAACAGGATCAGGCCGACGTAGAGCGACATCACGCCGAGGATCAGCCAGCGCGCCTCCTGCAGCAGCAGCGAGATGCGTTCGGGCAGCGGCTGGTAGCGCGGACCGCTGCGTGGGCTGGGGCTTGACCGGGAGCTGGAACGGGACAAAATCTGACCGGGCGTGCGCCCGCGCGAAATCGACGACGGACGATTATATTCGATTCGACTTGCATCGAGTTGCAACAGGCTGCAAGCCTGTCGCAGCGCCTCGACGGGCGGCCTTCAGAGCTCGTGCAGACGCTCGCGCAGCACGATGCCGTGATCGGTATCCTCGATCAGCCCCTGTGCGCTCAGATCCTTCATCACCCGGCTGACCATCTCGCGCGAGGCGCCGATCATCTTCGCGATGTCCTGCTTGGTGATCTTGCGGACCACCAGCGTCTCGCCGTCGACCTCCTCGGACATCTCCAGCAGCAGCCGTGCAACGCGGCCATAGACGTCCATCAGCGCGAGACTCTCGATCTTGCGGTCGGCATTGCGCAGGCGGTCGGCGAGATTGCACATCATCTGCCAGGCGACTTCGAAGTTGTCGTGCATCAGATGGCGGAAATCGTTCTTCGCGATCATGATCAGATCGGACGGCATCACCGCGACGACCGATGCCGAGCGCGGCTGCTCGCCGAACACGCCCATCTCGCCGAACAGCTCTCCCTGTCCGAGGATGCTGAGAATGACCTCGCGCCCGTCCTCGTCGCTGACGACGACCTTCAGGCTGCCGGTGAGCACGAAATAGACGTAGTCGGTCCGGTCACCGGCATGCACCACGGCCTGTCCGCGTGGGTAGCGACGCATCATCGCCGACCGGGCAACCTGCTCGAGCGTGCTGTCGGGCAGCCCCTGGAACAGCGTGAAGGTCTTCAGGGCGGTCGTCGAAACGGCTGAGGCTTGCGTCATGATCTCTCCCAGGCGTGCGCGGGCTCGTCTCGGGCGCGGCCCGCAGTCCGCGTCCGAATGGCGGATCGGCGCGCGCGTCGATGCGTGATGTCACGCAGTATAGAGCATCGCGCTGCATACGAATGCACCGTGCCGGCCGGTCCGGCCGCATGGCACGACGAGGCGCGCATGCGCCGCGCACCTTCGTGCATTGCCGGGGGCTATCGCCACGATTGCCGCGGTGCGCCAGCGGGCTCGGCTATAATTTCGCCATTTACCACCTCGGAAGAACTCGATCATGAGCACCAAGCACGCCCGCCTGCTGATTCTCGGCTCCGGCCCGGCCGGCTACACCGCCGCCGTCTATGCCGCCCGCGCAAACCTGAACCCGGTGCTGATCACCGGTCTGGCGCAGGGCGGGCAGCTGATGACCACCACCGACGTGGACAACTGGCCGGCCGATGCCGACGGCGTGCTCGGCCCGGAGCTCATGGCACGCTTCCAGCGCCATGCCGAGCGCTTCAACACCGAGATGATCTTCGATCACATCCACACCGTGCATCTCGCCGAAAAGCCGATGCGCCTCGTCGGCGATGCCGGTGAATACACATGTGACGCGCTGGTCATCTCCACCGGCGCGACCGCCAAGTACCTGGGCATCCCGTCGGAGGAGAAATTCGCCGGCCGCGGCGTGTCGGCCTGCGCGACCTGCGACGGCTTCTTCTACAAGAACCAGGACGTCGCGGTGATCGGCGGCGGCAACACCGCGGTCGAGGAGGCGCTGTATCTCGCCAACATCGCAAAAAAGGTCACCGTCGTGCATCGGCGCCAGACCTTCCGCGCCGAGAAGATCCTGATCGACAAGATGATGGAGAAGGTCGCCGCCGGCAAGATCGAGCTCGCCCTCGACGCGACGCTCGACGAAATCCTCGGCGACAACACCGGTGTGACCGGCATGCGCGTCAAGAGCACGATCGACGGCACGACCCGCGAGGTGCCGCTGCAGGGCGTGTTCATTGCGATTGGCCACAAGCCCAATACCGACATCTTCGAAGGCCAGCTCGAGATGGAAGGCGGCTACATCGTCACCCGCGGCGGTCGTGACGGCAACGCCACCGCGACCAGCGTACCCGGCGTGTTCGCCGCCGGCGACGTGCAGGACCACATCTACCGCCAGGCCGTCACCTCGGCCGGCACCGGCTGCATGGCCGCGCTCGACGCCGAACGCTACCTCGACGCGCTCGCGGGCTGATGCGCAGGACGGCCCGCCCTGCCCGCACGGGGGCGGCGGAGACCGTCCGCTCCATGCATGCGCTCGACGAGCTCGCCGCCCTGCGCGGCGAGCGCGGCAAGAGCGTCCGTGACGAAACCACGGCCCGTCGCAAGCCCTCCGGGGAGGACACGCCCGCCGCGGCCAAGCCCTCCGGCAAAGGCGGCCCGCCGGCGACGACGAGCGACGAAGACGCCGCGCTGTTGCGTGCGGCGTTCAGCGGTGTCGCGCCTCTGCGCGACAGCGGGCATGTCGAACTCGACGCGCCCAAGCCCGCTCCGTTTCCACGCCCACGCGAGCCCGACACACGGGACACCGGGCCAACGCCAGCGCCCGCACGCCGTGCCGCCCCGGGCAGCGACGCCGCCTTGTTCCGCGAGCTGATGGCCGACGTCACGCCGCTGCGCGACACCGGCCGCGTCGACGTCGGCATCCGCCGCCGAGCGCGCCTCGGGCCGGCGCACCCCGGCACGCCATCCGACGACCCGGCGCGCGAGTCGCGCCCGCCGCTGCTGCCGCCGGACCCCGAACGGCTCAGCGACGAGGAGCTCTTTCACCATGCGGTGCGCGGGGCGGTGCCGATCGATCAGCACAACCGCGTCGAGCTCGCCCGTCCGCAACCCGAGCCGCAGCCGATCAAGCGCAGCGAGGACGAGCGCGAGGTCATGCGCGAGACGATGGAGGCGCCGCTCACGCTCGAGGACCGCCTCGACATCGGCGAGGAAGCCGCCTTTCTGCGCCCGGGTCTGCCGCGCCGCATACTCACGGACCTGCGCCGCGGCCGCTGGGTACTGCAGGCCGAGCTGGATCTGCACGGCCTGAACCGTGAGCAGGCACGCGCCGCGCTGGCCGAATTCCTCGCGCGCAACCTGCAGCAGGGACGGCGCTGCGTGCGCGTGATCCACGGAAAGGGCATCGGGTCGCCGGGGCGGCAGTCGATCCTGAAACAGCTGTCACGCGGCTGGCTCGCCCAGCGCGAGGAGATCCTCGCGTTCTGCCAGGCCGGCCCCCACCACGGCGGCGAAGGTGCTCTGGTGGTGTTGCTGCGCGGGCCGAGCGGGACCCGCGCCTGAGAGACCGGTCAGATCGCGTCCTCGTTGACCTCACCGGTGCGGATGCGCACGATCTGCTCGACCGGCATCACGAAGATCTTGCCGTCACCGATCTTGCCGGTGCGCGCGGCCTTGATGATCGCCTCCATCGCCGGCTCGACCAGATCGTCGCCGAGCACGATCTCGACCTTGATCTTGGGCAGGAAATCGACCACGTATTCGGCACCGCGATACAACTCGGTGTGACCTTTCTGGCGGCCGAAACCCTTGACCTCGGTGACGGTCAGCCCGTTGATGCCGACGTCCGACAGCGCTTCGCGCACCTCATCGAGCTTGAACGGCTTGATGATGGCTTCGATCTTCTTCATGCGTGACTCCTCGATGCGGTGGCCGGGCACGGCGGGCCGCCGGGTCCGTCCCGGTGCGGCCGCGCCAGCGCGCGAGGCCTTTCAGTATTCGTCCTGGTAGCGCGATGTTATCGGATAACGCCAGTCCCTGCCGAAGCCGCGGCGGGTCACGCGAATGCCCACCGGCGCCTGGCGGCGCTTGTACTCGTTGCGCTTCAACATGGCCACGGCACGGCGCACGTCGGCTTCCGGGAAACCGCGCGCGATGATCTCGCGCGGCGACTCGTCGCGCTCCATGTAGGCCTCGAGGATCGCGTCGAGCACGTCGTAGGGCGGCAGCGAGTCCTGGTCGGTCTGATCGGGCTTGAGCTCGGCCGACGGCGGGCGCGTGATGATGTTCTCGGGGATCACGGCGCCGACGGTGTTGCGCCAGCGCGACAGCTTGTAGACCGAGGTCTTGTACAAGTCCTTCAGCACCGCGAAGCCGCCGGCCATATCGCCGTACAGCGTGGCGTAGCCGGTCGCCATCTCGCTCTTGTTGCCGGTGGTCAGCACGATCGCGCCGGTCTTGTTCGACAACGCCATCAGGATCATGCCGCGAATGCGGCTTTGCAGGTTTTCCTCGGTCGTATCCGGCGGCAGCCCGGCAAACTGGCCCGCAAGCATATCGGCGAAGGTGTTCATCGCCGGCTCGATCGGGATCTCGTCGTAACGCACGCCCAGGCGTGCGACCATCGCACGCGAGTCGTCGAGGCTCATCTGCGCCGTGTACGGCGACGGCATCATCACCGCGCGCACGCGCTCGGCCCCGAGCGCATCGACCGCGACACACAAGGTCAGCGCCGAATCGATGCCGCCCGACAGACCGATGATCGCGCCCGGGAAGCCGTTCTTGCCGAGGTAGTCGCGCACGCCGGTCTTGAGCGCTTCATACACCTCGGCCTCGGCGCTGCGCGCAGCGGTCACCGTGCCGCCCTGCCAGCGGCCGCCCACGAAGCGCAGCAGCTCGAGGCGCTCCTCGAACGACGGCGCCTGATGGGCGAGACGACCGTCGCCGTCGAGCGCGAACGACGCGCCGTCGAACACGAGTTCGTCCTGGCCCCCGACCATATTGCAGTACAGTACCGGCAGGCCGGTCTCGGCGATGCGACTGCGCACGACCTCGAGGCGGCGGCGCCCCTTGTCGAAATGGTACGGCGATGCGTTGATGCCGACGATCAGTTCGGCGCCGAGCGCATGCGCGCGGCGCACCGGACCGTCGGCCCACAAGTCCTCGCAGATGTTCAGGCCCAGCTTCATGCCGTTCAGCTCGAACACGCACGACGCATCGCCGTGCTCGAAGTAGCGCTTCTCGTCGAAGACCTCGTAATTCGGCAGCAACTGCTTGTGATAGGTAGCGAGCACACGACCGTCCCGCATCACCGAGGCGGCATTGTAATGCCGCCCCGAGGACTCGGCCGGATGGCCGACGACCAGGGCGATGCCGTGCACGTGCTCGGCAATGACTGCGAGCTGCGCCGCACAGGCACGGTAGAAGTCCGGGCGCAGCAGCAAGTCCTCGGGAGGGTAGCCGCAGAGCGCGAGCTCGGGCGTGACCAGCAGATGCGCGCCTGCCTCGCGGGCGCGTTCGAGCGCATCGAGAATCCGCCGCGTGTTGGCGACCAGATCCCCGACCGTGAAATTGCACTGCGCAAGGGCGATTGTCAGCGATTTGTCCATGGCCGCAACTATACCGTTTCGCGCCTGCTTCGGCGTAGCGCGCACCCGCGCGTTTGCCCACCGCCGACGGGGGAAAGCCTGTGGATAACACCTGAGGAAGCGCGCCAAGCTCGCGCCACGGCAGGCCGACACACGCTTGCATAAAATTCGGGCAAATGCGGAGCCGCTTCGCGCTGCGTCGTTTCACCGCTCAACATTCGCAACGACCTGTATTCGGCAAGCAGATCGCCTAGAATTGCGCATGTGCATCCGACCGATCGCCGAGTGCTCGACCGCAGTTTGCGCGAGCACGACTCATGACGACGATACGGGCCGGCAGCGCAGGGGCCACGGCGCATCGCGCCGATCCAAGATTCGAAGAAACTTCAGGGAGTCACGGCACAATGCTTCGCATCGTCTTGATCATGTCGCTCGGCCTGGCTGCCGGGTGCTCCAGCCTGGCGGCTTCGCCGCAAGCAGCGCTCGATAGTGCGCCGGCCGCCGGCGCTCCGACCGCAGCACTGAACGGCGTGCACGTCAACGAGAACGGCCAGCTCGATTTCGAGCTCAACAGTGGGCTGTACCACTGCGAATGGGGCTTGCGCGTCGATGTGCTGCGCGACATCACGACCCGCGACCGCATCCTGATCGGCTGGAATGGCGGCCGTTACCAGCTCGATCGCGACCCCTCGTTCTCGGGCCTGCCGCGTTTCGAAGACCGCGCCCATGGACTGGTCTGGATCGATCTGCCGTGGAAGGGCGTGCTGCTCGACGGAAAGACCCAGAAGCCGCTCGCGAACGACTGCAAGACGGCATGAGGATTGCCTGCCCCGGCTCTGCCCACATCTCGCGTGGGCAAGCCTGTGGACAAGTCCTGAGCAATGGCGGCAACCGCCTTTGCGCAAAGAGAAGTTCCCGGGTGCACTTTTTTTGAGCAGGCGACCGCGACAGCGCCCCGGCCGGCGCGGCGTCCCGCTGTACCCGCCGACGAAGTCATGACCGAAGCCCCCTTTCCGAAGCCCTCGCGATCGCGCTACCCGCGCCTGGTCGAAAAGCTGTCGTCGATTCCCGCCGACGCGTGGGACGCGCTGGCCGATGGCCATGCATGCCTGTCTCACGCGTTTCTGAGCACCCTCGAGGACTGCGGCTGCGTGGGCCCCGGAACCGGATGGCACCCGTGCCATGCAACGCTGTGGGACGACGGGCGGCTGATCGCGGCGATGCCGCTGTACGAAAAGACGCATTCGTTCGGCGAATACGTCTTCGACTGGGCCTGGGCCCAGGCCTATGCGCAGCACGGCCTCGACTACTACCCGAAGCTCCTCGCAGCCGTGCCGTTTACGCCGATCCCCGGCCCCAGGCTGCTGGGCCGCGACGCCGCGAGCCGTCGCGCGCTGCTCGAGGCCACGCTGGCGACCGCCGGTGCAGGCAAGGTGTCCTCGCTGCACGTGCTGCTACCGACGGCAAGCGAAGCCGCATGGATGCAGGACGCCGGACTGCTGTTGCGGCAGGGGGTCCAGTTCCACTGGCTCAACCGCCGATACGCCGATTTTGGGCACTTCCTGGCCAGCCTGAATCACGACAAGCGCAAGAAGCTGCGGCAGGAGCGACGCCGCGCCGCGGCGCACGGGCTCGCCATCGAGTGGCTCGACGGCCATCAGGCCGGCGAGTCGGACTGGCGCTTCTTCCACCGCTGTTATGCCGCCACCTACGCGCTGCATCGCTCGACGCCATACCTGACCGCCGAGTTCTTCATCACGCTGGCCGCGCGGGCGCCGCAGCAGGTCCGCCTGCTGATTGCGCGACGCGGCGCCAGACCGGTGGCAAGCGCATTCTTTCTGTGCGATGAGCAGGCGCTGTACGGCCGCTACTGGGGTGCGGTCGAACACCTGCCGTTCGTCCACTTCGAGCTCTGCTACTACCAGGCGATCGAGTACTGCATTGACGCCGGTCTGGCCCGCTTCGAAGGCGGCGCTCAGGGCGAACACAAGCTCGCGCGCGGTCTCGAGCCGGTCGTCACGCGTTCCGCCCACTGGATTCGCGATCCGCGCTTTCGCGACGCCATCGCGCGCTTCCTGACGCGAGAGCGAACCGGCGTCGGCTTCTATCTCGACGAACTGTCCGAACACACGCCCTTTCGCCAAACGCCGCTCGAAGGCCCGCCGAAATGACGATGGCCCGCACACGGGCGGGCGAGCACATGGCGCCGCCGCCGGTCCTGACGCGGCTTACTTCGCGGCGTTCTTGATGCCGTCGAGGATTTCCTGACGCGCGTCGTCGACCGAGCCCCAGCCGAGCACCTTGACCCACTTCCCGGGCTCGAGATCCTTGTAGTGCTCGAAGAAATGCACGGTCTGCTTCATCAGCAGCTCGGGAAGATCGTCGATGCTGTGCACCTTGTCGTAGAGCGGCGTGAGCTTGGAGACCGGGACCGCGATCACCTTCGCGTCCATGCCCGACTCGTCTTCCATCTTCAGCACGCCGACCGGACGGCAGCGGATCACCACGCCGGGCGCCAGTGCGAACGGCGTGACGACCAGCACATCGACCGGGTCGCCGTCGCCGGCGATGGTGTGCGGCACGTAGCCGTAGTTGATCGGATAGCGCATCGACGTGCCCATGAAGCGGTCGACGAAGACCGCCCCGCTGTCCTTGTCCACCTCGAACTTGATCGGGTCGCCCTGCGCCGGAATCTCGATGACGACGTTTATGTCATTCGGCACGTCCTTGCCGGCCTTGACGAGATCGAATCCCATTCCTCTCTCCCAGATTTGCGGTGGCGCGATTATAAACCCAAAGTTCTGCCGCAGCGCCGCAATCTCGAAAAGAAGCACGGGAGATCAAAGACTTGTCGGCCGATGCCACCTGCCCGCGATGCACCACCGGCACGGCCGTGCAAGCTCTTGTTTTTCCATCGTGTTGCCGGCTGGCGAGGCCGGGCCCCAACCCCCTCCACCGCCCCCATCACCGTCGCTCATCGCCGCCTGCCGGTCTATACTTTGCCCAAGTGTCGCAGGTGCCACACCGCGAGGCGGTGTGGAGAATCGGGAAACAGGTGAGAATCCTGTGCTGCCCCCGCAACGGTGAGTGCACCGCACCCAGCCCGGAGACCGGCCTGCGATCATTCCGAGGAACTGCATTGCGGGCCGGCGATGCAGCGCGTGCCCTGTTGCTCGTGTCTCGCCCGTCCCCTACCGGCGCGCTGCTGGCGCCGCACGAGGTATCGGGTTGGCATCAAGAAAGTTCTCTTTGTTCGACGGGCTGCGTGGCGTGTTCGTACGCGTGCACTGGGGCGTGCTGCTGCTGGTGGCGGGCGTCCACGCGGTCGGCCTGTATGCGTTGTCGGGACTCGAGCGCGGGCCGACACCGCCTGCCGACGGTCACGGCGGCGCGATCACGATCGCCCTGCTCGATCCACCGCCGGGACCGACACCAGCGGATGAGCACCGCCCTGCGTTGGCGAAGACGGCTGACCCGCTGCCGGCGCAGCCCATGACGACGACAAAGCCCGAGCCAAAGCCCGAGCCAAAGCCCGAGCC
>DAOMOP010000148.1:0-10404 GCA_035444405.1 Rhodocyclaceae bacterium
CCGCGCAGCCACACCGCCAGCGCCAGGCCGATGGCCAGCTGCAGGCCGTACACCGGCATCAGCGCCAGCACCGCCCCCGAATAGAGCGACACCAGCACGTGCGGGCGCTTGAACGACCACAGGTAGGGCCGCTTGCGCGCGGCCTCGGCGAACCATTTCACCACCGGGTAGCGCGCCACGTTGGCGCGCCGGGGCAGCGGTCGAAGCCAGCGGCGCAGGCGGCGTCGGCGCGCCAGCCAGCGGCGGTGCAGCGGATGCGAACGGACGGGCATCGACGGTTCGCGCCGCCTCAGGCGACGCGCTGGCCCTTGCGCCGGGCCAGCGCGACCAGCAGCAGCGAAATCGCCGCCGGCGTCATGCCGGGGATGCGCTGGGCCTGGCCGATCGTCTCGGGCCGCACCTGCGCCAGCTTGGCCTGCAGCTCCGCCGACAGGCCAGGCAGCCCCGCATAGTCGAAGTCCGCGGGCAGGCGGGTGTCTTCGTGCCGGCGCTGGCGCTCGATCTCCTCGACGGCGCCCGTGCGTGCGGCGATGTCGTCGTTCAGGCTCACCGTGCCGGCGAGCAGCCGGGCGAGCTCGTCCTCGAAACGCTTGAGCGACTCGCGCGCCTGCTCGAGCTCGCGTTCGCGCTCGGCGATCCACTGCTCGACCTCCTCGAGCGTGGCCGCGGCGAGCGCCTCGGGATCGGGCAACGCCGGCGGGCGCGGTGCGGCGAGCTGGGACTGCAGCCGCTCGATGCGCTGCGGGGCGTCCCTGAGGGTCTGATCGAGCGCATTGGCCTGATCGCGCACCGCCTGCAGCTCGCGCAGCCGCAGCATCGTCTGCTCGTAGAGCTCGAGCAGCCGCTTGCGCTGGTCTTCGGCGAGCGAGGTGTCGGCCTCGATGTCGCGTTTGCCGGCTTCGAGCGTCTCCATGCTAATCTGCGCCGGAACGGCCCCGGCGGCGCCGTCCTGCGCCGGCCATGCGGGCCCGGCGGCAATGCCGGCCAGCACCGACAGCGCGAAGATCCAGTGAAGAGCGAGGCGGACCGAAGCGATCATGGGGTACGGGCCGGGACACATCGTGGACGAAACAAGGTGGCGAACGAGGAGAATGGTGCGGCGTGTGCCGCGCACAAGACATCATGCCCGGAACCCTGATCATTATCACCGCGCCCTCGGGCGCAGGCAAAACCACGCTGGTCCGCGCGCTGCTCGAGCGCGATCCGCAGGTGCGCCTGTCGGTCTCGTATACGACGCGTGCGCCGCGGCCCGGCGAGCAGGACGGACGCGAGTACCACTTCGTCGACGTGCCGACCTTCCGCAAGCTGCGCGACCGCGGCGAGTTCCTCGAATGGGCCGAGGTGCATGGCAATTACTATGCGACCTCGCGCGTGTGGCTGCGCGAGCAGACCGACGCCGGTCATGACATCCTGCTCGAGATCGACTGGCAGGGCGCCCAGCAGGTGCGCAAGGCCTTCACCGACTGCGTCGGCGTGTTCGTGCTGCCGCCGTCCTTCGAGGTGCTCGAGGAGCGCCTGCGCGGGCGCGGCACCGACAGCGACGAGGTGATTGCGCGCCGCCTGCTCGGTGCGCGCAGCGAGATGCGTCACGTCGGGGAGTTCGACTACGTTATACTGAACAACGAGTTGCAGCCTGCGATCGAAGACTTGGTGGCGGTGGTGCGGGCGTCGCGTCTGCGCTACCGCAATCAGCACGCGCGGCATCTGCAATATTTCGATTTTCTCGAACAGGACTGAATGATGGCCCGAATTACCGTTGAAGATTGTCTCCAGAGGATACCGAACCGCTTCCAGCTCACGCTGGCAGCGACCTACCGTGCACGGCAGCTGACCATCGGCGCCTCGCCACTGATCGACACCGACAAGCACGGCAAGGAGAAGGCGACCGTCACTGCCCTGCGTGAAATCGCCGACGGCAAGGTCGGGCTCGAAATCCTCAACCGCGGACAGGCCTGAGCTCGGGCGGGGCGGAGCGATCGTCATGGGTGTCACGACCGCCACTTCGCCCGCCCCGCAGCCGTTCAGCCCGCCGGCCTCGTCGGTGGTGCTGGTCGAATTCGACCGGCTCAAGACCAAGCTCGCGACCTATCTGCGGCGCGAGGACATCGGGCGCATCGAGGCCGCCTACCATTTCTCCGCGCACGCCCACGACGGGCAGTTCCGCATCAGCGGCGAGCCCTACATCTCGCATCCGGTCGCCGTTGCCGACATCATCGCCGACTGGCGCCTGGATCCGCAGGCGCTGATCGCCGCCCTCCTCCACGACGTGATGGAGGACACCCACATCTCGAAGCAGGAGATCTCCGAGCGCTTCGGCAAGATCGCCGCCGAGCTGGTCGACGGTCTGTCCAAGCTCGACAAGATCGAGTTCCGTTCGCACGAGGAGGCGCAGGCCGAGAACTTCCGCAAGATGCTGCTCGCGATGGCGAGCGACCTGCGCGTGATCCTGATCAAGCTCGCCGACCGCCTGCACAACATGCGCACGCTCGACTGCGTGCGCCCGGCCAAGCGCCGCCGCATCGCCACCGAGACGCTCGAGATCTACGCGCCGATCGCGAACCGGCTCGGCCTCAATACGCTGTACCGCGAGCTGCAGGAGCTCGCCTTCCAGCACAAGTTCCCGATGCGCTACCGTGCGCTGGCGCGCGCGATCAAGGCCGCGCGAGGCAACCGCCGCGAGGTGGTCGGCAAGGTGTCGAAGGCGATCGAGGAGCGCCTGCCGCAATGGGGCATCGCGGCCGAGGTGCAGGGCCGCGAGAAGCATCTGTACTCGATCTACCGCAAGATGGTCGAAAAGCGCCTGTCCTTCTCGCAGGTGCTCGACATCTACGGTTTTCGCGTGATCGTGCGCGACGTGCCGACCTGCTACCTCGCGATCGGCGCGCTGCACTCGATGTACAAGCCGGTGCCGGGCAAGTTCAAGGACTACATCGCGATCCCCAAGGCCAACGGCTACCAGTCGCTGCACACGACGCTGATCGGGCCGTTCGGCACGCCGGTCGAGATCCAGGTGCGCACCGCCGAGATGCACCACATCGCCGACAGCGGGGTGGCCTCGCACTGGCTCTACAAGGACGACGAGAAGACGCTCACCGAGCTGCAGCAGCGCACCCACTCGTGGTTGCAGTCGCTGCTCGAGCTGCAGTCGAGCTCGGGCGAGGCGACCGAGTTCCTCGAGCACGTCAAGGTGGACCTCTTCCCGGGCGAAGTCTACGTATTCACGCCGCAGGGCAAGATCCTGTCGCTGCCGCGCGGCTCGACGCCGGTCGATTTCGCCTACGCGGTGCACACCGACATCGGCAACCGCTGTGTCGCATGCCGCGTCAATGGCGATCTGATGCCGCTGCGCACCGAGCTTCGCAACGGCGATCAGATCGAGATCATCACCGCCGCGCACGCCAATCCGAACCCGGCCTGGCTCTCCTACGTGCGCACCGGCAAGGCGCGCGCGCAGATCCGCCACTTCCTCAAGAACGCCCAGCACGAGGAGTCCGTCACGCTCGGCGAGCGTCTGCTGAACCAGGCGCTGCGCCCGCACGGCCTCACGCTCGGCCAGATCAGCGCGTTCGCGTGGGACCGCTTCCTGCGCGACCGCGGCGTGCGCAGCAAGAAGGAGATCTTCTCGGACATCGGCCTCGGTCGGCGCCTGCCGGTGATCGTCGCGCGGCGCCTGTCGCACGCGCAGGACCAGGAGTCCGGCCGCCCCGACGTCGTCAAGCCCAAGCCCGCCGGCGCGATCCACATCAGCGGCAGCGAGGGCGTCGCGGTGCAGCTCGCGCACTGCTGCCTGCCGATCCCGGGCGATCCGATCATCGGCATCATCCGCAAGGGCAAGGGGCTGGAGGTGCATCGCCACGACTGCACCGCGGTGGCCAAGCTGCGCGGCGATCGCGGGCGCTGGGTCGACGTCGAGTGGGAGCCGAACCAGGACCGCATGTTCGACGTCACGATACGCGTGCTCACGCGCGAAGGACGCGGCGTGCTCGCGCGCGTGGCGAGCGCGATCTCGGACGAGGACTGCAACATCCAGAACGTCACGATGGACCGCGAACAAGGCATCTACACGGCGCTCAACCTGACCATACAGGTGCGCGACCGCATGCACCTCGCGCAGGTGATGCGGGCGGTGCGCCGCGTGCCCGAGGTGATGCGCATCGGCCGCGCGCGCAGCGACGGCCGGGTCGTCTGAGGGCCATGCCCGTGACGGTGGCCGGCGCCGCGAGCGGCGATCAGCGGGGACTTGCCGCGGCTGCAGTGGCCGGCCCGCCGTCGGCCGAGGGCATGTCGGTCGAGCGTGTGGCGCCGTTGCGCCTCGAAGCGCACTGGGACGGCCGGCGCGTCGCCGCGATGAAGGTCGCCAACCGGCGTCCGCTGGCCGCGCGCGCGCTGGTCGGTCGCAGCGTGACCGAGGTCCTGGAGCGCGTGCCGACGCTTTTCGGCGTCTGTCGGCGTGCGCAGGGGCTGGCCGCGACGGCCGCATGCGCCGCGGCGGCGCCCGGCTTGACGCGGCTGCAGGACTGGGCCGAGGAGCGTGCGATCGCCGCTGAAACCGCGCAGGAGCACCTGTGGCGGCTGATGCTCGACTGGCCGGACCTGTTCGGCCACGCGACACGCCGCGACCGCTTCGCGAACCTGTACCGGCGTCTCGATCAGCTCGGCGACGCCCGTGCGGCCTTCGACCTCGGCGGCGAGCTCCTCGACCTCGTCGCGATCGAGCTGCTCGGCGGTTTCTTCCGCGCGATTCGCGAGCCGCAGGGGCTTGCCGAATTCGTCGAGCGTGCGCGCAGCGGCGGCTCGATCGGCGAGACGCTCGGCGATCTGATCGAGATGGGCTCGTCGACGCCGGTCGAGGAGGCCACGCCGCTGCTGACCGCCCGCTCGGCTGCCGCGTGGGCACGCGAGCTCGCCGGCGTGCCGCCGGAGGCCTTTTGCCGCACGCCGACGCTCGGCGGCCGCCCGCAGGAAACCGGCGTGCTCGCGCGCCACGCCGAATCGCTGCTGGTGCGCATGCTGATCGGACACGGCCACCGCATCGCCGCCCGCCTGTTCGCGCGTGTCATCGATCTGGCCGATTGCGCGAGCCGCCTGCGCCATCCGCTGGCGAGCGACATGAGCATGCTGATCGATGCGGCCGCGGCAGGCGACGGCGTCGGCATCGCCTGCGTCGAAACCGCACGCGGCCTGCTGATCCACGCCGTCCGCATCGATGGAGAGCGCATCGCCGACTATGCCATCGTCGCGCCGACGGAGTGGAACTTCCATCCCGACGGCGTGTTCGCGCGCGAGGCGGCGGGGTGGCAGGCGCCCTCGCGCGAGGCGGCGCTGCTGCGCCTGCGGGCACTGGCCCTGTCACTCGACCCGTGTGTCGCGTTCGACGTCGTACTGCGCGATGCGGCGGCCGACGACGATGCACATTCCGCCGGCTCCCCGACCGCCTGAACCCTCCGCGCCACTGCCATCGTCCGGCGGCCCACCTGCGACAGCTGTCCCGCGCATGGCGTCCGGCCTTCGCATTGCGCACGGGAGCCCGCTGCACCGGTGGGCCCTCGCCGACTCTCCGCGCTGGAAACCTGCTTACCGCCTGTGATGCGGTTGTGACCTCTGGATTGCCGCCGGCTGGCGCGCGGCGCGCCTGCATCGCCCGCGGCTGAGCGGATTTCGCGCCGCGGCGCGGGTGGGCACGCTTCTTGTAAAGGCCTTCCCTCGACGGCTCGCGCGCGCTCGCGCAGCGGGCACGCCGAACAAGGGGGGAGGGAGCGCATGCATCACGAATTGAAGGAGCTGGCTGCGGCGTGGGCCGCACGGCCGGTCGAGGAGCGCTTGGGGCTGAGCCGGCGCGCGTTCATGCAGTTCTGTGCGACGCTGGCCACCACGCTGGGGCTCGCCAAGGGCGCCGAGGCGCGCGTGCAGCAGGCCATCGAGCATTCGCGCCGGCCGTCGGTGATCTGGCTGCACTTCCAGGAATGCACCGGCTGCACCGAGTCGATGCTGCGTGCCGAGCACCCGACGCTCGAGAAGCTGATCCTCGACGTGATCTCGCTCGATTACCACGAGACGCTCTTCGCCGCCGCCGGCCACCAGATCGAGGCCGCGCGCAAGCAGGCGATGGCCGACAACAAGGGCAAGTACCTGCTCGTCGTCGAGGGGGCGATCCCGACGCGCGACGGCGGCGTCTACTGCAAGGTCGCCGACCAGACCGCGATCGAGCTCACGCGCGAATGCGCGGCCGACGCCGCCGCGATCATCGCGATCGGCTCCTGTGCGGCGTGGGGCGGCATGCCGGCGACCGACCCGAACCCGACCGGCGCGGTCGGCGTGCACAAGATCCTCGACAAGCCGGTCGTGAACATCCCCGGCTGTCCGCCCAACCCGTACAACTTCCTCGCCACCGTCGTGCATTTCCTGACCTTCGGCGCGCTGCCGCCGGTCGATCACCTGAACCGTCCGCTGTTCGCGTACTCGCGCCTCGTGCACGAGCACTGCGAGCGGCGCGCGCACTTCGACGCCGGCCGCTTCGCGATGGAGTTCGGCGACGACGGCCACCGCCAGGGCTGGTGCCTGTACAAGCTCGGCTGCAAGGGGCCGGAGACCTATGCGAACTGCCCGACCGTGCTGTTCGGCGACGCCGGCGGCGGCACCTGGCCGGTCGGCTGTGGCCACCCCTGTATCGGCTGTACGGAGGAAGGGGTCGGCTTCACCAAGCCGATCCACATGCTCGCGCGCGTGAAGAACGTCGAGCCGCCGGTGAGCTACCCCGGCATCGCCGAGCCGCAGGGCCAGGGGGCGACCCTAGGTGCCGCAGCGCTGCTGGCCGCGGTGGCCGGTGCGGCGGGCGGTGCCGGTGCGATGCTCGCGCGCAATCTCGGCCGCGACGTGCCGGCGCAGACGCCACCTGCCGAGCACGACGATCCGGCCGCGCGGAGCTGACGATGGGATCGCGGCGCGATTTTTTCCGCAAGACGCTGGCCGGCGGTGCGACGCTGGCCGGCATCACCGGCGCCGGCACCGCCGCCGCCCAGGTGCGCGAGCAGGAGCGCCGCCGCAGCGGCGCGCGCGACGAGGCGCTCGGCCTGCTGTTCGACGCGACGCTGTGCGTCGGCTGCAAGGCCTGCGTGGCGGCCTGCAAGGAGGCCAACGACCTGCCGCCGGACACCAACACCCCGGCGCACGGGCTGTGGGACATGCCGCTCGACACGACGGCGCGCACCTTCAACGTGATCAAGGTGTTCCAGAACGGCCGCGCCGAGGTCAAGGACCAGGTCGAGGACGGCTACGCGTTCATGAAGAAGTCGTGCCTGCACTGCGTCGAGCCCTCGTGCGTGTCGGCCTGTCCGGTCTCGGCGATGAAGAAGGATGCGGTCACCGGCATCGTCTCGTACGACCCGGATGCCTGCATCGGCTGCCGCTACTGCGTCGCGGCGTGCCCGTTCGGCGTGCCGAAGTACGACTACGACTCGCCGACCGGCAGGATCGGCAAGTGCGAGCTGTGCCGCCACCGCATCCCCGACGGGCGTTACGCGGCCTGTGCCGAGGTGTGCCCGACCGGCGCGACGCTGTACGGCAAGTTCCCCGACCTGCGCGCCGAGGCGCGGCGCCGCGTCGCGCTCGAGCCCGGCACGACCACGCGCTATCCGCGCGGCGACCTCACCGACGGCCCGGACCGCAGCTGGGAAGGGCCGGTGGCGCACTACGTGCAGCACATCTACGGCGAGAAGGAAGGCGGCGGCACGCAGATGCTGTACCTGTCCGCGGTGCCCTTCGAGGCGCTCGGCCTGCCCACCCTGCCCGAGCATTCCTACGCGTCGAAGTCCGAAGGCCTGCAGCACGGCCTGTACCAGGGGCTGGTGCTGCCGCTTGCGCTGTTCGGCGCGATGACCTGGGCGGCGCGGCGCAACAGCCGGCACGACGACGATGGCGACGGAGGTGAGCAATGAGTGCCCGGGTCCGGCCCTCCGGCGGGAGCGTGCTTGCTCCCGCGCGGAGCATGTCGCGCAGCGACAGGAGGGAAGTCGAATGAATACGCACGGTCAACTCGCCCACGCGCCGGTCGGCGGGCGTCTCTTCACGCCGGTGACGTTCTTCCTCGCGGTGCTGGTGATCCTCGCGCTCGCGGTGCTGGCGGTGCGCTTCATCCACGGCCTCGGGGCGGTCACCAACCTCAACGACGGCTATCCGTGGGGCATCTGGGTGGTCGCCGACGTCGTGATCGGTTCGGCCTTCGCATGCGGCGGCTTCGCGGTCGCGGCGCTGGTGTATGTGTTCAACCGCGGCCAGTACCACCCGCTGATCCGCCCGGCGCTGCTCGCGAGCCTGCTCGGCTACACGCTCGCCGGCGTCGGCGTGATGTTCGACCTCGGGCGCTACTGGAATTTCTACCACATCTTCCTGCCCGGCTACGCGTCGCCGAACTCGGTGATGTTCGAGGTCGCGCTGTGCGTGGCGCTGTACATCGTCGTGCTGTGGATCGAGTTCGCGCCGGCGGTGCTCGAGAAGTTCGGGCTCGCGCACGCGCGCAGGAAGCTCCTCGGCGTGATGTACGTGTTCATCGGGCTCGGCATGGTGCTGCCGATGATGCACCAGTCCTCGCTCGGGTCGCTCTTGATCGTGTTCGGCCACCAGATCCACCCGCTGTGGCAGACGATGTGGCTGCCGGCGATCTTCCTCATCACCGCGGTGCTGATCGGCTACGCGATCATCCTGTTCGAGAGCTGCGTCGCGGCGGCCGGCTACCGCCGCGCGATCGAGGTGCACCTGCTCGACCCGCTCGCGAAGCTGATGCTCGGCGTGCTCGGCGCCTATCTGGTGCTGCGCGTCACCGATCTGGCCGCGCGCGGCGCGCTCGGCTTCGCGTTCGAGGCGACGCTGCAGGCGGGCTTCTTCTGGCTCGAGATGCTGTGCTTCGCCGCGCCGTTCTGGTGGCTGCGCGATCGCAGCGCGCGGCGCAATCCGGCCAACCTGTTCGTCGGCGGGGTCGCGCTGCTGATGGGGGGCATCCTGCTGCGCATCAATGCCTACCTGATCGGCTACCTGCCCGGCGAGCAGTGGAGCTATTTCCCTTCGGTCGGCGAGCTCGTCGTCACGATCGGCATCTTCGCGCTGAAGATTCTCGCCTACATCGTCATCACCCGCCGCTTTCCGGTGCTGCCGCGTGACGCCCACGCGAGCGCCCATTGAGGAGAACCGTACATGAGCCAGCGCATCACCATCGACCCCGTCACCCGCATCGAGGGCCACCTGCGCGTCGATGTCGAGGTCGACGCCGGCCGCATCGTCAAGGCCTGGTCGTCGGGCCAGATGTGGCGCGGCGTCGAGAACATCCTGGTCGGCCGCGACCCGCGCGACGCGTGGGCGATCACGCAGCGCATCTGCGGCGTGTGCACGACCGTGCATGCGATCTGCTCGGTGCGCGCGGTCGAGAACGCGCTCGACCTCGAGATCCCGGTCAATGCCCAGTACATCCGCAACCTGATCATCCTCGCCCATGCGGTGCACGACCACATCGTGCATTTCTACCACCTGTCGGCGCTCGACTGGGTCGACGTCGTCTCGGCGCTGAAGGCCGACCCCGACAAGGCGGCCGCGCTCGCCGAGAGCCTGTCGTCGTGGTCCGGCAACTCGAAGCACGAGTTCCGCAAGGTCAAGGAGCGCCTGGCCGGGTTCGTGTCGACCGGTCAGCTGGGCATTTTCACGAACGGCTACTGGGGCCATCCGGCGATGAAGCTGCCGCCCGAGGTGAACCTGATCGCGGTGTCGCACTACCTGCAGGCGCTCGAGGTGCAGCGCCACGCCAACAAGATCGTCTCGATCCTCGGCTCGAAGACGCCGCACATCCAGAACGTCGCGGTGGGCGGCGTCTCGAACGCGCTCGCGGTGGACGCGCAGGCGGTGCTGACGGTCGAGCGGCTGATGGCGGTCAGGGAATGGATCGGCAAGCTCGAGGACTTCGTCAAGAACGTCTATCTCGTCGATGTCGGCGTGATCGGCGCGTTCTACCCGGACTGGGCCGCGCACGGACGCGGCATCGTCGACTACCTGTCGGTACCCGACATCCCGCTGGACGGCAAGGGTACGCAGTTCGCGCTGCCGGGCGGGCACATCCCCGACGGCAGCCTCGAGCGCTATACCGGCATCGCGAGCTTTGCCGATGCGTACTTCCGCGATGGCGTGTCCGAGGCGATCAAGCATTCGTGGTACGAGTACCGGGGCGGTGACAAGGTCACGCTGCACCCCTACGACGGCGAGACGACGCCGAAATACACCGGCTTCCAGGACGACGGCAAGTACTCGTGGCTGAAGTCGCCGACCTTCTACGGCAAGCCGATGCAGGTCGGCCCGCTCGCGCGCGTGCTGGCGATGTTCGCCGCCGGCCACGCGCCGACCCGGCGCTACGCCACCGAGACGCTC
>DAOMOP010000149.1:0-5170 GCA_035444405.1 Rhodocyclaceae bacterium
CGCAGCTCCTCGGCCACGTCAGCTTCGGCGAGCTCGCCTGCCGCGCGCTGCTCGATCGCGCGCCCGCGGCGACCGATTTGTTCGCCTTCGAGACGCTGGTCGGCCTGATGCTGACCAACGGGCCGGGCACGATCTCGGCGCAGGGTGCGAAGGGGGCGGTGTCGTCCGACGGACCCGAGTCGCCGCAGCGCGTGCAGCTCAACAAGGCGCTCGCCGGCTTTCTGACCCACACCGGCTACGCGCACGGCGGCAACGGCTTCGAGGGCGTGCAGTTCCTGATCGAGCAGTTTCGCGACACGCCGCTCGCCGACCCGGGGGATCCTGCCCACGGCATCGACGTCGTCGCGCTGGCGCGCCGCTGCGCCGAGGACTACGGCCGCTACAAGGCCGCTGCGAAGGCGGCCGGCAGTCTCGAGCTGCGCAAGATCCCCGGCGTGAACCACCCGGTGTTCAAGGACCGGCCGGTCAACGTCGATCCGCGCGAGCACTTCATCCGCGAGCTGATGGCCACGCGCGGCGAAGCCAACGTGTTCCACGACTTCTACCGCGCGCTGGTGCAGGCGCTGCACGAGGCCGGCGTGTCGCGCACCGTCTATTGTGTGAATATCGACGCGGTGATCGCGGCGCTGCTGCTCAAGCTCACGTGGAAGCCGTGGCGCGCCGGCGCGATCGGCGACGCCGCCCTCGAAGCGGCCGCCTTCACGCTGTTCCTGTACGCGCGCATGCTCGGCTGCGCCGCCGAGATCGACGACCACCTCAATCGCGGGCGCAACATGGACACGCGCACGCCGGCGTCGAAGTGCCGCTTCGTGAGCTGAACGGCACCCCCGCGGCCGCCCGTCGTGGGCGGCCGTCGCTCTGCCCCTTCCCGTCCAACCACCGAACCTCGGGACCCTGCCATGAAAGAACCCGCCCCCACCCCGCGCGGCGAACCGGCGATCCGTACCATCGCGATGCCGGCCGACGCGAACCCGGCCGGCGACATCTTCGGCGGCTGGCTGATGGCACAGATGGATCTGGCCGCCGGTAACGTCGCCGCGCGGCGTGCGCGCAGCCGCTGCGCGACCGTGTCGGTCGACCGCATCACCTTTCTGCAGCCGGTGTATATCGGCGACGAAGTGAGCCTATATGCCGAGATCACGCGCGTCGGGCGCAGCTCGATGACGATCCAGGTCGAGGCGTGGCGGCGCTCGCGCGACGGCGAGCTGCAGGTCAAGGTGACCGACGCCAGCTTCGTGTTCGTCGCGCTCGACCAGGGCGGGCGGCCGCGCGAGATCGGCCCGGCCGCGCACGCCTGAATCAGGCGTCGCGCACGACGCGGCGGAACAGCGCGAAGGCGGGTGCGGCGCCGAGCGTCAGCACCGCCAGGCGCAGCACGTGACAGGCGGTGACGAGCGGCACGCCGAGCTGCAGCACCTTGGCGGTGATGCACATCTCGGCGACGCCGCCGGGTGCGGTGGCGAGCGCGAGCGTCTCGAGCGGCACGTCCGACCACGCGGCGAGCGCGACCGCGAGCATCACGCCGAGCACGATCGACAGTACCGCCGACAGCGCCGCCGCGGCCATGAAGCGCGGCGCCGCGCGAAAGAACTCCGGTGCGAAGCGGCAGCCGAGCGCGCAGCCGATCAGGAGCTGCCCGCCATTGACGAGCCCGCCCGGCAGCGCCGACAGCGGCACGTCGAGCGCGGTCAGCCAGCCGACGCCGAGCAGCGGCCCCAGCACCCACGCGTTGGCGATGCGCAGCAGCCGGAACAGCGCGACGCCGGCGAGGCTCGCGACGACGAGCAGCGGAAAGCGCGCCCAGTCGACGCTGCGCGCGAGCGGCGCGTACGCGTCGGCGCCCTGTGCGCCGGCGACGGTCAGCGCGAACGGCACCACCGACACCACCAGCAGGATGCGCAGCGCGTGGGCGGCGGCGATGCGGTCGACCGCGCCGCCCCAGCGGTCGGCCAGATGCGCCATCTCCGACGCGCCGCCGGGCAGCGATGCGAAGAAGGCGGTCGGCGCATCGACACGCGCCAGGCGCAGCGTGAGCAGTGCGCACAGCGCGCCGAGCGCGAGCGCCGCCAGCGCCGCGCCGCCGAGCAGCGGCGCGTGGGCGGCGAGCTGGGCGACGACGAGCGGCGAGAAGTACAGCCCGAGCGCGGCGCCGATCACCCATTGGCCGGCATGGCGCCCGCCCGGCAGCGGCTGCAGCCGCGCGCCGGCCATCTGCGCGCCGGCGATCGCGAACAGCGGCCCGATCATCCACGGCAGCGGCACGCCGAGCGCCTGCGCGAGCCAGCCGGCGAGCGTGCCGAGCGACAGGGTTGCCGCGATGCGGCGCAGGGCGGGGCGCGGGGGTGTCGTGTTCATCGTGAAGGCTGTGCGGGGGTGGTCATCGCGAGATCGGCGCGCCGGCCGCCCTGTCGGTCGGCGGTGTGCCGGCGGGCGGCTCAGGGCAGCGGGAACAGCGTCTCGTGCCACTGGCGCAGAAAGCTGCGTCGCTTGGCCTGGTCGAGATAGGTGAGCAGGCCGGCACCGATGGTGATCGGCCGGAACGCGCCGCCGAGCGTGTCGCGCAGCTGCACGCCGGCGGCGTCGCCGCGCACGTCCTCGCGCACCGAGAAGAAGCCGGGATTGCGTGCGAGCAGGCGCTGGCCGCGCGCCGACAGCAGGTGGTCGAGCCACAGCCGCGCGGCGTTCGGATGCGGCGCATCGCGTGCGATGAAGGCCACGCGGCTCAGCACCAGCGTGTAGTCGCGCGGCAGCACGACGCCGATCGCCGGATCGGCCGCGGCGCGCAGCAGCGCGTACGAGCCGAGCACGTTGTAGCCGAGCAGCGCGTCGCCGGCGGCGATGCGGTCGAGCATCGCACCGGTCGTCGGCAGCGGGACGATGCCGGTGCGACCGAAGGCGCTGGCGAGCTTCCAGAACACCACCGGGTTCGCGAGCTCGTCCTGCGTGTGCAGCATGAAGCCGAGTCCGGAGACGGCCGGATCGTAGGTGACCAGACGGCCGCGAAAGCGCTCGGGCTGCTGCGCGAGCAGGCGCAGCAGCGCGGCGTGGCTGGCGGGCACGTCGTCCGGCGCCAGCAGCGCGCGGTTGTAGGCGAACGCGACCGGCTCGAAGGTGGTGCCGAAGGCCTCGTCCTTCCAGACCGCCCAGGCCGGCAGCGCGGTCGTCTCGGCCGAGCGGTGGCGCTGCGCATGGCCGTCGTTGACCAGCTTCACCTGCAGGTCGACGGCCGAACTCCACACCACATCGACGCGGCCGCCGTCGCGCGCCTCGTCGAGGAAGCGCCGGTACAGCTCGTGGCTGCCCATGTCCTCGAACACCACGCGCACACCCGGGTAGCGTCGCTCGAAATCGTCGATCAGCGCCCGCACGACGTGCTCGTCGGTGGCGGCATAGATGCGCACCAGCCCCTCGTTGGTGGCGGCGACATGCAGGTCCGATCCGGGTTCGGCGAGCGCCGTCGTGCCGAGGCCGAGCAGCCCCGCCAGCGCGGCGCGCCGCAGCAGCCGGTACAGGGATCCACTCAAGATGTCCTCCCGGTCGTGTCGTCGGTCGGCGCGGATTGCGCACCCCGTGGACTTGCGGCACGATGATCGTCCGGCAAGCTTTCGGTTCACTTTCAGTTTATGCGCCTGCTGCTCGTCGAGGATCATGCCGAACTGGCCGAATGGGTTGCGAAGGCGCTTGTGCACGCCGGCTATGCGGTCGACGTGATGCAGCGCGGCGATCACGCCGACCATGCGTTGCTCACCCAGCCTTACGATCTCGTCGTGCTCGATCTGTCGCTGCCGGGGCTGGACGGGCTCGAGGTGCTGCGCCGCATGCGCAGCCGCAGCGCGACCGCGCACACGCCGGCGCTGATCCTGACCGCGCGCGGCGCCACCGAAGACCGCGTGCGCGGGCTCAACCTCGGCGCCGACGATTATCTGCCCAAACCGTTCGAGCTCGCCGAGCTCGAGGCGCGCATCAAGGCGCTGCTGCGCCGGGCCGGCAACCTGGTGCCGACGGTGCGCATCGGCCGGCTCGAGTTCGACACCACCACGCGGCTCGCCAGCGTCGCCGGCCGGCCACTCGGGCTCACGCCGCGCGAGCTGGCGGTGCTCGAGGCGCTGATCTCGCGCCAGGGACGCCCGATCGCGCGCGAGGCACTGTTCGAGAAGGTGTTCAGCTTCGACGAGGAGGCGCGCGTCGAAGCGATCGAGATCTACGTGCACCGCCTGCGCAAGAAGCTCGAAGGCTCCGGCGCGGTCGTCACCACGCTGCGCGGGCTCGGTTACCTGATCGGCGAGGCGAGCGATGCGTGACGCAGCGGCGCCGGCCGCATGAGCGCGCGCCGGACCGTCCCAGGCGGTGCTCATCCCTGCTTGGGGAGGTGGTCGCGCAGCGACCGAAGGGCAGTCCAGTGAGCACGCGCTTCAGCCTGCGCCGCCGTGTTGCGCGCTGGCTGCTGCCGCCGCTGCTGGTGCTGGTCGCGATCAACGCGGCGCTCGCCTATCTCGCCGCGCTCGACGCGGTCAACCACGCCTACGACCGCTCGCTCACGGCGTCGATCCGCGCGATCGCCGAACGCGTGCATTCGCTCGAAGGCGAGATCTCGGTCGATGTGCCGTATTCGGCCTTCGAGACCTTCGAGGCCGGCGCGCAGGAGAGCGTCTTCTATGCCGTGATCGGCCCCGACGGCGTGCCGGTGACCGGCTACGACGACCTGGCGCCGCCCGACGGCGTGCCCGGCGACGGGCGCCTGGTGTTCGCCGCCACCCATTACCGCGGCATGGCGGTGCGCGTCGCGGCGATGCGCAAGCGCCTGTACGATCCGGCGCTCGCCGGCGGCGACGCGGTGACCATCGTGTTCGCCGAGACCACCGGCTCGCGCATCGCGCTGGCGCGCGAGCTGTTCTTCGACAGTCTGCACCGCCAGCTGCTGCTGGTCGCGCTCGGCGCGGTGATGCTGGCGCTGGCGCTGGGCTCGGCGTTCCGGCCGCTCCTCGCGCTGCGCGATGCGGTGCGCCGGCGCGCCGACGACGACCTGACCCCGGTGCCGGCCGACAACGTGCCGAGCGAGGTGCGCCCGCTGATCGCCGCGATCAACCATCACATGGAGCGCCTGACCGCGATGCTCGAGGCGCGCCGGCGCTTCCTGGCCGATGCGGCGCACCAGATCCGCACGCCGCTC
>DAOMOP010000149.1:5255-10252 GCA_035444405.1 Rhodocyclaceae bacterium
GCTGGCGACGGTGCGCAGCACCCGCCGCATGGCCGACCAGATGCTGGCACTGTCGCGCGCCGAAGCGGCCAACGGGCTGATCCTCGAGCAGGCACCGCTCGATCTGACCGAGCTGGCGCGCGACGTCGCGCTCGAGCTCGCGCCGGTGGCGCTGCGACAGCGCATCGAGCTCGCCTTCGAGGCGGGCGGACCGGCGCCGCTCACCGGCAACGCGGCGATGCTGCGCGAGATGGTCGCGAATCTCGTCGACAACGCGATCCGCTACAGCCCGCCGGACACCCACGTCGTGATCGCGACCGCGATGCACGAAGGGGCGGCGACGCTGGTGGTCGAGGACCAGGGGCCCGGCATCCCGGTCGCCGAACGCGACAAGGTGTTCGGGCGCTTCTACCGCATCCTCGGTCACGGCGACACCGACGGCAGCGGCCTCGGGCTCGCCATCGTGCGCGAGATCTGCGTCGCCCATCGCGGGCGGGTGTCACTCGGCGACGGTGCGGTCGGATGCGGCCTGCGCGTCGCGGTGAGCCTGCCGGCGCACTGAGCCGCATGCGGGCGCGTCGCGGCGCGTGGCAGTCAGGGCGGCCGGCGCGGCGCACGGCGGCGCGGCACACGAAAAGACACCGCGACCGGCGTCGCGGTCGCGGTGTCGTGGCTGGAAGCGGCGTGGCTCAGACGGCGGGCGACGGGGCGCGGTGGCGCCGCTGCTCGACGGCGCGGGCGAGACGCGGGCCGACCAGCATCGCGAGCGCCGCGATCCACAGGCCGATCGAGATCGGGCTCGCGAACAGCACCGCCACGTCGCCGTCGCTGATCGACAGCGCGCGCCGCAGGTTCTGCTCCATCATGTCGCCGAGCACGAAGCCGAGGATGAACGGCGCGATCGGGAAATTCATCACCCGCAGCAGGTAGCCGACGCCGCCGATCAGCGTGCCGAGGATGAGGTCGAAGGTGGTGCCGTGCACCGCATACACCCCTACCATCGAGATCGCCGCCACGCCCGGCACCAGCAGCCAGGTCGGGATCGAGAGAAACTTCACGAACACGCGGATCAGCGGGATGTTCATCACCAGCAGCATCACGTTGGCGATGAACAGCGACGCGATCAGCCCCCACACGATTGCCGGCTGGTCCTGGAACAGCGTCGGGCCGGGCGTGATGTTGTACAGCGTGAGCGCGCCGATCATCACCGCGGTGGTGCCCGAGCCCGGCACGCCGAGGGTCAGCATCGGCACCAGCGAGCCGTTGGCCGAGGCGTTGTTGGCCGCCTCGGGGGCCGCCACGCCGCGGATGTCGCCGTTGCCGAACCGGTGGTCCTTGCCGGCCATGCGGCGCTCGGCCGCGTAGCACATCGCCGAGGCGATGGTCGCGCCGGCGCCGGGCAGCACGCCGATGAAGAAACCCGACACCGCCGAGCGCAGCATCGTCCACTTCGCCAGCATGAACTCCTTCGTGTTGAACATCAGCCGGCCGGTCAGCGAGATCGGCTCGCCGGTCGTGTGCGCGCTCTGCAGCATCAGCAGCAGCTCGCTCACCGCGAACAGCCCGATCACGATGACGATGAAGGGGATGCCGTCCTGCAGGTGCAGCATGTCGAAGGTGAAGCGATAGACGCCGCTGTTCGAATCGATGCCGACGGTCGACAGCAGCAGGCCGATCAGGCACGCCGTCATCGCCTTCGGCAGCGAATCGCCGACCAGCCCGCCCAGGCACGACAGCGCCAGCACCATCAGCACGAAGTACTCGGCCGGACCGAACGCGATCGCCCATTCGGCGAGCAGCGGCGCGAAGGCGACGATGCCGATCGTGGCGACCAGCGCACCGGTGAAGGAGGCCATCGCCGACATCGACAGCGCCGGCCCGGCGAGCCCCTGCTTCGCCATCGGGTGGCCGTCCATCGTCGTCATCACCGCGCCGGCGTCGCCGGGCACGTTGATCAGGATCGCCGAGATGCGCCCGCCGTACTCGCAGCCGGCATAGACCGCGCACAACAGGATCAGCGCCGACTCGGGCGGCAGCTTCATTGCGAACGCGATCGGCAGCAGGATCGCGACGCCGTTGATCGGTCCGAGACCGGGCAGCAGCCCGACGACGGTGCCGAGGAAGCAGCCGATCAGCGCGATCATCAGGTTTTCCGGCGTCGCGGCGACCGCGAAGCCGTGCATCAGCAGTGACAGTGTGTCCATGGATTACCCCGTGATCGTGGTGAGCCACTGCCCGGTCGGCAGCGCGACGTCGAGCAGGCGGTCGAAGAAGAAGTACATGCCCACGCCGAGCCCGGCGCCGCCGGCCGCACACTGCGTCCACGTGCCGCCGAAGAAGCGCGCCACCGGGATCGTCATCAGCGCCGTGGCGATGACGAAGCCGAGCTTGTCGAAGAGCAGCGCATAGCCGAGCACGATCACGAACAGCACGCCGATGCGCCGCATCACCGGCGCCGGCGCCCACTTGGCCTCGCCATGCCGCGACAGCATCAGCGAGACCGCGCACAGGCCCAGCAGGAACAGCACGAGCAGCGGGAAGGCGCGCGGCCCGACCGGCTCGTACGAGAACGGCGGCTGCAGGTCCCAGCCGATCCAGATGCCGGCGATGCTGACCAGAAACAGCACGCCGCCGAAGATTCTTTCGCTCATGTCGGTCTCCCGAACGCGGCCCCCGCCCGCGCGGGGCGGCACGGGGGCTCAGGATGGCAGGGGTTTACTGCGCGACGAGGCCGAACTCTCGGGCGAGCTCGCCGTAGCGCTTCACTTCCTCGATCACGTACTCGGTCAGCTCGGCGCCGGTCAGCTTGAACGGGAACAGTCCGCGCTCGGTGCGCAGCTTGTCGAAATCGGGATCGGCGAGCATCTTGTCGAAGGTGGCGACCCACCACTGATAGTCTGCGTCTGAGACCTGCGGCCCCATGTAATAGCCGCGCGCGATCGTCCAGTCCACGTTGTAGCCCTGCTCGATCGCCGTCGGGATCCCGGACAGCTCGCCCGGCAAGCGCTCCTTGGCGAGGACCGCAAGAACCCGCACGCGCCCGCCCTTCAGATGCGCGACGACTTCCGAGGCGTCGCCGGTGTAGGCCTGGACGTGTCCGCCCATCAGCGCCGTCATCGCCTCGCCGCCGCCCTCGAAGGCGACGTAGCGCATGTTCTTGTAATTGACACCGGCCTCGCGCGCGATCAGTGCCGACTTCATCCAGTCCTGGCTGCCCACCGAGCCGCCCGCGCCGAACACCACCTTGCCCGGGTCGGTGCGGGTCGCTTCGATCAGGTCCGCGAGCGACTGGTAGGGCGAGTCGGCGCGCACGATCACCGCGCCGTAGTCGGCGCCGACCGCGGCGACCCACTTGACGTCTTTTTCGTTGTACTTGCCGAACTTGCCGGTGGCCAGATTCAGGAAGGAACCGCCCGAAAAGGCGACGACGGTGCCGCCCTCGGCCGGGCGGTTGGCGATTACCGTGTTGTAGGCCACCGCACCGATGCCGCCGGGCATGTAGGTCACCCGCATCGGCGCGTCGAGGTATTGCCCGTCCTGCAGCGCGCTCTGTGCGAGCTTGCAGGTGAGGTCGAAGCCGCCACCCGGCTTGGCCGGTGCGATGCATTCGGGCTTGGCGGGCGCCGCCTGGGCGGCGCCGAAGGCGAGGGTTGCCGCAAGAACGGCCAGGGTGTGCTTGAACATGTGGGTCTCCTCCGGAATCGGATCAATCGCAGCGCGAATGCTTGAAGTCGTTCGCGCCTGGAGGCAGACGATAGGCGAGCGGGCTTTCGGTTCGCTTTCACGCGTCCGTGCCCGGAGCGGATGGGGCAGGCTCGGTCGCCGCGGCAGCGGCGCCCCCCAGACGGTCGGGCGCCGTCGCCGGGAGCGTTACAGCCGCTCAAACGAAAAGGGCCTGCATCGCTGCAAGCCCTTGAATTCGCTCGTGGTGGGGGCACTAGGGCTCGAACCTAGGACCTACTGATTAAGAGTCAGCTGCTCTACCAACTGAGCTATACCCCCGATCTTCCGCAGCCGACTGTCCTGAATCTTGGTGTCCCGTACCGAGCGGCGCGAGATTTGGTTGGTAGGCCGTGCAGGATTCGAACCTGCGACCAACGGATTAAAAGTCCGCTGCTCTACCAGCTGAGCTAACGACCCAACCGCGGAAAGACGCAAATTTTAGTTAAACGCGTTATGTCCGTCAAGATTCGATATGGACCGTCTTCGACGCGCGCTACACCTCGCGCATCATCAGCCAGAACTGTATCTTCATCGTCACGGCCGCGCCGGTGATGATGGCTGCGGTCGTGAGGATGGAGCCGAGCGCGAGCGTCGAGAAACCGCTGATGCCCTGGCCGATCGTGCAGCCGAAGGCGGTCACGCCGCCGAAGCCCATCAGCACCGCGCCGACGATGTGGCGCGTCAGATCGGCCGGTTGGTTGAACGACTCGACGCGAAAGGTACCCGAGGCGAGCGCGTAGAGGGCCGAGCCGGCGATCACGCCGAGCGTGCCGGCGATGCCGAAGGTGACGATGCGGCTCGCGTCGCTCCACAGCATCAGCAGCTCGAGCGTGTAGGCGAACGGCGCGACGAAGGTGAACGATTCGGCGCGGCCGCTGTTGGTGCCGATGAACGCCTCCTCGAGCGTCCGCGGGTGCTCGACGACGTAGCCGACATGGCCGGTCAGGTACCAGCCGGCCACGCACAGCGCGCCGATGACGATGCCGCCGATCAGCACGTCCGCCTGCCATGCCTCGCGCTTCATCAGCGAGAACAACAGCAGCGCGCCGCCGACCGCCGCCGTCGCCAGCAGCAACGCATTGTCGCGCGCGAGGCCGAAGGTGGTGAGCAGGGACGGGATGTCCTGACCGGTGCCGAGCTCGATCGCGACCGGGTCGAGGAAGGTGACGCGCCACACGCCGAACAGTCCGCGCAGTGTCATGTAGGCCGAGATCCCGAGGAACACGAACACCACCACCGACTTCAGGTTGCCGCCGCCGATGCGGATCAGCGTCTTGCTGCCACAGCCCGACGCG
>DAOMOP010000150.1:0-10246 GCA_035444405.1 Rhodocyclaceae bacterium
CCGCGCGTGTGGGTCGCACATGACGAGGTCGAGGCACGGGCGCTCGCCGCCGCCGATGGCTATACCGGACGCCTGCGCCGCGACGAGGACGTGCTCGACACCTGGTACTCGTCCGCGCTGTGGCCGTTCTCGACGCTCGACTGGACGCCCGAATGGCCCGACAAGCCGAACGCGCTGCTCGACCTCTATCTGCCCTCCTCGGTGCTGGTGACCGGCTTCGACATCATCTTCTTCTGGGTCGCGCGCATGGTGATGATGACCAAGCACATCACCGGCAGAATCCCGTTCCGCCACGTCTATGTGCACGGCCTCATCCGCGACGCGGAAGGCCAGAAAATGTCCAAATCCAAGGGCAACGTGCTCGATCCGATCGATCTCATCGACGGCATCTCGGTCGACGCGCTGGTCGATAAGCGCACCTTCGGGCTGATGAACCCGAAGGACGCGCAGAAGATCGAGAAGAAGACACGCAAGGAATTCCCCGACGGCATTCCGGCGTTCGGCACCGACGCGCTGCGCTTCACCTTCGCGTCGCTCGCGACCCCGGGGCGCGACATCAAGTTCGACCTGTCGCGCTGCGAGGGCTACCGCAACTTCTGCAACAAGCTGTGGAACGCGACGCGCTTCGTGCTGATGAACACCGAGGGCGAGGACTGCGGGCTGGACGGCGGCGCAAGCTGCGACGCCGCGTATCTCGACTTTTCCTTCGTCGACCGCTGGATCGTGTCGCGCCTGCAGCGCACCGAGGCCGAGGTCGCGAAGCAGTTCGAGGACTACCGCTTCGACCTCGTCGCCAAGGCGATCTACGAGTTCGTGTGGGACGAGTATTGCGACTGGTACGTCGAGCTCGCCAAGGTGCAGATCCAGACCGGCAGCGCCGCGCAGCGGCGCGCCACGCGCCGCACGCTGTTGCGGGTGTTGGAGACCGTGCTGCGCCTTGCGCACCCGCTGATTCCCTTCATCACCGAGGAGCTGTGGCAGACGGTGGCGCCGCTCGCGCGCCGCAAGGACACCGACAGCATCATGCTGGCGCGCTATCCGCAGGCCGATCTCGGCCGCCTCGACGAAGCCGCCGAGGCGCGCATGGCCGAGCTGAAGGCGCTCGTGCACGCCTGCCGCAACCTGCGCAGCGAGATGAGCATCCCGCCCTCGCAGCGCCTGCCGCTCGCCGTCGCAGGCGACGCGACGGCGCTGCAGGCCTACGCGCCGTACCTGGCCGGGCTCGCGCGCCTCTCCGAGGTCGAGCTCGTCGACGACATCGGCGCCGACGAGTTGGCACCGGTCGCCTTCGCCGGCGCGTCGAAGCTGATGCTGCGCGTCGAAATCGACGTTGCGGCCGAGTGCGAGCGCCTTGTCAAGGAGATCACACGTCTCGAGGGCGAAATCGCCAAGGCCAACAACAAGCTCGGCAATGCCAGCTTCGTCGAGCGCGCACCGGCTGCGGTCGTACAGCAGGAACGCGCACGCCTCGATGCGTTCAGCTCGACGCTCGCCAAGCTGCGCCCGCAGCTCGACAAGCTCGCGGCGCGCCAGTGACCACCGTCTGGGGCCGTCCGTGAGCAGCACGCGGGCGGCCGACCGCAGCTGGCGCACCGGTAGGTGCCGGAAAAGACACAGGCCGCCCTCGGGCGGCCTGTGTCGGGTCGGCGGTTTGTCGGCGGCGCCGCATCATCGACGCATCGCTTGCCTGCCGCCGGTGCACATCACTTGCGCTTCAGGAAGAACTCGAACACCTTGTCGGCGGTCTCGCGCTGCACGAGCAGCTCGTTGCCGGTCTGCTTCGCGAAGGCCTGAAAATCCTTGACCGACCCGGGGTCGGTGGCGAGCACGCGCACGGTCTGGCCGGTCTGCAGTTCGGCCAGCGCCTTCTTCGCGCGCAGGATAGGGAGCGGACAGTTGAGCCCGCGTGCATCGACTTCCTTGTCAAACTCCATGGGTCTTCATCCTCGATCAGATCAGCCCGCGCATTCTACCCGCACAACAGCAGGCGCCGAAAGCAAGACACGCGAGGCATCCGGGTGACATCGAAGTGGCGCTGCCGGCCCTCGCCGGACGTGCGGCCGCCAATCGTCAACGGCGCTCGCGGCGCTGCGCCTGCTCCTCGGCCTTGAGCGCACGCATGCGCGCATCGATGGCCGACATGTCGAAGAAATCACCGTCGTTGGCACGCCGTGCGAGCTCGAGCTGCTCGATCGCGGCCGGCAGGCTGCCGCGCAGCACATAGACTTCGGCCTGCGCGCGATGATGGGCGCTGAGCCGTCCGGCCGCGCCCTCGGCACGTGACGACAGCGCCCACAGCCGTGCGTCGCGGTTGTCGCGCAGCAGCGATGCGCGCGCGAGCGCCGCCGCATCGCCGGCCCGCCCGGCCTGGAGCATCGCGTCGATCAAGGTATAGCGCAGCGACACGTACTCGGGGAAGCGCTCGAGCGCCGTCTCGAGGATTCCGATCGCGCCGGCCGCATCGCGCAGGGCGAGCCTGACTTCGGCGGCCAGCGTATCGATGAACGGCGACGGTTCGGCCTCTGCACGCAGGGCATCGACCGTGCTGCGTGCTTCCTCGAGCCGTCCTGCGCGCAGCAGCGCACGGCCCAGCCCGTAGCGGCCGGCCACGTCGGCCTTGCTTTCCGCCACGGCGGCCTCGAATTCGCGCACCGCCTCCGGCGCCGCGCCGGCCGCGGCACGCAGCTTGGCGCGCACGAAGCCGAAATCGGGCGAATCGACGACCTGCCGATAGCGCATCTGCGCGACCCGGTTCTCCATGTCGGCGATGCGCTCGACGGTGAGCGGGTGGGTACGCAGATAGCCCGGCGCGTTGTTCTCGTACAGGCGCGTGCTGCGCTGCAGGCGCTCGAAGAAGCTCGGCATGCCGCGCACATCGAAGCCGCCCTTCTCGAGCGCCTGCAAGCCGATGCGATCGGCCTCGCGCTCGAAGGCGCGCGTATAGCCGAGCTGCGCCTGGATCGCCCCGGCCTGGCCGGCCGCGAGCGCCGCCTCGCTGAGCTGCGAGTTGCTGCGCGCGGCCAGAATCGCGACGAGGATGGACGCGAGCGCGACCATGCCGGCCTGGCTCTGCTTGCCGAAGAGCTGCGCGATGTGGCGCTGCGACACGTGCGCGATCTCGTGCCCGAGCACCGATGCGAGCTCGGATTCCGATTCGGCGGCGAGGATCAGCCCGGTGTGCACGCCGATGTAGCCGCCGGGCAGCGCGAACGCATTGAGGGTGTGGTCATCGATCGCGAAGAACTCGAACGGCCGGTCGGCCTCGCCGCTGGCGGCGACCAGGCGCCGGCCGAGGCGGTTGAGGTAGCCCTCGACCTCGGGATCGTCGAGATAGGCCGGATCGTGCCAGCGGATCTCGCGCATCGCCGACTCCCCCAGCTGCCGCTCGGCCAGCGGCGACAGATCGGAGCTTGCGACATCGCCGAGATCCGGCAGATTCACCGCGCCGGCGCCAGGCACCAGCGCAAGGCACAGCAACAGAGCGAAGAGTCGTTTGATCATCGGGTGCTATGATAGCGCCTCGTTCCATTCCGTTCCCCACGAGGCGCCCAAAGCCTCGCAACCGCCCCGTTCCCATCATGACCGCCCCGCTCACGCACTTTGATTCCCACGGACAGGCGCACATGGTCGATGTCGGCGCCAAGGACGAGACCCGGCGCGTCGCCGTCGCGGTCGGCCGCATCACGATGCAGCCCGAAACTTTCGCGACGGTCGAGGGCGGCACCGCCAGGAAGGGCGACGTCCTCGGCATCGCGCGCATCGCCGCGATCCAGGGCGCCAAGCGCACCAGCGATCTCATTCCGCTGTGCCATCCGATCCCGCTCACGCGCGTCGCGGTCGATTTCGAGCTCGACGCCGCCGCGAGCAGCGTCGAATGCCGCGTCACCGCCGAGACCGTCGGGCGCACCGGCGTCGAGATGGAAGCGCTCACCGCGGTGAACGTCGCGCTCCTCACCATCTACGACATGTGCAAGGCGATCGATCGCGGCATGACGATGCACGGCATCGGCCTCGTCGAGAAGCTCGGCGGCAAGTCGGGGCACTGGAAGGCCTGAGCCGGCCGGGCGACCGGCGTCGAACGCTGCGGGCCGGGCAGCACCGTGCCGCGATCCTGAACGCATCACCGATATGATTTGATCGTCATCGGACGCACGCCGGCTGGCGCATGCAAAGGTCGCGGCCGTCATGAAACCGGGTTGTCTGCCCCTCGTCTGTTCCGCTTCGCGCTGCGGCTCGCGTTCTTCGCGGTCGTCGCGCAAATGGCGCTGGGGGTCACCAGTGCCGCGCATCATGCACGCATGGCGGCCGCCCCGTCCGGCGACTGGGAAGAAATCCGCACGCCCTGGGGCGTCGAGCGCATCGCGCTGTTCGAGCACGACGGCGACGCGCTGCCCGATGACGGGCGCACCCTGCTCACGCTGGGCGCCGACCTCCTCGAACACGACCACAGCGCACGCGGCGCGCAGGGGCCGGACGCCGGCTCGGCGTTCAAGGCGCGCCCACGAGTCACCGACGCGACCTTCCGCCAGCAGGGCGTGTTCGCCGAACTGAGCCACGAACTCGGCGACCACGACCGCCTCGTCGGCGGCCTGCGCGTCGACCGCTGGCGCGCCAAGGATCACCGCAGCACCACGGTGACAGCCGGCCAACGGCGCAGCGACACGCTCACCAGCGGCTTTGCGCGCTGGGAGCGCGACCTTGCCGCGACGCCGGCCACCATCTATGCGGGCCTCGGACGGGTCGAGCGCTTTCCCGACTACTGGGAGCTGATCTCCGGCGGCAAGCAGAGCATGACGACGAACAGCGCCTTCCTGAGCAAGCCGGAAAAGACGACCCAGCTCGACCTCGGCCTGCACTGGGCCGCCGGCCCGCTGACCGCGTCGCTGTCCGCCTTCTACGCGCACATCGACGATTTTCTGCTGATCGACAGCGTCTCCAGGGTGGTCGGCACGACCCCCGTCACGGTCACGCGCAACGTTCGCGCGCGCACGGCCGGACTGGAGGCGGGCCTGGGCTATCGCTTCACGCCGCAGTGGCAGGCCGACGCCTCGCTCGCCTGGGTGCACGGCAAGAACCGCAGCGACGGCACCGCGCTGGCGCAGATCCCGCCGCTCGAAGGCCGCTTCGCAGTGAACTGGGACGACGGCCGCTGGTCCGTCGGCGCGCTGCTGCGCCTGGTCGCCCGCCAGAACCGCGTCGATCCGGGCCGCGGCAACATCGCCGGCCTGGACATCGGCAAGACGCCCGGCTTCGGCGTCCTGTCGATCAACGGCGGCTACCGCCCGACCCCGCGCACCAGCCTCACCGCCGGCATCGACAATCTTTTCGACAAGAAGTACGCCGAGCACCTGTCGCGCAGCGGCGAGGTGCCCAGCCTCGCGCTGGCCGGCTACCGGCTCGACACGCGCGTGAATGAGCCGGGCCGCACGCTGTGGGTGAAGGCCTCGATCGCGTTCGACTGAAACCAGCGCGCAAGGCTGATTGGTCGTAGCGCATCAACCGAGAAGATCATGCCGCCAGCCTCGCGGTGGCGGCATGTTTGGCGGCATCCACGAAGACTCCCTGGACGAGGACGATGAACAGTGTGAGCGACTGGGCGGCGAGCGCATTGGCTCCATAGACCAGCCGACCGGCATCATCCAGATCCAGACGATCGAAATAGACTCGAACTCCCGGTGGCGCACCTTGCACCCAGTCCCCAACACGGTAACGCCCCAGCACGCAGTCGAAGCGCTTGGTCTGCACTTCCAGATCCCGCCCATCCAGATCGACGATCAGCGAATCGAACATGCCCATGTGCCAATATCCTCCGGCCGAGACCCTTCGTGATTCAGATTGCTCGCATGCCGGGCCGGATGCCGAAGGCGAGCAGAGACTCGTCCAATACGGCAACTCGCCCTGGATGAAGTGCCGCGCCTCGCCGGACGCGAACCGCGAGAAGAAGCGCTGCGTCGGCGTGCGCTCGCAGGGCCAGGGAATAGGTGCAAGCCTTCCATCATCTTGCCCCCGGTGGCCTGTCGATCAGCCTCCGCCTGGGCGTGCGATGCTCACCGACTACTGCTCGACGGTGTGCGGATCAGGAAAACCGTCGGGTGCGCTGCCACGTCCGCAGGACTCGAAGGTCGGCACACGGGCCCGACAGGCGGAGTTCGTGCCGCCGCTGGCCGAGCGCGTCACGGAAGCAGGGCCTGGGAGCGGGGTCTAACGCGATCCCGTCAGTGTCTGAGCTCGGCACGCAGCGCACGTACCCGATCTTCGGGCAGGTGGGTAGCCGCTGCGATCGTCGCATCATCGAGCGAGCTCACCGCGATCAGGTTGCGGGCAGTCTCGAGCCGGGCCTCCTCCCGACCTTTCTGGATCCCCTTCTGGATCCCCTTCTGGATCCCTTTCTCGATTCCTTCCTCGATGCCTTCCTGCTTCCAGCGTTCGGGCCACTTCTTGATGCGTTCAGCCAGCATGGCATGTACCTCGTGCAGTTCGTGCAGGTGCTCGAACTCCGACAACGTCATCCCCGGCACACGGTTGGGTAGAAACACGCGACGGATCCAGACGACGAATGCGCGCCGCAACCCAGTCTGTTCCGGCGCCCGCAGCCACTCGACCAGCGCACCCAGCACTTTCAGCAGATCATGCTCGTCGCGATTGTGCTCGAGCCGAAACAGCGCCCCGGCGACGTTGCGCAGCTCGTCCGACCAGCCCGGCCCGGCCACGATCGCCCCTTCGTCGAGCAGCAGGTAGTTCAGCGCCGGGCGGTAACGCTCCAGTCCACCGGGAACTGCCTCGACCAGTTCCTGCACCTCCTGTGCCGCGTTCCAGCGTTCCTCGCCATTATAGAGCACCACCGGCAGCACCGGCGGCAGCCGGCCGTTCGGGCTCAGCGCCTTCTGGCGGATGAGATCCTGATAGAGCAGCGCCACATAAGCCATGATGCGCACCGCCATGAAGCGGTCGATGCTGCTCTGGAACTCGAGCAGCAGATACACATACAACCAGCCGTCACCCCAGCGCACCCGCCAGATGATGTCGTCTTCGCGATCGCGCAACTCGTCGGTGACGTACGAGCCGCTGACCTTCTCCAGGGTCGTGAAGTCGAGCTCATGCACCCACTGCTCACGAACAAAGCCGGTCAGCAGATCGCGAACCATCTCGGGATATGAGAACAGCATCTTGTAGCTGTTGTCGTGGTGGCTGGGCATGACGACGGAGCATCTGCAATAACGCCATCAGCATAGCACGGATACCCCCGGCCGGACGAGCACATTGACTAGCGACACGGCGCCGGCCGCAGGCTGACATGAAGACCGCGACGGCCCAGTGCATCATCCGCCGCCACGCTGCATCGCGCGATCGAGCACGGTCAGCAGCCGGCGGCGCGCGGTCTCGTCGCCACCTTCGAAACGGTAGCGCACTGCCAGGCGCGGCAGCTCGATGAGCCCGAGGCGGCGCGTGCCGAGCGGTTCGACCGCGATGTCGAGCGCAATCTCACCGGCAACGATGCGAAATCGCCCCTGTGCAGGTGCGGCGACGCCGGCCGGCCACGCCTTGCGCAGATCGCGCTCGAACTCGGCCGGCGAGGCCGCGACCTCGCGCTCGAAGCATTCCGGCACCGGGCCGCTGACGAAAGTCACGTACCGCGCGTGCGTCACCCGCCGGCGATCGGCGGCCAGATGGCGAGTTCGTCGCCTTCGGCGAGGCGCCGTGACAAGCGCTCCGCCGGCGGCACGAACACGCCATTGATCAGCACCAGGTGCGCGCTCTCTTCCGGCACGTGGTAGCGGGCGATCATGTCGGCGACGGTCGTGCCCTCCGGCACGTCGAGCACGAGGCGGTTGCCGTCGCGCTCGGGCGGCAGATGGTCGGTCAGCGACGCAAACAGCTTGAATGCGATCCTCATGGTGCCCAAGGATACATCGGTTGACGCCGGCGCCGAAGTCATCGCGCCAGCGCCTGCGGCTGCAGCCCGCGCGCGACGTACGCATCGACGAAACTCGTCGGCGTCTCGAGCAGGCGCGCCTTCCACTCGCCCAGCCGCACGCGCCCCTGGATCAGGCCGCGCAGCGCGCCGACGTGCTCGGTGAGCCCGATCGCGGTCGCACCGATCAGCACGTCGTCCTTGAACTGCAGGCTGAGGTAGCGATACGCGTGCTCGTCGACGAGCTCGACGCCGGCCCCGCCCGCCTCGTCCTTCTCGCCCCACCACTGCCCGAACGACGACGAGATCAGCCCGAGCGTGTTGAGCACGTTGATCGCGAGCACCCCCTTCAAACGCGTCGCATGCCCGGCCATGTTCATCGCCGCGACGCGCGCCTGGTCGACCGCATTGGGCTGGATCGCGGCGACCAGGTGCGCGCCGGTGAAGAGGTCCGGGGCCTCGGCGACGTCGCCGGCCGCGTAGATGCCCGGCACGCTGGTCTGCATGTGGTCGTCGACCAGCACGCCCTTGGCGACACGCACGCCGGTCTGGTCGAGGAAGCCGACGTTCGGCGCGACTCCGGCGGCGACGATCACGAGATCGCAGGCGAGCGCGTCACCGGTCGACAGCTTCACCGACAGCGGCGCGCCGCCGTTGCCCTGGCGGTCGATGCGCTCGACGCTCGCCGAGGTCACCACGCGGATGCCCTTGTCCTCGACCCAGCGCTTGATCATGCCGCCGGCCTTGGGCGTCATCATGCGCGGCACCATGCGGTCGCCCATCTCGACCACCGTCAGCGCGACCCCGCGCGCGGCGAGCGACTCCATGATGATGCAGCCGATGAAGCCGGCCCCGAGCTGCAGCACGCGCGCGCCGGGCTTGGCGAAGCGCGTGATCGCGCGCGCATCGTCGAGTGTCCAGCAGGTCTGCACCTCGGGCAGGTCGATGCCCGGAATCGGCGGCCGCACCGGATGCGAGCCGGTCGCGATCAGCAGCCGGTCGAAGTCCTCGAAGTGCCCGTCGGCAAACAGCACGCGGCGCGCCCCGGTGTCGAGCGACACCGCCCGCCCGGCGAGCTGGCGCACCGCCAGGCTGTCGAAGTAGCCCGGCGTCTTGCGCAGATAGGTGCCCGACTCGTCGATGTTCTCCTCGAGCAGATACGGAATCGCCATGCGCGAGTACGGCGGCGCATCCTCGCTGCCCGCCATCACGATCTCGTCGCGCGGCGCGGCCTTGCGCAGCGCCTCGGCGGCAACGACGCCTGCCGGGCCGTTGCCGAGAATCAGATGCTTCATGGGTTCGTCCTCGTTCATGGGTCCCTGACCGGGGCCCTTCGTACGGCACGCCGAAACACACCGGCCGGCCCATCGTGCAGGCCAGCCGACGCAACCATCGACCTGCGGGCCGGCAGGCGCCTGCGAACCGGCCGCCCTGCCCGCAGGCCGGGCGATGGCGGCCGTCGCCGGCGCACCCGGCCGGCTTCAGGAAGGCCGGCTCACAGCCCCAGCCGCGCCAGCGTCTCCGCCTTCGGCACGCCGTCCGGCGTCCAGCCGCGCACCTCGTAGTACTTCGGCAGCATCTCGCCGAGCTTGTTGACGAGCCCCTTGGCCGGGCCGGTCCTGGCCGGTTCGCCGGTCAGGCGCGGCGGCAGGTTGTCGTCCCTGGCGGTGAAGCCGGCGGCGTTGTTGAACTGGCGCTCCATGTTCCAGATGCGCTCACCGACCTCGTTCAACTTGTCCAGGCTCCAGTCGCCTTCGCACGCCGCGGCGAGCTGCGGCTGCACGTCGGCGAGCGTCCACGCGAACGACGTGAACACGCAGATGCCGGCCGAATCGAACACGGCGGTGGCGTCCTGGAAGGCCTTGACGAGCTCGGGCTTGCCTTCGGTGACGTGCGGGTCGGTCTTGACCGGGATGCCGAGCACCTCGGAGGCGACCGTGTAGCCGCGCAGGTGGCAGGCACCACGGTTCGAGGTCGCGTACGCGAGGCCCATGCCCTGGATGCCGCGCGAGTCGTAGGCCGGAAACTCCTGGCTCTTCACGGTCATCGACAGCTCGGGATGCCCGTACTTTTCGCACAGGCGCCGCGAGCCGAGCCCGAGCTCCTTGCCGAAGCCCTCGCCCGCCGCGGTCATCTCGACCATCTTCGCGAGCGCCTCGGCCGAGCCGAACGGCGACTCGATGCCGATCTGCTCCGCCTTCAGCACACCCATCTCGTAGAGCTCCATCGCCGCGCCGACCGTCGCGCCGAACGAGATCGGATCCATGCCCTGCTCGTTGCAGATCATGTTCGCGTACTGCAGCGCCTCGAGGTCGCCGACGCCGTTGGCACAAC
>DAOMOP010000151.1:0-3928 GCA_035444405.1 Rhodocyclaceae bacterium
ACGTCTACCTCTTCCGCGGCACGCCGCTCCTGGTGCAGACCTTCCTCATCTACTACGGCCTGGCCCAGTTCGGCTGGATCCGCGACAGCTGGGCCTGGACCGTCCTGCGCGAGCCCTGGTGGTGCGCGCTGATCGCCTTCTCGCTCAACTGCGGCGCCTACATGACCGAGATCGTGCGCGGCGCCGTCGAGACCACGCCCAAGGGCGAGCTCGAGGCCGCCGCCGATCACCGCGCCGTGCAGCGCCGCGACCACCGGGATGCCGCCGTTGTGGACGCGGTTGAACACGCGGTGCCAGCCCTGCGAGTGCAGCATCACGCCGAACGGCTCGCGCTGGTGGTGCTCCGAGAGATCCAGCCCGGCGCAGAAGTGCTCGCCCGCGCCGGCGAGCACGATCGCGCGCGTGCCCTCGGGGGTGGCGGCGAGCGCGGCCTCGAGCGCGGCGAGCAGGCGGTCGCTGATCGCGTTGCGTTTGGCCGGCCGCGCCAGCGTGACGGTGTAGATGACGCCGTCGGAGGACGTCGTGACGAGTGCTTCGCTCATTGCATGCATTCCTGTTGTTGTGCTTCACGCGCGCTTGCGGCCCGCGCGTTCGTGTATTGCGTCGCGCACGTTGCGCGCATCACCGCCCCGCGCGTTGCACGCCGTGCCCACCGCAGCCGACGAGGCTGCCGGATGCCCCGCAGCGCCTGCGCCTGCTGCGTCATTCGCGCGCCGCCGGTGTGATCGCCGCATGCACGGTGATGATGTTCTTGTCGGGGATATCGGCGTACAGGAAGTCCACCAGATCGGCGCGGCGCGTGCGCACGATGCGCTGATTGATGTAGCCCTTGTCGGTGATCTCGCCGGCCTCGACCGAGGGCGGCTCGGCCATCAGCAGCGCGCGCGCCGGATACGTCGACGAACCGCCGCCGGCCGCGCGCAGCAGCGCCATGCCCTCGCGCACGCGCCCGACCACCGCCGGGTGCTCGAGCACCTGCTCGATGGGCGCGTCGGGCGGCAGGCCCGGGCACAGGCTGCGGCACTCGGCGAGGTTCGGGAAGATCAGGAAGCCGACCTCGTCGAGATCGTGGCCGGTCACGACGATGTCCTGGGCGACGGGCTTCATCGCATCGATGCCCTTCACGCGCAGCGCGCCGACATGCACCCAGGTGCCGGTCAGGAGCTTGAAGTCCTCGCCGACGCGGCCGTCGAACAGCAGCCCCTGCTCGGGGCGCTCCGGGTCGACGAACTCGACCGCGTCGCCGATGCGGTAGAAGCCCTCGTCGTCGAAGGCCTGCGCGGTCACATCAGGCTGCTTCCAGTAGCCCGGGAACACGTTCGGCCCCTTCACGCGCACCTCGAGCTTGTCGGCGGCCGGCACGAGTTTCAGTTCGGTGCCCGGCACCGGCACGCCGATCACGCCCGGGCGCGCCGGCGTGAAATGGCAGTCGGTCGCGAGCGGCGCGGTCTCGGTCGAGCCCCACGATGAGACCATCGGCACGCGCGTGCCGACGGTCGCTTCCGAGAGCTCCTCGAGCGCGCGCCACAGGTGCTGCGGCAGCGCGGCGCCGGCGTAGAAGATCAGGTTCAGGCGGCGAAAGAAGTTCTCGCGCAGCGCGGCATCGCGGCGCAGCTCCGGCACCAGCATGTCGTAGGCGCGCGGCACGTTGAAATACACCGTCGGCGCGATCTCGCGCAGATTGCGCACGGTGCGCTCGAGCAGCGCCGGCGTCGGCTTGCCGTCGTCGATGTACAGCGTGCCACCCCAGCGCAGCACCAGGTTGAGGTCGTGGTTGCCGCCGAAAGTGTGGCTCCACGGCAGCCATTCGACCAGCACCGGGCGGTTCTCGGCGAGGAACGGCCACACCAGCTCCTTCGCGAGCTGGCTCGCGCACAGCATGCGCTGGGTGTTGATCACGGCCTTCGGCAGGCCGACCGAACCGGACGTGAACAGGAACTTCGCGATCGTGTCGGCACCGACGCGCGCGAAGGCCGCCATCACCGCCGCCTCGTCGCTCGCCGCCTCGATGTCGGCGAACGGCACGGTGCCGGGAGTCGGCGCGCTGTGCCCGCCGGCGACGACGACAGCGTCGTGCAGGCCGCGAATCGCCTCGAGCGCCGGCACGAAGCGCTCGACCGGGTCGGCATAGATCACGCCCGGGCGGATCAGCTCGATGTTGCCCTTGAGCTTTGCGAAGTCCTTCGACATCAGCGAGTTGCCCGGTGAGATCGGACACACCGGCACGCCGATGTGCATCGCCGCGAAGCTCAGGAGCGCGTGCTCGATCGCGTTGTCCGACAGGATCACGACCGGCCGCTCGGCCGACAGCTTCTGGCCGAGCAGCCAGGTCGCGATCGCGACCACGCGACGACGGGCGCTGCCGTAGTCGAGCGCGTCCCAGCCGCCGGCGGCGTTGCGCTCGGCCAGGAACAGCGTGCCGGGGGTCGCGCGCGCCCAGTGCTCGAGCCACTCGCCGACACAGCGCGCGTAGCGGTCGGGCAAGGCGATGCCCGAGCGCAGGATGCGCGAGCCGTCCGCGCGCGCCTCGACCTCTACGAGCGGCTGCGCGAACATGCGCTCGCTGTTGCGGATCACGTCGTCCATGGGGTCCTCCAGCTGGCTGTAGCGTGTCGATTCAATGGCCGAGCAGGCGGTAGCCGCCGTTTTCGACCTGCACCAGCACGCGGCCGCGCTCGTCCATGCCGAAGTGGTCGTCGGCACTCATGTTGAACACGCCGTGCGTCGCGACGACCTCGCGATTGCCCTCGATCGCATCGCGCAGCGCCTTGCGGAACGCGGCCGTGCCGGGCTTCGCGCCCGACTCGAGCGCGACCGGCAGCGCGGCCTGCAGCACCAGGAAGGCGTCATAGGCGTGGCCGGCGAAGGACGAGAACGAGTTCGCGCCGTACTTCTCCTCGTAGGCCTTCACGAACTCGAGTCCGATCTTCTTGGACGGGTGCTCGTCGGGCACCTGGTCGGCCACCACCACCGGCCCGATCGGGATGATCGCGCCTTCGGCACTTGCGCCGGCCACGCGCAGGAAGGCGGGGTTGGCCGACGCATGGGTATGGTAGAGCGTGCCCTGGTAGCCGCGCTCGACCAGCGTCATGTGCGGCAACGCCGCCGGACTGCCCGAACCGACGACGAGGATCGCGTCGGGACGCGCCGAGATCAGCTTCAGCACCTGGCCGGCGACCGAGGTGTCGTTGCGCGCGTAGCGCTCGACAGGATCGAGGCGGATACCGGCGGCCTCCACCATCGGCCGCAGCTCGGTGAGCCATTGCTCGCCGTAGGCGTCCGAATAGCCGATGAAGCCGAGCGTCTTCACCCCGCTCGCCTTCATGTGCTCGACCACCGCGCTCGCCATCACGCGGTTGTGCTGCGGCATGCGGAACACCCATTCCTCGCGGTCGGGCGGCAGCGCGACCGGCGAAAGTGCCAGCTGCGGCGTGCCCGACTCGTGCGCGACCTCGGCGACGGCGGCCGAGCCGGGCGGAGCCGACAAGGACATCGACACGGTCCTCGGACACCAGCTTGCGCGCATTGCGCGTCGCCTCGGACGGGTCGGTCGCGTCGTCGAGCACGATGTACTCGATCTTCTGGCCGGCCACTTCGGTCGGCAGCATCGCGATGGTGTTGCGCTCGGGAATGCCGAGGGCGGCAGCCGGCCCGGTGGCCGACACGGTCACGCCGACCTTGACCTGCGCGAGCGCGGGCGCCGCAGCCAGCGCGAGCACGGCGCCCGCGGCGAGGCCGAACAGGGTGCTGCCAAATCGCTTGTCCATCTCCAGTCTCCTCCATGTGCGAACGGGCCGGCGGCCGCCGGTCCCAAAGCGGACCTCGAGAACGTGTCCGTTGCATGCAAGGTAGCGTACCCGGAACTGTCTTGTCAAACGATTGTTCAAGAAAACAGTCCGGCACTGTGGCCCCTTGCTACAATGGGCGC
>DAOMOP010000151.1:3938-10240 GCA_035444405.1 Rhodocyclaceae bacterium
ACAACCGTTTCCGCACCCTGCGCTGCGCGATCGGCGAAGCGCGCGGCACGGCGCAGCCGAACCGTGGCTGCCACCGCCACGGCGACACGGAGCGATATCGGGACATGAACGAGAAGCGGGATTTGCAGCAAGGTGTGACGTTGGCCGACGCACGCTCGACGGCGCGGCCGCGCGCCGAAGGCAGGCGCGATACGGGGGGCACCGGTTCGGCGGCACGGGCGGCGATCCTGCGCCTCGCGCACGACGAGCCGCAGCTCGGCCAGGCGGCCATCGCCGAGCGCCTCGCCGACAGCGGTTTGCACATCTCGCCGTCGGGAGTGCGCTACATCCTGCAGAAGCACGGGCTCGAGACTGCGGTCAAGCGGTTGCGCGCGCTCGCGCGCGAGGACGGCGGAGCCGAACGTCTGAGCGAGCAACAGCGCCGACTGCTCGCGCGTGGCGAGCTCGCCGCACGCCTCGCCCGCGCGGGGACTTCGGGCGGTCGCGACGCCCCGGGCACGGCCGAACCGCTCGAGCGCCGGCGCATCATCCTCGATGCTGCCGCCGAGCTCTTCTCCGAGCAGGGCTACGACCGCACGTCGATCCGCGACATCGCGCGCAAGGTTGGCCTGCTGCCGGGCTCGGTGTATCACCACTTCGCCTCTAAGGACGCGCTCTACCTCGCGGTGCACCGCGAAGGCTTCCAGCGCGTGCTCGCCCGCGTGCGCGAGGCCGCCGCGCAGGGCCGCGATCCGTGGGACAGCCTGCGGCGCGCCTGCGCGGTGCAGGTCACTGCGATCGCCGAGGGCTCACCGGTCGACCGCATCACCGGCCACCACCTCGCGATGACCGACGCGCACGATGTGTTCGCGAAGATCCAGCCCTACCGGGACGAGTACGAGGATGTGTTCCGCGCGCTGATCGCGGCGCTGCCGCTCTCCGCCGGCACCGATCGCACGCTGCTGCGCCTGTTCCTGTTCGGCAGCATGAACTGGGTGTCGCTGTGGTATCGCAGGGGCCGGCGCACGCCGGGCGAGATCGCCGACGCGCTGGTCGACATGCTGCGCCACGGCGTGGCGCCTGCGCGGCACGAACCTCCGGCCTGAACCGCGGCCGGCTCTTGCGCGCGGTTGCGTCGCCGCCGCTTCGGGGCACACCGCGCGATCAGCGAACCACCGCGCCGGCGCGAGCGCGCCGAAGCCGCGATCCTGCGCCGCTTACGACTCGTCCGCGCGCGGGGCCGCTGGGCGCGCGGTCGCCGTCGCCACTCCGGCCGGCGCCGCCGCATCGCTGCGCAATGCACGCGGCACCAGCCCCCACGCGACCGCCGCGAGCACCACGCCCCAGAACCACATGCCGTGCGTGAGCGGAAACACCGTGCCGTCCATGTGCGCGCCAAGCCACGCGCCCATGCCGAACGCCACCAGCATCATCATGAAGCCCGACAGCGCCGAGGCGGCACCGGCCGCGTGCGGAAACGGCCCCACCGCACCGCTTTGCCCACAGGGCTGGTGCACGCCGTGGCCGAGCATGAACAGGATCACCGGACCCATGATCGCCCACACCGTGTGCACGCCGGCGAGCGCGAAGACCCCCAGCAGCGTGCCGCCGGCGAGCGAGAAGGCACCGCCGATCGCCACCGTGCGGCCGACGCCGTAGCGCACCAGCAGCCGGCGGCACATCACCGTGCCGGCCAGAAACGACGCCGCCATCACGAACATCAACAGGCCATAGACGCCGGTCGACACGCCGAGCACCTGGATGAACACGAACGACGACGCCGCCAGGAACGTGAACAGTCCGCCGTAGGTCGCCGACGCCAGCAGCGAGAACGACCAGAAGGTCGGATGGCGCAGGATCGCGCTCCACGTGGCCATCAGCACGGCCGGGCGCAGCGCGGCGGGATTGGGGCGGCGCACCGTCTCGTCGAAGCGCCACACGACGAGCGCGAGCGTCGCCGCACCGAACACGACCAGCACCGCGAGCGTGATGCGCCAGCCGAACAGCGCCGCCAGCCCCCCGCCGAGCGGCGCGCTCACGCACGCGATCACGCCGAGCCCGGACAGCGCCTTGCTCATCACGCGCGCGCCGGTGGCCGGCTCGTAAAGGTCGCGCACGATCGCACGCGCGCACATCACCGCCGCGCCCATCGCCGCACCCTGTATCGTGCGCCACACCACCAGCGCCGTCATCGACGGCGCGACGGTGCTCGCAACCGCCGCGACGGTGTAGGCGACCAGCCCCCACAACAGCACCGGCTTGCGCCCGAAGCGGTCCGACAGCGGCCCCCACACCAGCTGCGAGGCGCCGAAGGCGAGCAGCAGCGCCGACAGCGTGAGCTGGCCGAGCGCGGCGGGGGCGTCGAACACCTCGGTCAGCGCCGGCAGCGCGGGCAGGTACAGGTCGGTGGTGACCGGCTGGATGCCGAGCAGCAGCGACAGGATCACGACCACGCGGGCCGAACTCATCGAATGGGCTTGTGTCATCGGAAAAGGGCGGCGCCTCGTGCGCCGCAGCGGCGGCGGTCGCGAAAGGCGAAAGTCGGTTGGCGTGCAATCGTTGCATCATGAAGCTTTCCGGGCGAAATGCAAGCCTCGCGTGACGGGATAGAATGTCGGTCACGCGACGGCGCCACGCGGCGGCCGCCGTCTCACCCTCCCCCCGCACTGCGCCGGCACGACGAGCACACAGTGAAGAACGAAACCATCCAGATCATCAGGGACGAGCATCTCGCCATCGGCACGGTGCTCTACGCGCTGCGCTATCTCGTGCGCGACATGCGCAAGGGCGCCGAGCCGAACATCCCGGTGCTGCGCGCGATCCTCGACTACATCGTGTCGTATCCGGACCGCTGGCACCATCCGAAGGAAGACAAGTATCTGTTCGCGGCGGTGCGGCGCCGCACCCGCGAGGCCGACGCACTGATCGCGCGGCTCGAGCGCGAGCACGCCCAGGGCCACCCGATGGTCGAGGAGCTCAAGCGCGACCTGATCGCGCTGCAAAAAGGCGACCCCGGCGCCGCCGAGCGCTTTTGCGCCGCCTCCGAGCGCTACGCCGAAATGGAATGGGGGCATTTGCGCACCGAGGAGGACGTCTTCCTGCCGATCGCCGAGCGCGTGCTGAGCGAGGACGACTGGGCCGAGATCCACGCCGCGTTCCGCGAGAACGACAACCCGCTGTTCGGCATCAAGCCCAAGGACGAGGCCGAGACGCTGTACCAGCGCATCCTCGCGCTCGCCCCGGCGCCGATCGGTGGCGGGCGCCGCGGCGCCTGAATCGCGCGGCCGACGCCGCAGCAGCGCAAGCGCCCCCCAGCCTCGAGGCACCGCTCCGCCGGCGGGCACTGTTTTCATCCCATGCGGTCTAGAGTTGAAAACAAACACGAGGAGGGGCTCTCATGACGACCGCCGGTCATTTCCACATCGAATACACGCGCTTCATCGGCGCGGACGGCGAGCCGACGCAGACGCTGCCCGATTTCGCGCGCGAGCCGGCAGCGCTCGTGCCGCTCTACCGCGCGATGCAGCTCACGCGGCTGTTCGACAGCAAGGCGATCGCGATGCAGCGCACCGGCAAGATCGGCACCTTCGCGTCGGCGCTCGGACAGGAGGCGATCGGCGTCGGCATCGCCAGCGCGATGCGCAAGGAAGACGTCTTCTTCCCGTCCTACCGCGACCACGCGGCGCAGTTCGTGCGCGGCGTCAGCATGCTCGAGAGCCTGCGCTACTGGGGCGGCGACGAGCGCGGCAGCGACTTTGCCGAGGCGCGCGAGGACTTCCCGATCTGCGTGCCGATCGCGACCCAGGTGTGCCACGCAGCCGGCGCGGCGTACGCGTTCAGGCTGCGCGGCGAGGCGCGCGCGGCGGTGTGCGTGCTCGGTGACGGCGCGACCTCCAAGGGCGACTTCTACGAGGGCATGAACTTCGCCGCGGTGTGGGGCGCGCCGCTCGTGATCGTGATCAACAACAACCAGTGGGCGATCTCGGTGCCGCGCACGACGCAGACCGCCGCACCGACGCTGGCGCAAAAGGCCTTCGCGGCCGGCATCGAGGGCTGCCAGGTCGACGGCAACGACGTCGTCGCGGTGCGCCACGTCGTCGCGCAGGCCCTCGCGAAGGCGCGCGATGGCGGCGGGCCGACGCTGGTCGAGGCGATCACCTACCGCCTCGGCGATCACACCACCGCCGACGACGCGACCCGCTACCGCGACGCCGCCACCGTCGAGGCGCAGTGGCAGTTCGAGCCGATCGCGCGGCTGCGCAAGCATTTGCTCGCCCGCAACGCGTGGGACCGCGAGCGCGAGGAGCAACTCGTGCATGAACTGGGCGAGGCGGTCAACGCGGCCGTCGACGCGTATCTCGCCACCCCGCCGCCCACCTGCGACGCGATGTTCGACCACTTGTACGCGACGCTGCCGGCCGCGCTCGAGGCACAACGCGAGATGGCGCGCCACTTCGCGCCGGAAGAAGGAGGCGACCATGGCTGAGCTCAATCTCGTCGAAGCGGTCAATCACGCCCTTGGCCACGAGATGGCGCGCGACGACGCGGTCGTGCTGCTGGGTGAAGACATCGGCGTCAATGGCGGCGTCTTCCGCGCCACCGTCGGTCTGCAGGAGCGCTTCGGCGCCGCGCGCGTCATCGACACGCCACTCGCCGAAACCGCAATCGCCGGCACCGCGATCGGCATGGCGGCGATGGGTCTGAAGCCGGTCGCCGAGATCCAGTTCTCGGGCTTCATCTACCCGACCATCGACCACATCCTGAATCACGCCGCCCGGCTGCGCCACCGCACGCGCGGGCGCCTCGGCTGCCCGATGGTGCTGCGCTCGCCGTGCGGCGCCGGCATCCACGCGCCCGAGCACCACTCGGAGAGTCCCGAGGCGCTGTTCGCGCACATTCCCGGCCTGCGCGTGGTGATCCCGTCCTCACCGACACGCGCCTACGGCCTGCTGCTCGCGGCGATCCGCGATCCCGACCCGGTGGTGTTCCTCGAGCCGACGCGGCTCTACCGCCTGTTCAAGGAAGAGGTCGCCGACGACGGCGAGGCGCTGCCGCTCGACGTGTGCTTCACGCTGCGCTCGGGCACCGACGTGACGCTGGTGAGCTGGGGCGCGATGCTGCAGGAGACGCAGGCCGCCGCCGACGTGCTGGCGCAGGAGGGCATCAGCGCCGAGGTCATCGACGTCGCGACCCTGAAGCCGCTCGACATCGACACCATCCTCGAATCGGTCGCGCGCACCGGCCGCTGCGTGATCGTGCACGAGGCGGTGCGCAGCGGCGGCTTCGGCGCCGAAATCGCCGCGAACCTCGCCGAACGCGGGCTGTACTCGCTGCTGGCGCCAGTCGAGCGCGTCACCGGATACGACGTCGTCATTCCGCTGTCACGCCTCGAGCAGCAGTTCATGCCGAGCGTGGAGCGCATCGTCACCGCAGTCAGAAAGACGCTGGAGGGCTCATGAAGATCTTCAAGCTGCCCGACCTCGGCGAGGGCCTGCAGGAAGCCGAGATCGTCGAATGGCACGTGAAGGCCGGCGACGAGGTGAAGGCCGACCAGCCGCTGGTGTCGGTCGAAACCGCCAAGGCCATCGTCGAGATCCCCGCGCCGCACGCCGGGCGCATCGAGAAGCTGTTCGGCCAGACCGGTCAGATCGTGCATGTCGGCGCGCCGCTGGTCGGATTCGAGGGCGCCGGCGAGGACGCCGATGCCGGCACCGTGGTCGGCAAGGTCGAGGTCGGCCGCACGGTGCGCGAAGAGGCACCGATCGCGATCGGACGCGGCACTGCGTCGATCAAGGCCGCCCCGGCGGTGCGCGCGCTGGCGCGCCAGCTCAACGTCGAGCTGTCGCTGGTGACGCCGTCCGGACCCGACGGCGTGATCACCGCCGCCGACGTCAAGCGTGTCGCGAAGACGCTCGCCGAAGCCGGCCCGCCCGAGATCCTGCGCGGCGTGCGCCGCGCGATGGCGCAGAACATGGCACTCGCGCAGAGCGAGGTCGCCGGTGCGACGGTGATCGACGACGCCGACATCGACGCGTGGCCGGCCGGCACCGACGTGACGATGCGGCTGGTGCGCGCGCTGGTCGCCGGCGTGCGCGCCGAGCCCTGTCTGAACGCGTGGTACGAGGGCCACACGATGGCGCGGCGGGTGCGTGACCGCATCGACGTCGGCATCGCCGTCGATCTGCCCGACGGGCTGTTCGTGCCGGTGCTGCGCGACGTCGCGAACCGCGACGCGGAGGATCTTCGCAAGGGGCTGCAGCGCATGCGCGCCGACGTCGCCGCGCGCAAGATCCCGGCCGAGGAGCTGCGCGGCCACACCATCA
>DAOMOP010000152.1:0-10144 GCA_035444405.1 Rhodocyclaceae bacterium
CATCTCGCCGATCATGATGATGTCGGGGTCCTGGCGCAGGATCGAGCGCAGCGCATGGGCAAAGGTCAGCCCGATCTGGGGCAGCACCTGCACCTGGTTGACGCCGCCGAGCTGGTACTCGACCGGATCCTCGACCGTCACGATCTTGAGTGCCGCGGAGTCGAGCTTGGCCAGCGACGCGTAAAGTGTCGTCGTCTTGCCCGAGCCGGTCGGCCCGGTTACGAGCAGGATGCCGTGGGGCCGGTCGATCAGCTCCTGATAACGCGCCAGCGTGTCGGACGAGAACCCCATGGTCTCGAGATCGAGCCGAATGCTGGCGCGGTCGAGCACGCGCATCACCACACTCTCGCCATGCACGGTCGGCAGCGTCGACACACGCAGATCGAGCTCGTGACCCTTGACCCGCGTCTTGATGCGGCCATCCTGGGGCATGCGCCGCTCGGCGATATTGAGGTGGGCGAGCAGCTTGATGCGCGAGGTCACCGCGGCGGCGAGCCCGCCATCGGCGAGTTCGGCGTCCTGAAGCACGCCGTCGACCCGATAGCGGATGTGCAGGCCGTCCTCGAACGGTTCGATATGGATGTCGGACGCGCGCAGATCGATGACCCTGGCGATCAGCTGGTTGACCATCCGGATCACCGGCGCCTCGGACGCGAGGTCCTTGAGATGCTCGACAAACTCGCTGTCGCCGCCGAGCGGGCCGGCTCCGGCGAATTCGTCGGCCTCATCCTCGGCAACCTCGGGCTCGGCGTAAAGACGTTCGAGCGCTGCCGCCAGCTCGCTCTCGATCGCGAGGCGGGGCTCGACGGCGAGACCTGTCGCCAGGCGCAGCGCCTTGATCAGAAAGACGTCCTGGGGCACCGCCAGCGCGACGGTGAGCCGATCCCCGGCGACACTCAGCGGCAGGATCGAATGAGCGAGGAGGTAGTCGGTCCGCAGGCCGGGCACCTCGACCGCGGCCTCGGGAAACTCGGCGCTGCCGACGAGCGGTATCGCAAGCTGATCGGCGAGCGTACGCGCGACGTCCATCTCGGACAGCAGGCCGAGCCGCACCAGCACGCGCCCGAGCATGCCTCCCATTTCCTTCTGGGCCGCCAGCGCCTGATCGAGGTCGCGCGCGGTGAGCTTGTGCTCACGCACGAGCAGTTCTCCGAGGCGAAGATGCTCCGTGCCGGAGAGATCGCGCTCGATGGGCGCGGTTCGCGTGATCGTCATCGGGTGTCCATTGTGTGTCGGGACTGGCAACGCGTCGCCAGCCCGCCAAAGATCGCTGATTCTATCCGCCGATCGCGAACAGCGCCAATCGCCGCACGCTATCCCGGGAGGCCCCGGCAGAACGGGTCACGGCGCCCCTTCGCGGTGGCTCGGCGAAGCGGTGGCGAGCGCTGCCGCAAGCATCAAGGCGTCTCGCATCACGCCAAGACGGCGCACCGGGCCACGCACGACGGCCCAGCCGCGGCGCCAGCGCGAGGCCGCCCCCAACTCGGCGGCCGCGTGCTCGACGGCGAGCGTCCAACCGCGCGCGAGCGGCACATCGGCAGCGATCGCCTGCAAGGCGCGGGCGTTGGCCACGGCCTGCCAGTAGCTCGTGTGCGCTTTCTCCAGTGCGCCGGCCGGACTCGCGATGGCCCGGCGGACGCGCGACCACGGCGGCGCGGCACCGACTGCGTTGGTGCCATGCTGCCTGTACTGCACCAGCGGCCGGTCCACGACCACGATACGGCCCATCGCAGCAGCCACCAGCGCGAGCCACCAATCGTGATGCACGACGCCTTGCGGCTGCGGCGTCGCGCGCTCGAGCAGCGCCCTGTTGCCGACCATCGCGCAGCCGGGAACGACATTCATCGCCAGCAACCACGCACCACCGCCGGCAAGCGCCGCAGCGGCATGGGCGCGGCGGAAATGCGACGCGGCGATGCGGCATCCGCGTGCGTCGACCCACTCGAGGTCGGACCACGCGAGAATCGGCGTGCCGCTCGGTGCACAGTCCTCGGCCCGCGAAACTGCGCCACGCATCGTCGCAAGCTTGTCCTCGGCCCAGACGTCGTCCTGGTCGCACAGCGCGAAATGGTGCGCCCCCTGCGCGAGTGCGTGGCGCATCAGTGCGAAGAAACTTCCGGCACTGCCGAGACGCTCGCCGGGTGTATCGACCAGGCAGATGCGCGGATCGGCCATCGCGGCCTTCTCCAACACTGCTCGGGTACCATCGGTACTGCCGTCGTCTCGGGCGAGCAGGCGCCAGTCCGTATCGCGCTGGCGCAGGATGCTGTCGAGCAAGGGGCGGATGAAGGGCTCGCCATTGTAGGTCGCCAGCAGAATGAACACGGGCGATTCAGCCGCCAAGACGATCCAGCCCCATCGTGCGCGAGATCTCTTGATTGGTGCGGCGGACATCGTAGAGCGCCTCGGCACGCCGGCGGCTGGCCTCCCCCATCGTGCGGATCAGGTCCGGGGCATCGATGAAGCGGCACAGACGCTCGACCAGGGCCGGCACGTCACGCGGCGGAGTCAGGAATCCAGTGACACCGTCCTCGACCGTATCGCGGCAACCGGGCATGTCGGTCGTCACGATCGGCCGTCCCATCGCCATCGCCTCCTGGATGCTGCGCGGCACGCCCTCGCGGTACCACGACGGCAGCACGAAGACGCTGGCACTGGCGATCGAGGGTCTCACGTCTGCCCGATGCGGCAGCCACTCGATCACACCCTCGGCCTGCCACCCGCGCAAAGTCGGCTCGTCGATGCTCGCCGGATTGAGGTCGGGGCTTCCGAGCAGGATGAAGCGCACTCCCGGATACTGCTGCCTGAGCAAGCGGGCGGCCGCGACGAAATCTCGAACGCCCTTGTGCTCCAGAAGCCTCGCCGCGAGGAGGAAGGTGACCGGTTCGAGGACCGGAGCGGCCGGCGCGAAATGATCCAGCTCGACGCCGATGCCGCCGATCAATTCCACCTGTTCCGGGCGAACGACGCGGCGCGCCGAGAACAGCTCGACGTCATCGCGGTTCAGAAAGAACACTCGATCCGCACCGGCCAGGCTGACGCGGTACATCGCGGTGACCACGCGCTCGAGCAGCCGGCTGCGGCGCGAAGCGCGCGTGCCGTCGCCCGAGAACACATAGCCCGCCCCCTCGATCATCGCGTAGCGGCTGCCGACGCCGGCGGCCCGCGCCGCGAGCATGCCGTAGATGACCGGCTTGATGAAATAGCTCAACGTCACATCGAGGCGCAGACGGCGCAACAAGGCGGTGAGCGAGACGAGGTCCAGCGCATCTCTTGCCGGACTGATCGCGGCGCGTGCGAGCCGATAGTCCACGGGCTCCGCGCCCAGGCGCCGCACCGCCGACCGGCTTGCCTCGTCATAATCCGGCGCGAGCGCGAACACCTCGATGCCGCGCCCGGTCCATTCGCGGATCAGCGGGCCACGGAAATTGTGGAGTGAATACGCTTGACTCGTGATCAAGCCCAGCCGGATGGCCGGGGTCGTCGAAATCGCAGCCGGCCCGCGAGCATCCCCGGGTCCGTCTGTCATCGCACCGCCGATCATGCCTCCAGAGCCTTCACGGGCGGCAGCAAGACGGGCCGCGGCGGATTGTACGGCACATACTCGGGCACCCAGCGGCGCAGGTCGCGCCGCACCTCGTCGTCGCCACGAATCTCGCTCTGACTCATCCAGTGCAGCAGGTCCACCATCGCAAAATGCTCGGGCATCACCGAACGGGCCACGCGCAGCTTGGGGTGATGCGTCGGACGCGTCAGCTCGGCGTTTGCGAGCACCTCCTCAAAAAGCTTCTCGCCCGGCCGCAGCCCGGTGAATACGATCGGAATGTCGACCTCGCCGTAGCCGGAAAGGCGGATCATGTCGCGCGCCAGGTCGACGATTCTGACGGGTTCGCCCATGTCGAGCACGAAGATCTCGCCGCCCTCACCCATCGCCGCGGCCTGCAGCACGAGCTGCGCGGCCTCGTGCACCGCCATGAAATAGCGCGTGATCTCCGGATGGGTCACCGTCACCGGCCCACCCCGTTCGATCTGCGCCTGGAACTTCGGCGTGACACTGCCCGCACTGCCCAGCACGTTGCCGAAGCGCACCATCTCGAAGCGCGTCCGCGAAGACTGGCGCTGGAGCTCCTGGCACACGATTTCGGCCAAGCGCTTGGTCGCCCCCATCACGTTCGTCGGGTTGACCGCCTTGTCGGTGGAGACCAGCACGAACTTCTGGACCCCCGCGGCCGCCGCGGCCTGAGCCACGACGAGGGTGCCGAAGACGTTGTTGCGCACCGCCTGCCAGGCGTTGTGCTCTTCCATCAGCGGCACGTGCTTGTAGGCGGCGGCATGAAACACGACGGCCGGCGCGTGGCGCTCGAGAATCTCGACGACGCGGCGCCGGTCCTTGATGTCGCCCGCGACCGGCACCAGGTCGATCTCGGGCAGGAACTCGGCGAACTCCTCGCGCAGGGTATACAGCGCGAACTCGCTCTGCTCGAACGCAACGATGCGCGCCGGCGCAAAACGCGCGATCTGACGACACAGCTCGGCGCCGATCGACCCGCCGGCCCCGGTGACGAGCGCGACGCGGCCGGCCAGCAGCTCGCGCACCTGCGGCGTGTCGATCGCGACCGGCTCGCGCCCGAGCAAATCCTCGACGCGCAGACGGCGCAGCTGGGACACCGCATCGTGATTGGCGATCAGCTGACCGATCGCCGGCAGCGTGAACGCCTTGACGCCGGCCTGCACGCACAGGTTCGCGACCGCCCGGTGCCGCGCCGGGCTGGCGTCCGGCATCGCGATGATCGCATGGCGCGCCTTGAGGAACTCGGCCCACTTGGCGATTTCGTGCGAGGCGCCCAGCACGCGCACGCCGAAGATCTCGCGATGGCGCTTGGCCGGGTCATCGTCGAGCAGCGCGACGACATTCCATTCGGCCGAGCGGGCGAGCTCCTGGACGAGGTTCGCCGCCTCGCGGCCCGCCCCCAGCACGATGACCGGCTTGCCGACGCCGCGCAGCGCGCCGAACTCGCGGTGCTCCTTGAACACGCGCCACGCCGACCGCCCGCCGCCCATGATCAGGACGAGCAGCAGCGGATACGCGAGCCACACCGTGCGCGGCAGCGCCGGCTCGGGCAGCAGCAGCACCGCGGCGACGGCGATCGCGACCAGGCTGAGCGCCGCGGCCCGCAGGATGCGCAGCAGGTCGGGCAGGCTGGCGAACACCCCGATGCCGCGATAAAGCCCGGCAGCGCGGAAGATCAGCGCCTCGGCCGGCAGCAACAGCGCGAGGCCGCTCCACATCAGCGCGACGTATTCGGCCGGAATCTCGCCGTTGAAGCGCAGCAGGAACGCGCACCACCACGCGAGCGCGACCGCGACCAGATCGAAACCGAAGACGGCGAGCGAGCGCCAGTTCGACGCGAGGGCGATTTTCATTTTATTGCCATTCGACGTTCGTTCGCGTTCCATCGCCGGTCGACCAGCTGCCCGAGCACGCCCAGCACGATCGCCCAGGCCAGCAGACCGGGCCAGCCCAGTGCCGGCGCGTACGCGAGCAGGCCCACGGCAAGCGCGGCGCCGGCAATCATCAGCGCCAGCCACCGCACGCACATGAGGTCATGTGCAAGCCCCATGCGCACCATGCGCTGGTAGTAGTGATCACGATGCGCCTCCCACACCCGCTCGCGCCGCAATGCCCGACGCCCGAGCGTGACGCTCGCATCGCACAGGAACGGCGCGAACACGAACAGCGGAAACCATGCCGCCCACGCCCCTGCCACGACCCCGTACCATCCCAGCCCCCCCGCCAGGAAACCCAGCGGAATGGAGCCGACGTCGCCCATGAAGATGCGCGCCGGGTGCCAGTTGAAGTAGAGAAAGCCAACGGCGGCCGCGGCGATGCCCGAACACATCAGGGCCAGCGCCCCCGCCCCCGCTTCACCGAAGCCGAACGCGTAAGCGCCGAACCCCGCGATTGCCATACTGCCAGCCAACCCGTCGGCGCCATCCATGAAATTGTATGCGTTTGTTGCCCATGCCATCAGCAAGATCGCGACGGCAGCGGCCAATCCGGGCGCCGTTCCGTGCGCGAATACAACACTCGCCGACACACAAAGATGCACGATCAGGCGTACCCAGAACGGCAGGTGCAGCCAGTCGTCGACGAACGACACGGCCGCCAGCACCGCGATCGCGGCGAGCCATGGCAGCGCCACACCCGCCCAGGCGCCGATCGCGAGCGCCGCGACGACGATTCCGAGGCCACCACCGTGCGGCGTCGGTGTCGCGTGCAGCGAGCGATGACCGGGCCGATCGAGGCCGGATTCGCGAAACCGCAGGCGTGCGCCGATCACGAGGACCGACAGCGTCGCGGCGAGCAGCATGACGCCGACCGATTCGCTCACGACGAACCGCCGATGACCGGCGCGTACGCGGCCGACGTGTCCAGGCCGAGCATCTCGCGCAGCCCCGCGTCGAGCGTGACACGGGCCTGCCAGCCCAGCGCGCGGCGGATCGCGTCCGGCCGATAGCACTCGGGCCCGAGCAGGCGCTCGACCGCGTCGCGCCCGAGCGGCAGCGGCCGTCCGACGAGGTGCGACAGCAGCTCGCCGCCGGCGGCCGCGGCGCGCAGCAGCGTCGCCGGCACGCGCCATCGCGCCGGCCCGTGGCCGAGCAGCGCGCGCAGGGCGTCGTAAAGCTGTGCGCCGGAATACGTTGCGGCATCGGCGACGATCCAGGTCCTGCCGCCGGCGCGCTCGTGCGCGAGCACGCAGCGGATCGCATCGACGACGTCGGCCACATGCACCAGCGAGCGCCGCGCACCGGTCTCCGGCAGCGGCGGGAACCAGCCGGCGCGGATCGCGCGCGCCATGCGCTCGAGGTTGCCGCGGCTGCCGCGGCCGTACACCATCGCGAGGCGCAAATTCGTCACGTTCATGCCGTAGCGGCGACCACCGTCGAGCACCGCCTCCTCGGCGGCGCGCTTGGCACGGCCGTAGGCCGTGTCGGGCGGAGCGGGCCAGGATTCGTCGACGCAGCGGGCACCGGGCGCGCCCATCGCCTTGACGCTCGACAGGAACACGAAGCGGCGCACGCCCGCCCGTCCCGCGGCGTCGACCAGGTTGCAGGTGCCGACGTGGTTGATCTCGTCGTGCGCGCGCGCGGCCGCTTCGGCTTCGACGCCGAACGCGTGGGCATGGCCGGCGCAATGCACGATCGCTTCGACTCCGGCGCACGCCTGCTCGAGGCCCGCGCGCTCGCGCAGGTCGGCGACGACGAACTCGTGACCGGGCCGTGCCGGCGCGCTGCGGCGCATGCCGACGACGCGCAAGCCGTCGCGGCGCAGCGCCTCCATGAGCCGCCCGCCGATGAATCCGCTCGATCCGGTAACCAGCACCCTGCCGATGTCCATGGGGACGGGATTATAGTCCCGCGCTCGCACCGCCGGCGTCGCGCGGCCGCAAAGTAGTTCGGGCCGCGGCGGCGCGCGTAGTAACATCGCACCTTTGTCGTCACGGCCGCTCGTCCGCTCGATGTTTCCCTCCAGCCTGACCCCTCGCACGACCCGGGCGCTGGTCGCCGTCGCCTGGCTGGCCGCCCTCGCGTGGTCGGCCTGGGCCGTGGCCGAAGTGCTGAACCGGATGCTCGCGCCGCCGGCGATCGCGGCGAGCCGCGACACCGTCGCCGACCCGCTCGTGGCCGCGCAGCGCATCATTGCCCGATCGGTGGTCGCCGCCGCCGATGTGGCGCCCGTCGCGCAAGGCAGTGTCATTGCGGCGCGACAGCGCTTCACCGTCGTCGGTCTCGCCACCGGCTTCGGCACGGCACCGGGCTTCGTGCTGCTGCGCGGCGAGGACGGCCGGGTCGTCAGCGCACGCGCGGGCGACGTGCTGCCGTCCGGTGTGCGCCTCGTCGCGATCCACGCGCAACATGTCGAGCTCGAGCACGAGGGCCGGCGCGAGCGCATCGAGCTCGCGCCGATATCGGCGGCCACACCACCGCCACCCGGCACTATCCTCGTCAACCAGCCGATCCAGCGATAGCCCGAGCATGAAACCATTCCCGCGTGTCGTCTCCACGCTCGCTGCGTGCGCCGCGTTCGCCTTCCATGTCGCCGCCACCGCGGCGGACACGCCGCCGGACGACACGGTGTCGCTGAACTTCGCCAACGCCGAGATCAGCGACGTCATCACGGCGATCGGCAAGATCTCGGGGCGCAACTTCCTGATCGATCCGCGCGTCCGGGGGACGCTCAACATCGTCACCCATACGCCGGTCTCGCGCGACCTGTCGTACCAGATCCTGCTCTCGGCGCTGCGCCTGCAGGGCTACACGGCGGTCGACGGGCCCGGCGTCACGAAGATCGTGCCCGAAGCGGACGCGAAGCTGCATGGCGTGCCGGTCGCGGCCGATGCGCCGGCACGCGGCGGCGACCGGCTGGTGACGCAGGTGTTCGCGATGCGGCACGAGCCGGCCAGCCAGATGCTCGCGGTGGTGCGGCCGCTGGTGTCGCCGAACAACACCGTGACGGCGTTTCCGTCGAACAACGTGCTGGTGGTGACCGACTACGCCGACAACCTCGAGCGCATCGCGCGCATCATCGAGTCGGTCGATGTGGCGCAGGGCGACGTGGCCGCGATCGAGCTGCGCTACGCGACCGCGATCGACCTCGCCGCCACGCTCGCCCGCCTGATGAACGACGCCCCGGGCGGCGCAGCGGCCGGCAGCGCCGAGCCGAGCCAGCGCGTGCACATCGTCGCCGAGCCGCGCAGCAACAGCCTGCTCGTCAAGACCGCCAACCCGTCGCGGCTGCGCGCGGTGCGCCAGCTGGTCGCCTCGCTCGACCGTCCCGGCGCGGGCGGCAACATCCACGTCGTGTATCTGAAGAATGCGCAGGCCGAGCAGGTCGCGCAGACGCTCAACGCCGCGCTGTCCGGCAGTGCCGACACACTGGCGGGCGCGGACACCCGCACCACCGCCACGCCAAGTTCCGGCGACAGCCAGGACGGGCGCGTGATGAGCGGCCTCGGGGCGAGCACCACGCCCGGCCTCGGCGTCGCGGCAGGCGACGGCGTGGTGCAGGCCGACGCCGTCAACAACGCGCTGATCATCGTCGGGCCGGAGGCGGTGTACCGCAATCTGCGCCACGTCATCGACAAGCTCGACCGCCGTCGCGCGCAGGTCCACATCGAGGCGCTGATCGCCGAGATCTCGTCGGACCGCGCCGCCGAGTTCGGCATCCAGTGGCAGAGCACCAATCTGCCGCAGTCGGGCTCGGGCACCGGCGCCTTCGGCGGCACCAATTTCGGCGGACCGGGGCAGAACATCATCGGTGCGGCGCAGAACCTCGGCTCGGTGGGCGCCGGCCTGAACCTGCTGATCGGGCGCGGCACGGTGAAGATCCCGATCAACGGCGAGATGGTCGAGGTGTTCAACCTCGCGCTGCTCGCGCGCTTTCTCGAGTCCGACAGCCGCACCAATATCCTGTCGACACCGACCATCGTCACGCTCGACAACGAGGAGGCGAAGATCGTCGTCGGCCGCAACCTGCCGTTCGTGACCGGCCAGTTCACCAACACCGGCGGCGGCACGACACCGCTCAATCCGTTCCAGACCATCGAGCGGCGCGACGTCGGCCTGACGCTGGAGGTGCGGCCGCAGATCTCCGAAGGCGGCACGATCAAGCTCGACATCTACCAGGAAGCCTCGTCGGTGTTGCCGACGCTGGACGAGTCGCGCGGCCCGACCACCAACAAGCGCTCGATCAAGTCGACGGTGCTGGTCGACGACGGCGGGATCATCGCGCTCGGCGGCCTGGTCGAGGACAGCTTCTCGTCGGGCCAGGAAAAGGTGCCGCTGCTCGGCGACCTGCCGCTGGCCGGCCAGCTGTTCCGCTACGACACGCGCAACCGCGCGAAGACCAACCTCGTCGTGTTCCTGCGCCCGGTGATCCTGCGCGACCAGGACAGCTACACCGCGCTGACCAATTCGCGCTACGAGTACGTGATCGGCGAGCAGCGCGGCGCGGCCGACGGCGTGCGGCGGCTGCGTGGCGAAACCCCGCCGCCGCGCCTGCCGGCGCGCGATGCCGCGGCGGACGATGCGGCGAACTACGCGCCGGTGCGCGAGGCCATCATCGTCGGCGTGAGCGAGGCGG
>DAOMOP010000153.1:0-1772 GCA_035444405.1 Rhodocyclaceae bacterium
GGTGGTAGAACAGCGCCTCGGTCATCGCAGCTCCCGCGTCACCCCTCGAAGTGGTCGCTCACCAGCCTGTCGAGCAGCTGCACGCCGAAGCCGGTGCGCGCCTCGGCCGGCGCGTGCTCCCACGCCAGCGTGGCGAGGTGGCGCGGCGTGTCGGCGGCAAGCCGGCGCACCCCAAGGCGGGTGTCGTCGACATGCGCGCGCGGCAGCGTCAGCGTCGCGCGCAGCGTGCCGCCCGCGGGCATGGCGCCGCCGAGCAGCGCGGTGTCCGTGCGCGCCGAGAGCTCCACGCCCCAGTGGCGCGCGGTGCCGACGTTTTCCGGGCGCTCGACCCAGCGGCTGCCCTCGAGGCGGCTGCGGCGCTCGACGAAGTGGCGCGTGCGCTGCAGATAGAGGTTGGCGCCGAGCACGGCATGCTCACCGCCGAAGAAGCGCTCGGCGCCGAGCTCGAGGCGGACCAGACGCTCGGCGCGCAGCGCCGGGTTGCCGCCCTGGTCGGACTCGAGCGGGGTATTCACGTCGGCGCTGCGCGTGACCAGCGCGGACAGTTCGTCGAGCTTCGGAAAGCGGATCGCGCCACCGGCCGATGCACGCAGCACCCAGGCCTCGGCCGGCTCCCAGCGCAAGGCGAGCGACGGATCGAGCGCACCATCGCGGCGCGCACCGGCATCCGTGCGCTGGCGCATCGCCTCGGCGCGCAGCCCGCCGGTCACGGTCGTGGTTTCACCGATCAGCCACTCGTCCTGAAACCACAGGCTGTGGCGGCGCTCGCGCGAGTCCTGGGTGCCGACGACGCGCGTGCCACCGTGATCGCCGTCCTGGCGCTCGCGCCGCTCGAGCGCGGCGGCTTCGACCCCCACCGACAGCAGATGCCCGCCCAGCGGCCAGTCCAGGCGCAGTGCACCGTTCACCTCGCCTTCATCGCGCGCGCTGCGCTCGTGCACCCGCATCGGCGCCGCGCCGCCCGCATCGCGACGGCGCGTCGTGCGAAGCTCGCGTGCACCGTCCATCCACGCGAGCCGCAAGCCGAGCTTGGCCTCGCCCGCCAGCGGCGTCTCACCGTCGACGCGCAGGCGCGCGATGCGCACGCTGCCGCGCTCACGGTCGTCGCGCCGGCTGCGGCTCACCGCAGCACCGGACCCGGTGTCCGTGCCGGTCACACCCGTGCCGGTAACGTCCGCACCCGGACCACTGCCACCGGCGGCGCCCCCACCCGCAGCGCTCGCCACGCCCGCGCTCTGGCCATCCGAACCCACACCCTCGGCAGCCCCCAGCACGGCGGCCAGCTCACCCCGCTCGACACGCTCGCGGCGCATGCTGCCGTTGTCGTAAAAGCTCGGCCACAGCGTGAGCCGGCGGCCGCCGTCGGCCCACGACAGGCGCGGCGACAGCACCGCCTCGTCGATCGCGTACGCACCGGACACCGACTCGCGCTGCCCGAACGCGCCGCTTGCATCGGCGGCGGTGCGCCACCGCCTCGCCGCGACCGGCATGCGGTGGCGGTTGAACGTGACCGGCAGCGTCCACGAGAAGCCACCCTGGGCGCCGCCGATACTCGCGGTGAGCTGGGTGTTGGGTTCGTCGCCGCGCACGCCGGCGACCGCACGCAGCGTCTTCGTGAACGTGCGCGGCGGCGCCTTGACGACGAGATTCACCACCACCGCGGCATCGCTGCCGTACTCGGCCGAGGCGCCGCGCAGGATCTCGATGCGCTCGAGCTCGCCGGCCGGCAGCCGCCCGACGAGCGTCAGCGCGTGGCGCCCGCTCGCACTCGG
>DAOMOP010000153.1:1782-10077 GCA_035444405.1 Rhodocyclaceae bacterium
CACCGCATCGCGCGCCATGCCGCGCGCCCCCGCGGCGGCCGCACCACCCGCGCCGGAGCCGGCACGCTCCAGCCCGGGGAGCTTGCGCAGCACTTCGGCCACCGACAGGCCGCCGAGCGCGGCGATTTCCGCCTGATCGATGACGATCTTGGCGCCGCCTGCGTAGCGCTGCTCGGCCATCGCGTCGAACACCGCAGTGACGCCGATCTCCGGCAACACCGGGGCCGCTTCGTCATCGCCATCCGCCGCCCAGGCGAGCTCGAGCGTGCAGGCGGCCAGCAGCGCCGCGGCCCCACGGGCCACGACTGCGCTCACGACGGCGCCTTTCCCGCGGCGCCGGACAACGGCAAGCCACGCTGGCGCACCGTGCCGCCGACGAAGGCGATCAGCGTGAGCCCGGCGAGCAGCAGGTCCACCCACCACGAGCGCGGCACCGCGGGCGGCGCTTCGACCTGCTCGAGCGTCTGGCCGGTCACCTGCTCGGCGCTCGGCTGCTCGGGCGCTTGGGCAGCCGCGTCCTCGGGCGGCGGTGGGGCACCGGCGAGGTCGAGCCCGAAGCCGGCGGCGAGCTCGCGCACGTACGGGTCGACGAGACTGCTGGCGGGCCGATAGTCGAGCCGCTCGACCGCGTCCGCGTAGAGCTCGACGAGGCGCTTGAGCGTCTGCGCGCTCGCGTCCCAGTAGCCCTTGCGCGCCGCCTCGAGCATGCGCTCGACGACCTGCGCGAGCGCGGTCGGGTTGTGCGCCTCGAACCACTCGCGCACGCCGAGTCCCAGCGAGTCCTCGACATAGACGTCGAAGAAGCCCTGCCACTGATCGTCGCGCACGATCTCGGGCGCCACCGAGGTCCAGCCCCAGAAGTTGTTGACGGTGTCGACGACGTTGAGCGTGCCGGCGTAGCCCTCGGCCTGCATCGCGCTGAGCCACTGCGGATGGAAGTAGCGCGCGCGCAGCTCGCCGGCGAGAAAGCGCGCCGCCGACTCGACCTTGCCGCGCTCGGCATCGCGCAGGTTGCTGATGTACAGCGACGGGCTCGCGCCGGTCAGGTGACGCACCGCCAGCCCGATGCCGCCCAGATACTGGAAGGGGTCGTCGGTGGTCAGCATGCCGTAGAGGTTGGATGAGCGCGCCAGCACCGCGGCCTCGACACCCTCGAGCTGCGCAGCGTAGAGGTTCACGCCATCGGCCTTGCGGCCCCAGCGCGACTCGGTCGGGCCATACGCGTACTGCATGCGCGCGAGATAGAGCTCGGCGAGCCTGGCCTCGTCGTCCCAGGTGTCGGAGGCGAGCGTCGCATCGTCCAGGCCGGTGCCGTAGGCGCCGCTCTCGCTCGAGAAGATGCGCGTCAGCGCGTACTCGCGCGCGTCCTCCGGGCCGTAGCCCTGCGCGAGCAGGCGCGCCTCGAGCGAGAGCGTGTTCTCGCGTACCGCATTGTCGGGCTCGTCGAGCGCGGCCACCTTCTCGACCGCCTGCGCGATCAGGTGCATCACGTTCGGGAAGTGGTCGCGGTACAGACCCGTGGCGGAGACGACGACATCGACGCGCGGACGGCCGAGTTCTTCGCGCGGGATCACCTCGGTGTCGGAGATGCGGCCGAAGCGGTCCCACACCGGGCGCACGCCGAGCGCGTGGAAGACCTGCGCCTCGAGCACGCCGAGGTGGCGCATCGCCTCGACCGACCACAGCGAGAACGCGACCTTGCGCATCTCGCTGCCGTGCTCGGCGCGGTGCGCGGCGAGCAGCTCGGCAAAGGCCGTGCCGCCGGCCGCCCAGGCCTGCTCGGTGGGCAGGCGTGACGGATCGAAGCCGTACAGGTTGCGCCCGGTCGGCAGGCTCTCGGGGTTGCGGATCGGGTCGCCGCCGTAGTGCGTCTCGATGTAGCGCGCATCGAGCGCGGCGAGCAGCCCCGCATATTCGCCGGCCGCCGACAGCGCGTCGAAATGCGCCCGCGCCTCGGCGAGCAGCTCATGGTGCGCCGCGTCGGCCAATTCGATCGGCCCGCCGTCGATCAGATGGCGGGCGAGCAGGCGGTAAGGCGGTGTCTGCGCGAGCGTCGTGTAGTCATCCACGAACAGCTCGTCCGGCTCGTCGAGCTCGAGCGCGTCGTAGAGACGGCTGCCGAGCATCCGCATCGTCGTCGTCAGGCGATGTTCGGGCTTGGGCGCCTGGCCGAAGGTGTGCAGGCCGAGCGGCTGCGCGCTCTGCGCGAGCGTGTGCAGCCAGTCGTGCAGCACGCGCTCGAAGGCGACGAAGTCGGCGCGTGCACGCTCGGCCGTCCAGCCGAGATCGTCGAGGAAGTTGCGCGCCGTCGCCTCGGCTATGATCGCCGCGATCGTGCGCTCCTTGACCGCGCCCTCGTCGAGCAGCGCGTATTCGTGCAGCAAGTCGTGCAGCGGCATCAGCGCCTCGTGCAGGCCGGCCGGCGCGAACGACGGCGTCTGGTGGCTGATGATGGTCGCGCGTCCGCGCCGCTTGGCCTGCGTCGCCTCGCCGATGTTGTCGACGATGTACGGGTAGATCACCGGCACGTCGCCCAGCACGAGGTAGGGATCGTCGTAGATGGACAGCCCGCGCTCCTTGCCGGGCGTCCACTCCTGGCTGCCGTGGGTGCCGAAGTGGATCAGCGCGTCGGCGTCGAAGCGCTGCCGTGCGTACAGGTAGGCGGCCATGTAGAAGTGCGTCAGCGGCACGCGCGTGTCGTGATAGATGGCCTTCTCGGCCGGCTCGCCGGCACGCCCGCGCGGCGGCTGCGGCAGGATCACGAGGTTGCCGAGCGCAAGGCGCGGCACGACGAAGTGGCGCGCGTCGGGCGGGCCGGACAGCATCGGGTCGTCGGCCGGGTCGCCCCAGTGGGTGATCACGCGCTCGCGCACCGCCGCCGGCAGCGCGTCGAACCACGCGAGGTAGTCGGCCAGCGGCAGGCGCGCGGCGAGATCGCGCTCGACCAGCGCGTCGAGCCGGTCGGCGCGGTAGAACGGCGCGAGCAGCGCGGTGGTGCGCTCGATCATCGCGTCCTCGGCGAGCGTGTCGACGCGATAACCGGCGGCGGCGAGCGCATCGGTGAGATGCGCGAGGCTCGCCGGCACGTTCATGAACGACGCGGCGAGATTCTTCTCGCCCGAAGGGTAGTTCCAGAACATCAGCGCGACGCGCTTGTCGGCGTTGTCCTTGCCGCGCAGGCGCGCGAGCTTGAGCGCCTTGGCGACGAGCGCATCGGCCTGCTCGGGGATCAGCACCACGCGCTCGTCCTCGACGGCGGCCACCACCAGCGGATCGGTGAGCCCGGCATATTCGGGCATCGCGAGATAGAACGGCACGCCGCTCATCGGCACGCCGACCTCGCTCGCGCGCCAGTCGTCGGCGTCACCGGTGCGCCAGGTCATCGCCTGCAGCACCGGCACGTCCAGGCGGGCGTAGTCGTCGCGGCGCGCGCCCTGGTACATGACCTGGAAGTTGATCAGCACGTCGACGGCCGCACGCCCATCGTCGAGGACGAGGTCGAGCGCGCCCGCACCGGCCGTGGTCGGATGATAAAAGGTCAGCGGCAGCGCGCCGGCAGCCTCGAGCCGCCGCATCAGCGCATCGATGTGCGCGGTGCCGAGGTTGCCGATGAAGGCCTGGTGGATCACGATGCCGACCACCGGCCGGCGCGCGGCGCCTTCGTCACCGAGCCAGGCGCGGTAGCTCGCCAGATCCGGCACGACCAGGTCGGGGTGGTCGGGGTGATAGAAGCCGGAGTCGGGAAACACGATGGGCGGCGCGATCGCGTCGGTCGATGCGCCAGCGAGCCGCGCCGCAACGAACGCGAACAGCGATGCGAAATTGCGCTCGCCGCCGTTGCGGTAGTAGTCGTACAGCGTCGCGACGTCGCCTTCGGCCAGCCCGCCGCCCGCCTGCGCGCCGCGCGCGGCCACCAGCAGCCACGGCAGCTGCTCGTCCTCGAGGCGCGCACGCACGACCTCGAGCATGCGCCGCGCATCCTCCTCGCGCGGCGCGTCCAGGATCGCCAGCCGCGCACCGGCCAGCGCGGCGGCGAGCGTCGCGCCGTCGTCACGGTCGATGTTGGCGACCGCGAGCTCGAGGGACGATTCGGCGGCGGCCGCGCGCACGGCATCGAACTTGCCCGCGAGCACGAAGTCGCTCGTGATCACCGCGACGCGCGGTTCGGCGCCCACAGGTGTGGCACTGCCCAGACGGGCGAAAAGGCCGGCGATCACGACGACGCACAGCACGAGTATGCCGAGTGCCGCACTGCGGGCGCGCGCGGCCGGGCCTTCGCGATGGCCATCCCGCGCGCGGGACGGATTCAGGGTTTCAGAAGTCACTGTCGCTACCAGTTTTGATCGAGAGGCCGCGCGACCGCGGTGTCAGAACGTCCCGTGCAAGGCCACGCGCACGGTGCGCGGGGCTTCGGCGAAATTGAAACGGGACGACTTGTCGGCCAGGCGCAGATCGGTCAGGTTGTCGATGCCGGCGGTGACGCGGAAGCGCCGGTCGATGTCGTAGCCGACGGTGGCGTGCACGAGACTGTATGCGGGCACGCGCTCGTCGTTCAGGCGCTGGCGGCCGGTGTGCTCGACGCGCAAGCCGGCGTCCCAGCGCGGGTGGCGCCAGCCCAGGCGGGCATTGACGATGTAGTCGGGCCGCGCGTTGAGCGCCTTGCCGGTGGCGCGGTTTTCGGTGTCGAGCCACTGCGCGTTGCCGCCGACGTGGAAGCCGTGCGGCAGGCGCCACTCGATCGCGGTCTCGACGCCCCGGATGCGCGCGGCATGGACGTTGTCGTAGAGGTAGTGCGAGCGCGGCAGCGCCCCGGGCGCGAGCGGCGGGTCGATGCGGGTCAGTTTCGTCGTGATCAGGTCGCGCACGCGGGTGTGGAACGCGGTCGCCTCCCAGTCGAATGCGGCGCCGCCGTAGACCACGCCGAACTCGAACGAGCGGCTCGTCTCGGGCTTGACGTCGGCATTGCCGTAGAACGAATGCGGCCCTTCGTGCCCCTCGTAGTTCGGCGAGATCTGCTTCAAGGTCGGCGCCCGGAAGCCCTCGCCGTAGCCACCGCGCAGGCTCCAGCGCTCGTCCATGTGCCACACCAGGTAGGCGCGCGGACTGGTCTCGCCGCCGAACAGGCTGTGGCGGTCGTGACGCACGCCGAGCGTGAGCAGCAGATCGTCCGCCAGCCCGATCTCGTCCTGCACATACAGCGCCTTGAAGGTCGCGCTGTCCTTGCCGCCGGCCAGTCCGGCGTTGTTCAGCGTCTCCTCGCGCACGTCGAAGCCGAGCGTGACGAACTGGCTCGCGCCGAGGCCGAAGCCGACGCGACCGTCGCTGCCGCGCTCGTCCATGCTCTGCGGGCGCGTCGGCGCGACACCCTGGCTGCGCTTGTTCGCCACCGCAAAGTCCGACTCCCAGGCGCGCAGCTGGGTCTGCGCGCCGGCCCAGTCGGCCCGCCAGGTCGCGATGCTCTGGCTGCGCTCGATGTCGTAGGTGTCGCGATGCAGGATCGGCACGCGCGAGCGGTTGAACTGGTCGCGCCGCCGTTCTTCGTTGCTGATGCGGTGCTCGAGATCGATGGCATGCGCGGCCAGCGGCTGCCACGACAGCAGCGCATGGCCGGACTCGAGCGCGCGCCCCTCGAGCTCGGAGATGCGCCGGTCGTCCTTGCTCTCGACCGGCGAGCGATCGAGCTTGCTGCCCGACAGCGCGACGCGCAGCGTCTCGCCGAGGCCGCCCGCGACGCTGAAGCCGGCGCCGTAGCCGTCGCCGCCCCGCTCGCCCCAGCGCCCGCTCACGCGCGCGCTGCCGCGCCATTCGCGCGCCGGACGCGCGGTGATCACGTTCACCACGCCGCCGAGCGCCTCGGAGCCGTACAGCACCGACATCGGGCCGCGGATCACCTCGATGCGATCGACGCCGTCGATCGGCGTCCAGTCGTACTGGAAGTCCGAATGCCCGACCCAGTCGTCGGTCGCGATGACGCGCAGGCCGTTTACGAGGAACAGCGTGTGCTTGCCGTCCATGCCGCGCAGCGACAGCGTCTTGCGCCCACCGACGCTCTGGCCGATAAGGCCGATGCCCGGGGTGTCGCGCACCGCCTCGAGCACGTTCTCGGCGCCGCGCGTCTCGATGGCCTCACGGTGCACGACCGAGGCCGCGGCCGGCACGTCGCGCAGGCTTTGTTCGCGCTGCGTGGCGGTGACGACGACCTCGCCGAGCCGCCCACCGGCTTCGGCCCCCACGGGCGGCGCCACCATCGCCAGCCCGGCTCCCAGCACGACCGCTCCCGCACGGTATCGGCGAGGGGCCGATCCGACGCGTCGCAGGCCACCCTGCGTACGTACCACTGCAAGCATCATGACTCCCTGAAAAAATCGGACGACTCGCTGGCTGCCTGACCTTTTCGGGAGGTTGGGTGGCTTGCTACGTAACGGTTGATATCACTGGAATGGAACGACTCAGTCTTCGGCGCCGCTGCAGAACGCTGGCTGGTTCGCGATCCGCGGGTCGCGCAAGCGGACGAAAAGCGCGACCGATGCCGCGTCGAACTCGGCGCCGGACAACTGCGACGGACGGGGCGGCCCGCGCCACGGCAAGGCCGGACCGGCCCCCGGACCGGCGTCGTACGATGACCGCGCAGCGCCGACGGGTGGATCAGACATCGGCCCGCTCCGCACCCGCCGCCGCTGCGATGCTTACTTGACGATCTGCCGCGACACGGTCAGGTATTCGCGACCGTGGCGGACCACTGCATCACGATCCATGCGTTCGGACGCGAGGTGGATTTCCTCGAGCGTCGCGGCCAGCGCGGTGAGCTCCTCGCTCATCTTGGCCAGCGCATTCTCGAGCGTGTAGGTGAGCTCATGCACCTCGTGCATCGAATTGTCGCTGACCTCGCCGTTCAGCACCGCCTCGAGCTTGGCGTTGTACTCGGAGAAGTTCTGCACCGCCTCCGGCAAGGTCTCGGAGGGCTTGCCCTTGAAATGCTCGTACTTCTCGCCCGGGCCCGACGCGAACGTGGTCGGGACAAAGGCAAGCATGGCGACGACCGCCAGCGCGGTAAGCGACTTCTTCATTTGCAGCTCCTGTGACAAAAACATGTGAATGGGAATGATTTGCGTTCAGTTTAGCAGTTTTTCGATGCGTGTAAAGCAAACAGAAGAGCACCGGCGTGCGCAAGAGGCGAATTCCGCCCGCGTCGCGAACGAAACGCGCCGAACGCACCCATGCCGAACACGCGTACGCATGAATCGCATCATAAACGCAAATCAGTATCATTATGATAACATGCGATCCGCATCACCGCAGATCATCGTTGCCGACGGTTGCGGGCGCCACACCCGGCACCGGGTCATGCGCCCCGATCGGCGCGAGCCATTCTTGGTGAAACGTGGCACGGTCTGCGCCCAAGCACGAGGCTCCAGAAAAACACGACGAACAGGAAAGGACGATCATGAACCGCAGGATTCATACGCTGACGGCCGTCGCAGCACTGATGCTGACCGCGACCGCGATGGCGGTCGACGACGCCGGCACCCTCGACCAGGGCGGCTACAAGCTCGAGGCGGGCTGGAGCAAGGACGGCCGCGAGCGCGGCTGGGAGGCCGCTGCCGGCTTTGCGCCGATCGACAAGCTCGAGCTCGAACTCGCCCACGGCCAGGCACGCGACCGCAGCACGAGTCCGCATGTGCGCCTGGATGGCGTCGGCTTCGCTGCCAAGTGGGTACCGCTGCAGCAGGACACCGGGCTGTCGGCCGGCGTCAAGCTCGAGTACGGGCGCGTTCGCGTCGATGAGCGTGCCGACGGCAAGCACACCGCGCACGCGCGCGCGCTGGCGGGCCTGGCGAGCTGGCGCTTCGCGTCCGGCCAGATCGCGCACCTGAACCTCGGTCGCGAGTGGTTGCGCCATCGCGGCGAGCGCGAAGCGGCGAACACCTGGGGCGTGGGCTTCGAGCAGCCGCTCGTCGAGACCGTTCAGCTCACGCTCGAGCTGTTCGGCGCCGAGCACAGCCGCCCGGACCGGCAGATCGGTGTGCGCTGGGAGGTCGCCGAAGGCCTCAAGCTTTCGGCCGCAGTCGGTCGCGGCAACGACCACAGCTTCGGCAACGCCGGCATCGCCTGGGAATTCTGAGTGCGGCCGTGGTTCGGCCTGGCCGAATCCGCACGCGAACGAATCGGGCCGGCGGCCGCCCGCAGGCTCGCCCCGCCGGCCCTACCACCCCAGGCCGTTGCGCAGGCCGATCAGCACCCCCATGCCGAGGATGAACGGCAGCCACGGGTTGCGCCAGCGCAGCGCCACCAGCA
>DAOMOP010000154.1:0-9973 GCA_035444405.1 Rhodocyclaceae bacterium
CGGGCATCGAGAACGCGCTCTTCTACAAGGACAACTGCCGCATGCTGTACGGCAGTGCACAGGACGTCATCGCCGCAGCGGTCGGGCACGTGAAGGCACTCGAGGCGGCTTGAGCGTCCCTGCTCGGCCGCTCGAAGAGCTTGTGCTTCCTCCCTCGGGAAGGATGTGACACAGGGCCACGAGAGCAGTCCAGCAAACGGTGGGGCGCATGGCGGGCGGGCATGTGGATTTCGGTGCATGTCCGCCCGCACCACATTTCGACGCACTATCGCCACGTCGCATTGCCGAAGAGTATCGTTTCAGGGATCGTCGCGACCGTCGCGAACTGCACGGGCGAGCGATTGGGTGGCACGGAACGGCTGATGCAAGCCGCCACCTTGCGACCCGTACGGATAGTCCCCGGATGCGGTGAAGGTGTGTTCCATGGAAACACTGATCAACATATCGAACGGGATGCTGACGGCCCTGGACCCCCTCAACCTCGGGGTGTTGCTGATCGGCCTGTCGGTCGGCGTGATCGCCGGCGCAATGCCGGGGATCTCGTTTGTCAATGCGATGGCGATCGCGCTGCCTTTCACCTACATGATGTCGCCGCTCGCCTCGATGGTGTTTCTGGGCGGTATCTATGCTGGCGGCGTGTTTGGCGGCTCGATCTCGGCGATTCTGATCAACATCCCGGGCACACCCGCCTCGCTGCCGAGCTGTTGGGACGGCTATCCGATGACGCAGCGCGGCGAATCGGCCCGTGCGCTCACGATCGCGATCGTCTCGTCGGCCTTTGGCGGCATCGCGAGCGCGCTACTCCTGACCTTTGCGGCCCCGCCGTTCGCGCAGTTCGCGCTGACCTTCGGGCAGCCGGAGTTCTTCGCGGCGACCTTTCTCGGGCTGGTCAGCATCGTCGCGATTGCGAAGGCAGCCCCCTGGACCAGCTTCGTGTCGCTGCTGCTCGGCATCGTCATCGGCAGCATCGGCGTCGATCCGCTCTACGGCCTGCCGCGCCTGACCTTCGGCATCCCTGCACTGCAAAGTGGCATCGACTTCGTCGTCGTGATGATCGGATTGTTCGCTTTCTGTGAGGTGCTCGAGATGCTCGGCAAGCCGCGCCACGATCACGGCAAGGGCGTGCCGCGCGCGTTCAGGATACCGTCGTTGCGTGACTTCTGGGCGGTCAAGGGCGCGGCCGGGCGCGGCGCGGCGATCGGCTGCTCGGTCGGCATGGTGCCCGGCGCAGGCGCGACGGTCGGGGCGGTGATCGCATATGGCATCGAGAAGCAGGTCTCGCCGCGCGGAGACGACTTCGGCACCGGGGTCGAGGCCGGGCTCGCCGCCCCCGAGGCGGCCTCGAACGCGACCACCGGGGCGGCGATGATCCCGCTGCTCACACTCGGTATTCCCGGCAGCGCCGCGACCGCCATCATGCTCGCCGCGCTGGTGCTGCATGGCGTCAATCCGGGACCTCTGCTCTTCGCGACGCAGACAAACATGGTGTATGCAATCTTCGCGAGCCTGCTGCTCGCCAACCTCTTCATGATTGTCGCCGGCGTGCTGGTCGCGCGCGGCTTCTCGTCCATCCTGCGCATTCCGCCGACCATCCTGGGCGGCTTCATCATCGTGATGAGCGTGGTCGGCGCCTACGGGGTTCGCAACAACATTTTCGATGTCTACGTGTGCCTGTTCTTCGGCGTGGTCGGGTACATCATGAAGCGCGCGAACTTTCCCAGCGCGCCGCTGGTACTCGGCGTGATCCTCGGGCCGCTGGCCGAGCGCTATTTCATGACCTCGCTGGCCAATTACGACAACGACCCGACCATTTTCTTCACGCGCCCGATCAGCGCCACCATCCTGACCTTCTCAGTGGCTTTCGTCGCATGGGCGCTGATCCCGGAGGTGCTCAAGAAGCTGAGGCGCCTCAAGCGCGAAACCGACCGGCTCACCTGACGGCGGGCGGCCGCGCCCCTTTTTTCGCCGTCGACGCTAAACTGCTCGACAGGACGCACTGAAGCCGCCGAAGGGCGCCCGCTTACCAAGTGGCGGGAGCCGGCCCCGAGCGCGGGTTCGAACGGACTGTCCGATGAGCCACAAACACATCAACCTCCTGCGCACGATCTTCCAGGATCCGATCAGTGGCAACATCCACTGGCGCGAGATCGAGTCGCTGCTCAACCACGTCGGCGCGACGATCGAGCCTTCGCACGGCGCGCGCTTTCGCGTGGTGCTGAACGGCGTCGAGGGCTTTCTGCACTATCCGCATCACGGCAGCACCTGCTCGAAGCAGGACATCAAGCTGCTGCGCGAGTATCTCGCCCATGCCGGCGTGACGCCGTCGCTGTACGAGCAGAACAAGGATTGAGCGGCCCGACCCGACGGCTCACGATCGCCCGGCGGCATTGACAGCGACGCCGGCAGCGACTTAGATGACAGGGCGACAGGCCCCGCGGGTCACCGCGGCGCTTGCGCCGACGGCGTGCTGCCCGGCCTGCCGCCGCATGGGTGCAGCGACTCCGGCTGCACGCGCATCAGGTCGACGCAGGAGGTTGCGCATGCCGCGACACGCCCGCATTCCATTGTCCCGACCGCTACGCGCCGGCTTCATCACCATCTTGCTGGCCGCCGCGGCGACCCTGTGGGGCAGCGGTGCCTTCACCTCATCGGCCGCGGCGGCCGAGCCGCCACTCGACGTGCACTATGTGCCGACGCCGCATCTGGTCGTCGAACGCATGCTGGAGATGGCGGACGTCGGCTCCGACGATTACGTGGTCGACCTCGGTTCGGGCGACGGCCGCATCGTCATCGCCGCGGTGCGCGACTATGGCGCGCGAGCCGGTCTCGGCATCGACCTCGATCCCCAGCGCCTTTCCGAAGCCCGCTATCACGCACGCCGCGATCGCGTGGACGATCGTGTCACGTTCGAGCAGGGCGACCTGTTCCTGAAGGATTTCTCCGACGCGACGGTGCTGACGCTGTATCTGCTGCCGTCGCTGAACCTGCGACTGAAGCCGATCATCCTCGAGCGCATGGCCCCCGGCACCCGCGTCGTCTCGCATGCTTTCCACATGGGCGACTGGGCGCCCGACCGCCACGACATCGTCGATGGCCGCAATGTGTATCTGTGGATCGTGCCGGCGCACGTCGCCGGGCAATGGCGCCTGCAGACGGCCGACGGCAGCGAGACCGCGCTCGCGCTGAACCAGCGCTTCCAGCACATCGACGGCAGCGCGACGGTCGACGGCGCGCAGGTCGCGCTTGGCGAGGCGACACTGCGCGGCGCCGAGATCCGCTTCTCGATCGGGTCCGATCGCTACGTCGGCCGCGTCGAAGGCGACACGATCACCGCCGTGCCGCAGCCCGGAACCGTGCCGCGCTGGCATGCCCGACGCGACTGAGCGGCCGGACCGGCCACGAATGCCGGTGCCACGGCACGGACTGTCGGTCGCCGATGGCGTCGCAGTGCTGGTCGGGGTGGTCATCGGCATCGGGATCTTCGGCTTCCCGCCCCTGGTCGCGCAGCAGGCCGACAGTGCACCGGTGTACATCGGCCTGTGGATCGCCGGCGGCGTGCTGATGCTGGTCGGCGCGCTGTGCTACGCCGAGCTCGGCTCGACCTACCCGCATGCCGGCGGTGAATATCACTTCCTGCAGCGCGCCTGGGGGCCGGCCGTCGGGATGCTGTTCGCATGGGCACGCGGCACCGTGATCCAGACCGGCTCGATCGCGGCGGTTGCGTTCATCTACGGCGAGTACGCGCAGCGGCTGGTCGCGCTCGGTGATGCGGGCGCCGCCCTGCACGCGGCCCTCGCGGTCGTCGCGCTGACGCTGCTCAACATGCTCGGAACACGCGAATCGAAACGCCTGCAGCTGCTGTTCACATCGCTCACCGTGATCGCCCTCGCGGCGGTGATCGGCGGCAGCGTGCTGGCCGCCACCCCCGCGCCGGCCGAGGCCGATGCAGGTCTCCCCGCTGCGCTGGCGGGCGACCTCGCCGGCGCGCTGGGGATGGGCATGGTGTTCGTGCTGCTGACCTACGGCGGCTGGAACGAAGCGGCCTATCTGTCCGGAGAGCTGCGAGAGCCCGAGCGCAACATGAGCCGCGTGCTGTTGATCGGCGCGGCCATCGTCAGCGTCACCTACGTGCTCGCCAACCTCGCCTATCTGCACATCTTCGGCCTGGACGGACTTCGCCAGACGCAGGCCATCGGCGCCGAGCTGATGCAGCTGGTGGGCGGCCCGCTGGCGGCCGCGCTGCTGAGCCTGATGGTCTGCGTGGCGGCGTTGAGCACGATCAATGCGACCATCCTGACCGGCGCGCGCGTCTACTACGCGCTCGGGCGCGACGTGCCGAGGCTCGCCGCCCTCGGTGCCTGGAACGACCGCGGCGAGACACCTGCCCGCGCGCTCGCCGTGCAGGGCGCCATCACGCTCGCACTGGTGCTGTTCGGCGCGACGACCGACAGCGGGATCGCAACGATGGTCGCCTACACGGCGCCGGTATTCTGGCTGTTCATGCTGCTGTCGGCGATGGCGCTGCCGCGGCTGCGACGTCGCGACCCGCTGCGGCCGCGGCCGTTTCGCGTGCCGCTTTATCCGCTGACGCCACTGCTGTTCGCGGCCAGCTGCGCGGCGCTGCTGTGGTCGAGCACACGCTACGCCGGGCCCGGCGCGGCCGTCGGCCTGATCGTGCTGGCGAGCGGCCTGCCGCTGCTGTGGCTGGGTCGCAGGCCCGCCGGATGAAAAAATGGATCGGCCCCCGCAGCCGGAGCAGCAGTCTTCCGGAGCCCGGGTCGAGTGCCCGGCGCACACGCAAAAAGCCCGAGGCAGATCGCTCGGGCTCGCAACTTGCAGATGGTCGATCTGCAGATCTTCAGGTGGCGGAGAGGGTGGGATTCGAACCCACGTGCCTGGTTTCCCAGACCATCCGATTTCGAGTCGGCGCCGTTATGACCACTTCGGTACCTCTCCGGATCTGACATCAATCGTCAGGAGCGCGCATTATACGCACAAGCCCGACCCCGCACAACGCGAAGCACGTACAAAAAATTCGTCCGCTGCGTCGCGCATCCGGTGCGGCAGTCGGCCGTCAGCGGCTCGTGCGCCGCTCGAACTCGTCATAGGCGCGGATCGCCTCGGCGGCATACATCAGCACCGGCCCGCCGCCCATGTAAGTGCACACGGCCAGCGTCTCGACCAGCTGCTCGCGCGTGACACCGAGGCGGATCAGTGCCTTGACGTGAAAGCCGATGCACGCGTCGCAGCGCGACGCGACGCCGATGGCCAGCGCGATCAACTCCTTGTGCAGGGCCGACAGCGCGCCCTCCTTCAGCGCCGCCTTGGCCATCGCGCCAAAGCCCTCCATCGTTTCCGGAGCCTCCCTGCGCAAGGCCTCGAGTCCCTTGGAGACGTCGCTGGTGATCTGAACGAAGGATTTGCCCGACATCGCAATATTCAGTAATTGGTGATTTGCTAATGTAGCGAACACCCTCCCCCACCCCCTTGCGCCAGATCAAGTCGGATTGCCGAACGCCCCGGCCGGGGCGGCCAGCAGGCATCGCGTCATCGGCCGCACCGATCTACGCCGGCGACGACGAGGCGTGTCGGCACCGCGCGCGGCCGTGCCGACGCGATGCGTGCGGTGCTATCGCTTCGGCTCGAGCAGCTCGACGCCGCCCATCCACGGCACCAGCACCGGCGGCACGGCCACCGCGCCGTCGGCCTGCTGGTAGTTCTCGAGCACCGCGACCAGCGTGCGCCCGACGGCGAGACCCGATCCGTTCAGCGTGTGCACGAGCTCGTTCTTCCCCTTGTCGCTCCTGACGCGTGCCTGCATGCGGCGGGCCTGGAAGTCGGCGCAGTTCGAGCACGAGGAGATCTCGCGGTAGGTGTTCTGCGCCGGCAGCCACACTTCGAGGTCGTAGGTCTTGGCGGCCGAAAACCCCATGTCGCCGGTGCACAGTGCCACCTTGCGGTACGGCAGCGCGAGCTTCAGCAGGATCGCTTCGGCATGGCCGGTCAGCTCCTCGAGCGCCGCCCACGAGTTGTCCGGGTGCTCGATGCGCACCAGCTCGACCTTGTCGAACTGATGCTGGCGGATCATACCGCGCGTGTCGCGGCCGTAGCTGCCGGCCTCGGAGCGGAAACACGGCGTGTGGCCGACGAACTTCATCGGCAGCCGATCGGGCGTGAGCAGCTCGCCGCGCACGATGTTGGTGACCGGCACCTCGGAGGTCGGGATCAGATAGAAGCGCTCGTCGCCACGTGGCACCGCGAACAAGTCCTCTTCGAACTTCGGCAGCTGCCCGGTTCCGAACATCGAGCTCTGATTGACCAGATACGGCACATAGACTTCCGTGTAGCCGTGCTCGCGCGTGTGCACGTCCAGCATGAACTGCGCGAGGGCGCGATGCAGGCGCGCGATGTCGCCGTGCATCAGCGTGAAGCGCGAGCCGGCGAGCTTGACCGCGGTCTCGAAGTCGAGCCCGCCGAGAGCCGCGCCGACATCGACGTGGTCGCGCGGCTCGAAGTCGAACTGGCGCGGCGTGCCCCAGCGCAGCACCTCGACGTTGTCGGATTCGTCGCGCCCCGGCGGCACGCTCTCGTGCGGCAGGTTCGGCAGGCCGGCGACCAGTGCATTGATGCGCTCGAGCAGCGCGGCCAGCGCATGTTCGTTCGCTTTCAGCTCGTCACCGATGCCGGCGACCTCGGCCATCACGCCGGCCGCATCCTCGCCCTTGGACTTCAGCGCGCCGATCTGCTTGGAGAGCGCGTTGCGACGCGCCTGCAGATCCTGGGTGCGCGTCTGCAGCGTCTTGCGCTCGGTCTCGAGCGCCTGGAAGCCCGCGGGGTCGAACGGCGTGCCGCGCGTGGCCAGCGCAGCCGATACGGCGTCGATGTCGTTGCGAAGGAGTTGGATATCGAGCATGGCGTGTCCGAAAGTTGTTCCTGATCAATCCGATGCCGGGATGTCTCGACAAACATAGTGAAAAGTCGAGTGCAACCCGTTCTGTTTGCATCCCTATGCAGGTGCCGCAAGCGGCTTCCGCACTGCAACATTAAATTAAACAAATCAATTGCTTACATTGCATTCACACACATACTTTTACTGGCTTTTGCGCCCCTGCTCGTTAGACTGAGAAGTGCGCACAGATGGGCAGCAACCCACATCGGACCGTCAGGGAAGAGGAGTAGTGCATGTTATCCATCCGCGATTGTCTTGACTATTGCGATCTGACCGAAGACGAAATCGAGCTGATCGCCGAGCACGAGGGCATTCCCGACAGCGCGGCAGCCCAGATGGTGTGCGGCCTGGTCCAGACACCCGAAGGCGTGCTGATGATCACCCGCTACATGCAGGATCTGATCGATCGCGCGAACGAGCGCGGCGACACCGAAAAGGCCCAACGCGCGAGCCGCTTGTGCGCGCAATTCATGGCTGACCATCCGCTCGGTCGGGACCAGTCGATCCGTCACTGAATCGTGCCGCGCACCGGCCGGCGGTTCGTCACTCCCCGGTGTTCGATCGACGGCCCGCAGGCGGGCCGGACTGCTCGTCAAGTTCGCGCAGGTGGGCGAGCTTGGCGGCAATCTGCGCCTCCAGGCCACGCGAGGTCGGCCTGTACCAGCCGGGCTCGGCCATGCCGTCGGGCAAGTACGACTCGCCCGCCGCGTACGCTTCGGGCTCGTCGTGCGCATAGCGGTAGCGGCGACCGTAGCCCAGTTCCTTCATCAGGCGCGTCGGCGCATTGCGCAGGTGCAGCGGCACCGGGCGCGAATCATCGTCGGCCACGAAACGGCGCGCCGCATTATACGCGTTGTACACGGCGTTCGATTTCGCCGCACAGGCGAGAAAGACCGCCGCCTGCGCCAGCGCGAGCTCGCCTTCGGGCGAGCCGAGCCGTTCGTAGGCCGCACACGCGTTGAGCACGATGTCGAGCGCGCGCGGGTCGGCCAGGCCGATGTCTTCGATCGCCATGCGCACCAGGCGCCGCCCCAGATAGTTCGCATCGGCGCCGCCGTCGAGCATGCGGCACAGCCAGTACAGCGCCGCGTCGGGGTGCGAGCCCCGCACCGCCTTGTGCAGCGCCGAGATCTGGTCGTAGAAGGCCTCGCCACCCTTGTCGAAGCGGCGCAGCTTGCTCGCCAGCGCCTCGTCGACGAACTGCGGCGTGACCTTCTCCACATTGGCCGTCTGCGCGGCGACCTGCACCTGCTCGACGAGATTCATCAGCCGACGCGCATCACCGTCGGCGAATCCGATCAGCCGCGCGCGCGCATCGTCGTCGAAGGCGAGTTGCGGGCAGGCGACGCGCCGGGCGCGATCGAAAAGCTCGGCCAGGGCCTCGCCGTCGAGTGCCTCGAGCACATAGACGGCCGCACGCGACAGCAGCGCCGAATTGACCTCGAAGGACGGGTTCTCGGTGGTGGCGCCGATCAGCGTCACCAGCCCCTGCTCGACGTAGGGCAGAAAGGCGTCCTGCTGCGCCTTGTTGAAGCGATGCACCTCGTCGACGAAGAGAATCGTGTGGCGGCCGCGCGCCTTGGCCGCCTGTGCCTGCGCAACCGCCTCGCGGATGTCCTTGACGCCCGAGAACACCGCCGACAGCGCGATGAAGTCGGCGTCGAAGGCCTTCGCGGTCAGGCGTGCGAGCGTCGTCTTGCCCACCCCCGGCGGCCCCCACAGAATCATCGAATGCGGCTTGCCCGAGGCGAACGCCAGGCGCAGCGGTTTGCCCGGACCGAGCAGATGACGCTGGCCGACCACCTCGTCCATGGTCTTCGGCCGCAGCCGCTCGGCGAGCGGCACGTTGACGGGCTCGAGGGATTCGAACAGATCGGCCATCGCGGCGGGCTGCCCCGGTCAGTCGCCGATCACGTCGGCGCCGGGCGGAGGCGTGAAGGAAAACAGCGCCGGGTCGGGCGCGGCGCCGGTCACCACATCCTCGAAATCGATCACGGTGGTCTGGCCGAAGTGGTCGCGCAGCTCCATGCGCCGCAGCATGCCGTCGGCGAGGCCCACGCGCATCGCCTCGAAGGTGCTGTCGCTCTGGCGCGGCAACGCGATCACCCATGCGAGCCCGTCGGCGTGGCCGGCCTCGGACAACTCGAAATCGCGCTCGAGCGCCCCGTCGCCGGCGAGAATCGCCGCCGGCGTGCTGCCGAGCGCGTCGCCGAGCCGCTTCACCGTGACCTGATTGAGATCCTCGTCCCACGCCCACAGGCGTTGGCCGTCGCTGACGAGCACCTGTGTGTAAGGCGTCTCGTAGACCCAGCGGAACTGGCCGGGCCGCACGAATGCGAAATGCCCGCTCGCACGCTGCGGGCGGCGCCCGGAGCTCGCCGTCACGACCTGCTCGAAGCGCCCCTGCGCGCTGGCCGCATCGGCGACGAACTGCTTGAGCTGCGCGATGCCATCGCCCGGACTCGCCACCGCACCGGCGACGAACGCCCACGACACGATTGCGGCCAGGCACCATCGCATCAGCGTGCCCGCCCCGATACCAGATTTCACTCGGTTTCCCTCGCGGGTACGATGACCTCGCGGTTGCCGTTGCTCCCCATCGCCGACACCAGCCCGGCGCGCTCCATCTGCTCGATCAGCCGCGCCGCGCGGTTGTAGCCGATGCGCAGGTGCCGCTGCACCAGCGAGATCGACGGCCGACGCGTCTTCAGCACGACTTCGACCGCCTGGTCGTACATTGGATCCGCCTCGCCGTCACCGTCTTCGGCCCCACCGGCACCATCGGCCGCCCCTTCGGGCGCGGACAGCACGCCCTCGACATAGTCGGGCGGCCCCATCCGCTTGAGGTGCTCGACCACCTTGTGCACCTCCTCGTCGGCGACGAAGGCGCCGTGCACGCGTACCGGCAGCCCCGTTCCGGGCGCGAGATACAGCATGTCGCCCATGCCGAGCAGCGTTTCGGCGCCCATCTGGTCGAGGATGGTGCGCGAGTCGATCTTCGACGACACCTGGAAGGCGATGCGC
>DAOMOP010000155.1:0-9920 GCA_035444405.1 Rhodocyclaceae bacterium
CTGCGGCGTGCAGATCCTGCCCGGCAAGCGCGGCGAGCGCATCATGAAGAAGTACCAGAAGATGGGCAAGAAGATGCCCGCCGCGGCGGTGATCGGGTGCGATCCGCTCACCTTCATGGCCGGCACGCTGATGCACAAGGGCCAGAAGGGGGTCAGCGACTTCGACATCACCGGCACCGTGCGCGGCATGCAGTCGGAATTCCTGATGGCGCCGCTCACCGGACTGCCGGTGCCGGCCGGCGCCGAGATCGTGCTCGAAGGCGAGATCGACCCAGAGAACTTCCGCCCCGAGGGCCCGTTCGCCGAATACACCGGCTACTACACCGACGAGCTGCACAAGGTCATCAGCAAGCCGTGCCTCGAGGTCAAGCAGATCCTGCACCGCGACAGCCCGATCCTGTGGGCGACCGGCCAGGGCCGCCCGGTCACCGACGTGCATATGCTGCTCGCCTTCACGCGCACCGCGACGCTGTGGACCGAGCTCGAGCAGATGCGCATCCCCGGCATCCAGTCGGTGTGCGTCATGCCCGAATCAGCCGGCCGCTTCTGGGCGGTGGTGTCGGTCAAGCAGGCCTATCCGGGCCACTCGCGCCAGGTCGCCGACGCGGTGATCGCGAGCAACACCGGCTCGTACGGCATCAAGGGCGTGATCACCGTCGACGAGGACATCCAGGCCGACGACCTGCAGCGCGTGTTCTGGGCGCTGTCGTGCCGCTACGACCCGCTGCGCGGCACCGAGCTGATCAAGCGCGGCCGTTCCACGCCGCTCGACCCGGCGCTCGCCCCCGACTCGGACAAGCTCACGACCTCGCGCATCCTGATGGACGCCTGCATTCCGTACGAATGGAAGCAGAAGCCCGTCGAGGCACGCATGGACGAGGCAATGCTCGCGAAGATCCGCGAGCGCTGGAGTGATTACGGGCTCGGAGGCTGAGGCCGGTTCCTCCCCCTTCAAGGGGGGAGGTCAGGAGGGGGATGGGTTCTTGGTTACGCAGGGTTAACCCATCCCCACCCCAGCCCTCCCCTTGAAGGGGAGGGAGAAAAAGTAACGCACTCAACTTGAAGGGTATGAAGCCATGGACAAGGCCAAGGACATCCGGCTGGTGATACTCGATGTGGACGGCGTGATGAGCGACGGGCGCATCGTCATCGACGACAACGGCGTCGAGTCGCGCAACTTCGACATCAAGGACGGCATGGGCGTGGTCGTGCTGCAGCTGTGCGGCATCGAGGTCGCGATCATCACGTCGAAGAAATCCGGCGCGGTGCGCCACCGCGCCGAGGAGCTCAAGATCAAGCGCTTCCACGAAGGCATCAAGAAGAAGACCGAGCCCTACGAGCAGATGCTCGAGGAGATGAACATCCATGACGCACAGGTGTGCTACGTCGGCGACGACCTGGTCGACCTGTCGATGATGAAGCGCGTCGGCCTGCCGGTGGCGGTCGGCGACGCGGTCGCCGAAGTCAAGGAGGCGGCCGCCTATGTGACCACCGCGCACGGCGGCCGTGGCGCCGTGCGCGAGGTCGCCGAGATGATCCTCAAGGCCCAGGACAAGTGGGACAAGGTCCTGGCCAAGCTGCACTAGTCCGTCGCAAGCGCTCGTTTCAATCCGGCAAGGAGACCATCGTGTCGAAGATATCCGCACCCCGCAGCAACCGCGAGTTCATCGAGGCGTGCCTCGCCTCGGGCGATGCCGTCCGCATCAAGCAGGAGGTCGACTGGGACAACGAGGCCGGCGCCATCGTGCGCCGCGTCTGCGAACTGGCCGAGGCCGCGCCGTTCATGGAGAAGATCAAGGACTATCCGGGCTTCTCGTACTTCGGCGCGCCGCTGTCGACCTATCGCCGCATGGCCATCTCGCTCGGCATGGACCCCGACTCGAAGCCGCCGCAGATCGGTGCCGAATACCTCAAGCGCACCAACGGCGAGGTGATCCGGCCGGTCACCGTCTCGCGCAGCGAGGCACCGTGCAAGGAAAACATCCTGCTCGGCCGCGACCTCGATCTGACCCGCCTGCCGGTGCCGCTCGTGCATGACGGCGACGGCGGCCGCTACGTCGGCACCTGGCACGCGGTGATCACCAAGCACCCGGTGCGCGGCGACGTGAACTGGGGCATGTACCGGCAGATGATGTGGGACGGGCGCACGATGTCGGGCGCGGTGTTCCCGTTCTCGGACCTGGGCAAGGCGCTGTCCGAATACTATCTGCCGCGCGGCGAGACCTGCCCGTTCGCGACCGCGATCGGCCTGTCGCCGCTCGCCGCGATGGCCGCCTGCGCACCGTCGCCGATCCCCGAACCGGAACTGACCGGCATGCTGGCCGGCGAGCCGGTGCGCCTGGTCAAGTGCGAGACCAACGACCTCGAGGTCCCGGCCGATGCCGAGATCATCCTCGAGGGTGAGATCTTCCCGGACTACAAGGTCGAGGAAGGTCCGTTCGGCGAGTACACCGGCTACCGCACCAGCCCGCGCGACTTCCGCGTGACCTTCCGCGTCAACGCGATCACCTACCGCAACAACGCGACGATGACGATCTCGAACATGGGCGTGCCGATGGACGAAGGGCAGCTGCTGCGCTCGTTCTCGCTCGGCCTCGAGCTCGAGAAGCTCCTGAAGAGCCAGGGCATCCCGGTGACCGGCGTCTACATGCACCCGCGCTCGACGCACCACATGATGATCGTCGCGGTGAAACCCGCCTATGCCGGCATCGCGATGCAGATCGCCCAGCTTGCGTTCGGCTCCAAGCTCGGCCCGTGGTTCCACATGGTGATGGTGGTCGACGACCAGACCGACATCTACAACTGGGACGAGGTCTATCACGCGTTCTGCACGCGCTGCAATCCGGAGCGCGGCATCCACGTGTTCAAGAACACCACCGGCACGGCGCTCTACCCGCACGCGAACCCGCACGACCGCAAGTACTGCATCGGCTCGCAGGTGCTGTTCGACTGCCTGTGGCCGGTGGACTGGGACAAGGTCAACGACGTGCCCACGCTGGTGAGCTTCCGCAACATGTACCCGAAGGACATCCAGGAAAAGGTCCTGGCGAACTGGGCGGACTACGGCTTCGGCGCCGGCAAGTGAGGAGAAAAATCATGAATCAGTGGGAAGTGTTCGTCAGTGATCCGTCGGAACTGGTCGAGGGCAAGGTGCTGGAACTCAGCATCCGCACGCTCAATCCGGGGCACCAGAAATACACCTACCGGCGCGTCAAGGCCGAGGTGTCGAGCGACCTGCAGAAGTTCGAGGACGGCCTGCAGGTGCGCCTCGGGCGCGGGCAGCTGAGCGACCGGAGGTTCTCGATCCAGGTGCTCGAGACCGTCGAGCGCATGCCGGCGAAGTATCTGTAGCGGTTCCCCCATGCCGGGGCGGCGGCAACGTGGTCGCCCCGGCACAAACCCTGACCGACGAGGAATCCATGGCCTTTTCCGACCTGCGCGCCTTCCTGTCCGAGCTCGGCGACGATCTGCTGACGATCCGCGAGCCGTTCGACCCGCGCTTCGAGATCGCCGCACTGCTGCGCAGCCTGCCGGCCGGCGCACCGGCGGTGCTGTTCGACGACGTCGCCGGCCACCCCGGCGTGCGCGTGGCCGGCAATCTGATCGGCAGCCGGCGGCGCCTCGCTCGCGCGCTCGGCGCCGACGAGGCGGGCCTCGTGCAGGCCTATCTGCGCCACCAGGATCACGGCATCGCACCGGTGGCCGCACGCGGCGCGGCGCCGGTCAAGGAGATCGTGCATCGCGACGCCGACGATTTGCTCGCGCTGCTGCCCATCCTCACGCACCACGAGAAAGACGCCGCGCCGTTCATCACCACCGGCGTGGTGCTGTGCCACGACCCCAGGAGCGGCCGGCGCGGCATGGGTATCCACCGCATGATGGTCAAGGGCGGCCGGCGGCTCGGCATCCTGCTCGCGAATCCGCCGCTGTCGCAGTTCCACGCCCACGCCGAGGCCGCCGGCGCGCCGCTCGAAGTCGCGATCGCGCTCGGGCTGGAACCCGCCACGCTGCTCGCCTCGGTCGTCAAGGTCGGCCCGCAGGGCCCCGACAAGATGGCGATCGCCGGCGCGCTGCGGCGCCAGCCGGTCGAGCTCGTGCGCGGCGAGACCGTCGCGGTCGAAGTGCCGGCGCGCGCCGAGATCGTCATCGAAGGCCGCGTGCTGCCGGGCGTGCGCGAGCCCGAAGGCCCGTTCGGCGAGAACACCGGCTACTACTTCTCGAACGTCAGTCCGGTCATCGAGGTCACCGCGGTCACCCACCGGCGCGAGCCGATCTACCCGGGCCTGTGCCCGTGGTCGGCCGACGTCGACACGCTGCTCTCGCTCGCGGCCGGCACCGAGCTGCTCGGGCAGCTGCAGCAGCATGTGGCCGGCGTCGTCGATCTCGAGCTCACCCCCGGCACCGCCGGCTTCAGCGCGGTGATCGCGACCCACGGCTGCCCGAAGAGCGAGGTGCGCCGCCTGATCATGCTGGCGCTCAGCCTCGACCGCCGCCTGAAGACCGTGACCGTCGTCGATGACGACGTCGACCTGCGCAACCCGCGCGAAGTCGGCTGGGCGGTCGCGACCCGCTGCCAGCCGCAGCGCGACGCCGTGGTGATCGGCGGCACCGAGGGCTACGTGATCGACCCGACCTCGGCCGGGGGCAGCGGCTCCAAGCTCGGACTCGACGCCACCCGCGGCAGCGGCCCGCAGTTCGACAAGATCACGCTCGAGCCGGCGGCGCTGCACAAGGCACGGGCGGTGCTCGCACAAATTCTGTCCTGACGGAGGTATTCCATGCGAATCGTGGTCGGCATATCCGGCGCCAGCGGCGCCATCTACGGCATCCGCATCCTCGAGGTGCTGCAGCGGCTCGGCGTCGAGACCCATCTGGTGATGTCCGACTCGGCCAAGCGCACGATCGTGTACGAGACCGACTACTCGATCAACGACGTCAAGGGCCTCGCGTGCAGGACGCACGACATCAACGACGTCGGCGCGGCGATCTCGAGCGGCTCGTTCCGCCACGACGGCATGGTCATTGCGCCGTGCTCGATCAAGACGCTGTCCGCGCTCGCACACTCGTTCAACACCAACCTGCTGATCCGCGCCGCCGACGTGACGCTGAAGGAGCGGCGCAAGCTGGTGCTGATGCTGCGCGAGACGCCGCTGCACCTGGGCCATCTGCGCCTGATGACGCAGGTGACCGAGATCGGCGCGGTGCTGGTGCCACCGCTGCCGGCCTTCTACCACCGCCCCAAGACCCTCGACGACATCATCGACCAGTCGGTGACCAAGGTGCTCGACCAGTTCGACCTCGACGTCGATCTGTTCAAGCGCTGGACCGGCAACGAAGAGCGCGAGCTCGCCAGGGCAGTGTGACGGAGCACGGCAATGCGCGAAACCATCGTGCTCCACGGCGTCGTCACCAGCGGGCTCGGCGAAGGCACGCGCTTCATGGCGCTCGACTGGGTGCTCGCGCAGTGCCGGCAGCGGCTCGGCTTCACGCCGTACGCCGGCACCTTCAACCTGCGCATGAGCGGGCCGCGCTGGGCGCACGTGCGCCAGCGCATGCAGACCGCGGCCGGCGTCGGCATCGCGCCCGCCACCGGATTCTGTGCGGCCAAGTGCTTCGCGCTGCGGCTGGGCGGCCGCGTTGATGCGTTCGGCATCGTCCCGGCGGTCGCCGACTATCCGCACGACAAGCTCGAAATCATCGCGCCGGTCGCGCTGCGCGACGCCCTCGGCGTCACCGACGGCGACCGCATCGATCTACGGGTGGAACTCGACCCCACGGCGGCCACCGGCCCGACACGGGCGCATCCGTGGGTATGTGTGTGAGCCCCGGCACGCCCCGCGCCGCCCGGACCCTGCAAGGAGAGCCAGGATGTCACCCCAGTTCTGCCCGCACTGCCGCACGCCGCTGATCCTCGCCGCCGTACAGGGACGGGACCGCGAGCAATGCCCCGCCTGCGGCTTCACCGCCTATCACAACCCCGCGCCGGTCGCGCTGGCGCTGATCGAGCATGCCGGCGAGCTGGTGCTGATCAAGCGCAATCTCGAGCCCTTGCGCGGCTACTGGGCGCCGCCGGGCGGTTACGTCGAGGTCGGCGAGTCGGTCGAGGAGGCGGTCGTGCGCGAGGCGCGCGAAGAAACCGGTCTCGAGATCGCCGTCGATGCGCTGGTCGGTGTGTACTCGCAAGCCGACGTGAAGGTCGTGATCCTCGCCTATCGCGCCCATTCGCTCGGCGGCGAGCCGGTTGTCGGTGACGACGCCGGTGACATCCTGCTGGTCGCCCCGGGTCAGGTGCCGGTCCAGCCGCCGCCGCCTCACGGCACCGCCCTCGATCACTGGTTCCACCGCGTCATCCGCGAAGTCACGACACCGTGGCAATGGGGCCATCAGCCCGTGCCGCGCAGCATGAGGAGATGAGCCATGCACGCCGCCCCGACCAGACCATGCGCCGATGAATGGCCAGCCGCCGTGCGCGGTGAAGCAGGCGGCGTTCGAAGAGATGCGCGCGTGCACGACCTGAGCCGCGCTTGCGCGGCGCCGTCCCATCCATCCGTTCGTCCATTCTTGTGAGACTGTCCGATGTGCCACTACGACCAAGCCACCGAGACCCTGCCACGCGAGAAGCTCGCCGCGCTGCAACTCGCCAAGCTGCAGGACATGCTGTCCGAGCTGTGGGGCCGCAACCGCTTCTACACCGCCAAGCTGCAGACAGTCGGCGCCGAGCCCGGTGACATCCGCACGCTCGACGATCTCGCACGCCTGCCGCTGACGACCAAGGCCGAGCTGATGGCCGACCAGGCCGCGCACGCGCCGTTCGGCACCAATCTGACCTATCCGCTCGACGCCTACGTGCGCATGCACCAGACCTCCGGCACCACCGGCGTGCCGCTCAAGGTGCTCGACACCGCCGCCTCGTGGGACTGGTGGGGACGCTGCTGGGCGCACGTGCTGGCCGGCTCGGGCGTGACCGCGGCCGACCGCGTCTTTCTCGCCTTCGCGTTCGGGCCGTTCATCGGCTTCTGGGCGGCGGTCGAGGGGGCGCGCCGGCTCGGTGCGCTGATGATCCCCGGCGGCGGCCGCGACTCGGCGCAGCGCCTCGAGCTGATGCGCGATGCCGGGGCGACGGTGCTGTGCTGCACGCCGACCTACGCGCTGCGGCTCGCCGAGGTCGCGCGCGAGACCGGCTTCGACCTCGGCTCGATCGTGCTGAAGGCGACCGTGCATGCCGGTGAGCCGGGCGCCAACATTCCCGCGACCAAGGCGCGCATCGAGAGCGCGTGGTCGGCGAAGTGCTTCGACCACGCCGGCGCGTCGGAGATCGGCGCGCATTCGTTCGAGTGCGAGGTGCAGCCGGGCGGCACGCACCTGATCGAGAGCGAGTTCATCGCCGAGGTGCTCGATCCGGCCACCGGCACACCGGTCGCACCGGGTCGCCGCGGCGAGCTGGTGATCACCAACCTCGGGCGCTGGGGCTTTCCGCTGATCCGCTACCGCACCGGCGATCTGGTCGAGATGAACACCGCGCCATGTGCCTGCGGGCGCAGCTTCGCGCGCTTCGAGGGCGGCATCCTCGGGCGCGCCGACGACATGGTCACAGTGCGCGGCGTCAATGTCTTTCCGGCCGGCGTCGAGAACATCCTGCGCAAGTTTCCCGAGGTCGACGAGTTCCGCATCACGGTGAGCCGCGTGCGCCACCTGGACGAGATGGACGTCGAGGTCGAGCTGTGCGAGGGCGCCGACACGCAGGTGGTGCAGGCGATCGCCGAGCGGCTCGACGCGCTGCTGTCGTTCCGCCCACGCGTGCATCACGTCGGCCACAACGCGTTGCCGCGCTTCGACATGAAGGCCCGGCGTTTTCACGTCAATCGCGCCGCCTGACACCGGTCGGTCGCGCCGCGCATGACGCCGACGCCCGCCTCGCCGCTGCGCTGGACGCGCTTTCGCGCGCCGGCGGGCACGCCGCCGCCGGCCGCGGCGACACCGGCCGGCACCGTCGTCTATGCGATCGGCGACGTCCACGGCCGCGCCGACCTGCTCGCGACGATGCAGCGCGGCATCGCGCTGGACGCGCAGCGCCGCCGCGCGCGGCGGCGCGTCGTCGTGTACCTCGGCGACTACATCAGCCGCGGCCCCGATTCGCGCCGCGTGCTCGAGCAGGTGATTGCGTGGCGGCCCGACGGCTTCGAGATCGTCGCGCTCAAGGGCAACCACGAACAGCTGCTGCTGCGCTATCTCGACGGCGACCTGATGATCGGCCGGCACTGGCTCGGCTACGGTGCGTCGGAGGCGCTGGCGGCCTACGGCGTCGCGCTCCCCCGCGACGTAATCGCCGACGACGCGTTGCTCACCGAAATGCGACACCGGCTCGTCGCGGCGATGCCCGAAGCGCATGTGCGCTTCGTGCGTTCCCTCGCCACCGGTCACCGCGAGGGCGGCTACTTATTCGCGCACGCGGGCATTCTCCCCGGCGTCGCGCTCGACGCCCAGCGCGAGCGCGACCTCGTGTGGATCCGCGGGCGCTTTCTCAGGTCCGCCGACGACCACGGCGCGGTCGTCGTGCATGGCCACTCGATCACCGAAGAGCCCCAGGTGCGCCACAACCGCATCGGCATCGACACCGGCGCGTACCGCAGCGGCGTGCTGACCTGCCTGGTACTCGACGGCCGCGAGCGCGCCTTCCTGCAGACCGTCGGCGATGCGCCGCCGCGCGGGTCGGGCTGATCTGGTCCGGCCGGGACCGCACCCACCACACCCTGCGGCCCCGGCCGATCGCAACACCCTGAGCACGCAAACAGCAATAACATCAAGGAGGAAACGCAAGCATGAAACTCAAGCAGATCGCGCTCGCCCTCGCCCTGTCGGGACTCGCCGTCGGCGCCGCCGACGCCAAGGAAGGCGCCGACCAGTACCCCAACGGCGCCGAGAACTGGCTCGCCGGCGCGCTGCCGCCACCGGGGCAGTATTTCCTGAACTATTTCGGCTACTACGACGGCGGAAAGCTTCGGGACGGTGACGGCGACAAGGTGGCGGACACCAGCGCGAAAGCGTGGTTCGACGCGCTGCGTTACGTGAAGGTGACCGACACGAAGATTCTCGGCGGCAATCTGGCCATGCACATGATCGTGCCGATCGTGCACCAGTCGGTCAGGCTGGGTGCGGACAGCGCCCGGGCGACGGGCCTGGGTGACATCATCTTCACGCCGCTCGCGCTCGGCTGGCATGCCGGCGATTTTCATTGGCTGGCGACGCTGGAGTTCTATGCGCCGACCGGCAAATACAAGTCCGGCGAGCCGCGCAAGAGCATCGGCGCCAACCACTGGAGCATCGAGCCGGTGTTCGGCGTCACCTGGCTGCCCAAGTCGGGCTGGGAGGTCTCGGCGCGCCTGATGTACAACATCAAGGGCAAGAACGACGACTTCCGCCCCGCGCCGGGCGCGCCGAAGATGGACTACGAATCGGGCGACGACTTCCACATGGACTATCTCGTCGGCAAGCGCTTCGGCCCGTGGGGTGTGGGCCTGTCCGGCTACTACCTGAAGCAGACCACCAACGACAAGCTCGACGGACGCAAGATCTCCGCGGCACTCGGCCCGTGGTCGTCGGGGCGCAAGGGCGAGGTGTTCGCGATCGGCCCGAGCGCGATCTACACGAGCAGCAGCGGCACCATGTTCATCGCGCAGTGGCAGCACGAGACTCATGCGAAGAACCGCTTTCGCGGCGACAAGGCGTGGTTCAGGCTAATCATGCCCTTGTAACGGATGCATGACGACCTGCGGACGGCCGACGTACCAGCGGCCGGCCGCAGGCGCGAGGCTGCCGTGGTCACTTGTGGTGCTCTACCCGCGCAGTCGTCGCCAACCGCCCCACCGTTCCGGCGTTCCGGCGTTCCGGCGTTCCGGCGTTCCGGCGTTCCGGCGTTCCGG